>JAHBWE010000003.1:0-300000 GCA_019637155.1 Labilithrix sp. | reverse complement strand
GCTGCCCTCGCCTCACACCTCGAAGCGGAGCTCCAAGCGGACGACGCCGATGACGCCGACGATGTCAGCGTCGCGGAATGGAAGACGATCGCCATCCATGTAGGAGAGGCCGCCGCGATCGCGGACGAGATCGCCGCTCACGTCGAGCTGCGCCCCGAGCTGAGGCGGCTCCTCGTCCTTGCCGCGCGCTGGCACGACGTCGGCAAGGCGCACCCGGCATTTCAGGGCGGGATCCGCGCGTCGGACCGTCCACGCCGGCAAGACCTCGCGAAGGCGCCGAAGGCGGCGTGGCCACGTCCACCGCAGACTTACCGTTCGAGCGACGATCGCGACGTGCGACCGGGCCTCCGGCACGAGCTCGCGAGCGCGCTCGCGCTGTTCGCGGTCGTCCGCCGCCACGCGCCGCGGCACGCCGCGCTCCTCGGGCCATGGTCCGAGACGTTCGAGCGCCTTGGCGTCGCGCCCGTCGGAGCGCTTCCGGTCTCACCGCCGACGGCCTGCGAAGAGGAGATCCTCGCGTGCTCGGCAGACGATTTCGATCTGCTCGCGTACCTCGTCGCGTCGCACCACGGGAAGGTCCGCCTCGCCTTCCACGCGTCGCCCCGCGATCAGGAGTACCGAGATCGCGATGGTCGCGGGCTGCCCATCCGTGGCATCCGCGACGGCGACGAGCTCGCTCCAGTGCTGCTCGACGCGACGAAACCGCCGTTGCCGGCGCTCGCGCTCTCGCTCGAGCCGGCGACGCTCGGGTTGTCTCCGACGACCGGGCGAAGCTGGCGGGAGCGGACGTCGGCGCTCGTCGATCGGCTTGGTCCTTCCGCGCTCGCGTGGCTCGAGGCGTTGCTCATCGCCGCTGATCGGCGAGCCTCACGTCTCGTCACCGCCGATCCACTCCTCAGCGCCGTCGAGGCGGGATGAGCGCGCTCCACGTGCATCGACTGACCGGCTGCGCGCCGGCCCCCCTCGCGCACTACCTCAAAGGAGTCGGCGTCCTCCGCGTGATCGCCGAGCAGCGCGACCCCGAAGCGCGTGGCTCCTGGCAGGACGAGCACTTCTCGATTGTGACTGCTCTCGATCGCGGGGAGCTCGAACGCTTCTTCCTCGAGGAGTACTCCCCAACGCCCTTCGTCTCGCCGTGGAACAAGGGCTCGGGCTTCTACCTCCCGAACGATCCGGGCTTGACGCCCCTCGCGACGTCTACCGCGCCGCGCTTCGCCGCGTTCCGTCGTGGCATCGAGGCCGCGCGCGCGCCGCTCGAGGAGCTCGCCACAGCCGACGCGGCCGTGCGCGAGCTCAAGGAGCGCACGAAGGCGCGCAAAGGAATGAGCGCGAAGGAGAAGGCCGCAGCGCAAGCGTTGAAGTCCGATCCGGCGTTCAAGGCCGAGCTCGCGGCTGCGAACAAGCGGTTCTCCGTGCTCAAGGCCGACCTCTTCAACCCGTGTCAACGCGAGTGGCGCGGCCTGCATCGCGACTGGATGGATGCGGCGGTGGTCCTCGGCGAGGACGGCGCGCCGTCGTTCCCTTCTCTCCTGGGCACGGGCGGCAACGATGGTCGCATCGACTTCACGAACAACGCCATGCAGCACGTCGCGAGGCTCTTCGACATGGCGACCGGCGCTCCGACCCCGCTCGCGCGCGTCACGCTGGAAGGCGCGCTCTGGGCGCGAGCGGTCGCCGGTCTCCCGGGCGCGGCGGTCGGGCAGTTTCTCCCTGGGAGCGCCGGCGGTGCGAACGCGACGACAGGGACGAGCGGCGGGGCCTTCGTCAATCCATGGGACTTCGTCTTGATGCTCGAGGGCGCCGTCCTCTTCGGCGCGCGTTCGACGCGGCAGCTCGACACGCTCGCAGCCGGACGTCCGAGCGCGCCGTTCGCCGTCCGTCCTCACCCGATCGGTCACGGCTCCGCCGGCGACGAGAAGGCCGAGCGCGGCGAGCAGTGGATGCCGCTCTGGTCTCGACCCGCTTCGATCGCAGACGTCCGCGCGTTGCTCGGCGAGGGACGAGCGCAGGTCGGGCGCGCCGTCGCGACGAACCCGATGGACGCCGTGCGTGCCATCGCGCGCCTCGGGATCGCGCGCGGGATTCGAGCGTTCGCGCGCTTCGGTTATCTCGAGCGCAACGGCCAGCAGAAGTTTGCCGTGCCCCTCGACCGCGTGCATGTCGTCGCACGACCGGAGGGGCGTCTCATCGACGATCTCGCATCGTGGACTGACCGGCTTCGCCGCGCGGCGAACGACAAGGGAGCGCCTGCGCGCCTCGGTCGCGTCGAGCGAGCGCTGGCGAACGCGATGTACGCCGCGCTCACGCACGACCCCGCGCCGGGACGGTGGCAAGCGGTCCTCCTCGCGGCGGTCGATGTCGAAAGCGTCCAGCAGCTCGGGAGCGCGACGAAGCTCGGGCCGATCCCGGCGCTCTTGCCGGCGTGGATCGAGGCGACGAACGACGGCACCGCCGAGTGGCGGCTCGCGTGCGCGCTCGGCAGCGCCGCGAGCTTCCACGGTCCGCGCGGTCCACACGATCCGATCCGGCATCACTGGCTCCCGCTCGATCGCGCCGCGCGCCGCTATGCCGAGCAAGACGGACGCCTCGCCCGCGATCCACGCGTCGTGATGAGCGGTCGCAGCGCGGCCTCGGATCTCGTGGCGCTCGTGGAGCGCCGTCTCCTCGAAGGGACCCAGCGCGGTCAGCGCCGCCTCGCGCTCGTCGCCGCGCCGGGGTGCTCGGCGCATCTCGCCGATCTGGGAGCCGTCCTGCGCGGGGCGGTCGATCTCGAGCGCGTGTCGGCGCTCGCTCGCGCGTTCATGGCGGTGCGCTGGGATCTCTGGCGCTCGCGGATCGATCTCACCGGCGTGCGCGGCCCGGCGCCGGACGAGGGGTGGGTCGCGCTCCGCCTCGCATCCTTGCCGTGGGCGCTCCCGGACCGTCCAGTCATCCCAACCGATCCGGCGATGCTCCGCCGGCTCCGCGCCGGCGACGTTCCCGCGGCGATCGAGGTCGCGCTGCGACGTCTGCGCGCTGCCGGTCTTTCTCCGCCCATTCTCACGGGATACGCGGACGCGGTGACCGCCCGGCTGTGGGCGTCTGCGCTCGCGTTCCCGATCGGCCGCATGTCGGCTCGCGCGCTCGCTCGATCGTTCGAGCCGGCGATGGTCTCGACGAAGTAGGAGGACACGGATGAGCGTCGATCTCAACTCTCTCGCCAATTCACCCCGCGTGCTGTTCACCGTCGCGCTCCAGCCGCTGCAGGGCGACCGGTTCCAGCCCACCGGCTTCCCGAGCCTCGGAGCAGCGACCTATCAGACCAAGGACGGCGCGAAGCTCCTGGTCGAGAGCGCGCAGAGCATGGCGAACCGACTCGAGACGACGTGCTGGGACGTCGCCAGCAAACGTCCGATCAAGATCCTCGACGGGATCTCGCACGTGACTGTCACGCGCAAGAAGGAGTTTCTCACGGACACGATGCTCGAAGCTCACCGGCTGAACAGCCCGTACCTCCTCGAGAATAGGCTCGATCCGTCGTTCTTCGACCAGCTCAAGAAGGATCTCGGTGGGCTCGAAGAAGGACCAATCGATCGCGCAAGGCTGGCGGAGGTCCTCCTCCGCTACGATGTCGGCAGCCTCGTTCACGGCGTCTTCCTCGCAAAGAAGGAGCTCGCGGGCGGCCGCCTCCGCATCGCGCGGGCGCTCTCGGCGTTCATCGAGGCCTCCGGCGTGCGCGTCGCGCCTTCGGGCGGCGTGAAGAACGATCACGTCAACCCGTCAGGCGTGACGAAGGACGGCTTCGGGAACGTGCCCTTCGCGCGCGACGAGTTCACCGCCGAGCGGATCGACTGTCACGTGAACCTCGATCTCGCACAGATCCGCGGCTACGCGCTCGGCGCGGAGGTCGAGCGCCTGCTCATCCTGCTTGCGCTGCACCGTGTCCGGCGGCTCCTCGATGGAGACCTCCGGCTGCGTGCGGCTTGCGATCTCGAGCCCGTCGATCGCGGAGCACCGATCGCCGCGCTCCGGCCAGAGGGCTTCACGCTTCCGTCGCTCGCGGAGCTCGAAGGTGAAGGGGGCTTGCCGAGCGCGATCGCCGCGTGTCGAGAGAAGATGGTCCACAAGACGGTGACGTACGAGGCGGAGCTCAAGAAGGGCAAGGACGCCGAGGGCGATGACGCCGTCGAGGCAAGCGAGGACGACGGCGACGGCGCGGAGCAGTGAGCGATGCCGACGCTCCTGCTCCGTTTTCCCGGCGGGCGCTATCACGCGACGCCGCACGGGCACCACGTCAACGAAGCGCTCGTCGAGTGGCCACCGAGCCCGTGGCGTCTCGTGCGTGCGATCATCGCGGCAGGCTACGCGACGCAGCGGTGGTCACAGGTGCCGGCGGAGGGCCGGGAGCTGATCGAGGCGCTCGCGTCGACGCTGCCGCGCTATCGCCTCCCGCTCGCGTCCATCGCGCACAGTCGTCACTATATGCCGATGGCGACGCTCGAGAAGGGCCGCGAGAAGACGTCGCTGGTGTTCGACGCCTGGGCCGACGTGGGCGACGGCGTCGTCGCGGTGTGCTGGGACTGTGCGCTCGGTGAGCGTGCGCGTGAGACGCTGGGAGCGATCGCGCGCGATCTGCCCTACCTGGGCCGGAGCGAGAGCTGGGTCGAGGGCGAGCTCGTATCCGACGATGCGATCTCCGACGGTTTCGACGTTCGGCCTCACGTCGACGGAATGGTCGGCGAGCGCGGTTGGGAGCAGATCGCGCTCCTCGCGCCCGTCGAAGCCGTCGATTACCAGCGATGGCGTGAGGAGCGCGTCACGCACGCGCTCGCGTCGCAAGGGATACCGGTGGACGTGCCGTCGAAGTCGAAGCCGAGCAAGAAGCTCGAGAAGGCACGTGCCGCTGCTGTCGCGCCGTATCCGATCGATCTCGTCGACTGTCTGCAGCGCGATACGTCGTGGTGGAAGATTCACGGTTGGAGTCAGCCGCCCGGCTCGCGACGCGTCCTGTACTGGCGCCAGCGCGAAGCGCTCGCGGTCACGCCGTCGCCCACGCGTCCACGCCCGTCGCGGCGAGAGGTGACGAGCGCGCTCCTCGCGCTGTCCACGCCGAGCGGTAATCGAGGCGCGCTCCCGTCGGTCGCGCGCACACTCCCGCAGGCGGAGCTCGTTCATCGTGCGCTCGTCTCGCGCGTGGACGGTCGAGCTCCGGAGCTGACGGGCAGGGACACGTTGCGCCGTCCGCTCCGAGGTCACGGGCATGCGCACGTGCTGCCGGTCGATCTCGACGCTGATGGGGGGCTCGATCACGTCCTCATCTTCGCGCGGATGGGCCTCGGCTCTGTCGCGCAGCGCGGGATTCAGGGCCTCGAGCGGACGTGGACGAAGGGAGGCGTGGGAGAGCTGCGTGTCGCGCTGGTCGGTGAGGGAACTCTCGACGATCTCCGCGCGATCCCCGAGCCGCTAGGTAGGGGCGTCGAACGTCTCCTCGGTCCGCGCGAAGGCGCGCGCCGCTGGACGAGTGTGACGCCGACCGTTCTGCCACGCTTCGTGAAGTCGAAGGGAAAGAACTCGTGGCTAGAGCAGGTGAGGGAAGAACTCTCGAGCCGCGGTTTTCCGCGTGCGGAGATCGAGATGCTGCCGTGGGATGCGCAGACGCTCCACCTCCGTCATTTCGTCCGAGTTCGGCGTCCGCCCGCGGCGGCGCCGCCGAAGGATCTCGGCCTCGCGCTTCGTCTCGTCTTCGATGAGCCGGTGCGCGGTCCGATTGCGATCGGGTACGCCTCGCACTTCGGTCTCGGTGTGTTCGGTGCCGAGCCGAGCTGAGCCGGCGTCGGTGCTGCGCCGTGACCTCCGCTCAGCGCCACGAGGCGTCGAGGTAGATGTCGCGGCCGGTGAGCGTGCCGCCGACTTCGGGGAGCTCGATGTGCATCGAGAGCGTCTCGTGCGCGCGGGCGTCCGCGATGCCGGGCGTGAAGTGGCGAACGAGGGGGCGATCGGGTTCGATGAGGAGGACGTGCCGCACGCTTGGGATTCGGAGCCAGTCGGCGAGCTTGTCGCCTTCGTCGAATTCACGTGTCGACGCGGAGAGCACCTCTACGATCACCGTAGGATTGGCGAGGCAGTCGAAGCCGCGGATGTCGACGAACTGAGGCGGGCAGGCCACGGACACGTCCGCGAATCGGAACTGCCTCGCGCTCACGGCGATCGCTTGCGACTCGGGCCGAGCTCGGCATGGTTTGCCGCTGAGCTGCGCGAACAGCGCGCCATGGATGTTCGACGTGATGGTGGCATGATCCTTCGAGCCTCCGCTCATGCACACGACGAACCCGTCGAAGTACTCGAACTTCTCGTCGCGTCGCGCGTTGAGCTCGTACCACTCCTCGAGCGTGTAGCGGCCCGGGAGCCGGCCCTCCGAGAAAGCCCCGAGGGGGAGCACGAACGTCGAGCGTGCGACCATCCTCGTCCAGCATAGCTCGCCTCCGAGCTGAATCGAGCGATGGACGCGGGCGTAGCTGTGAAAGCATGGGCGCGTGATCAAGGCGATGTTCGTTCGCGCGGCGGTCGACGAGGTTCTTGCGGTCGTGGATGCTGTGCTCGCGAAGGAGGGGTACTTCAAGACGGACGTGGGGCTTCCCGAGGGCATGCGTCGGGTCGTCGTTGCGATGCGGGATGGTTGGGTGATGCTTGCCGACGATCCGAGGAAGATGACGGAGTGGGCGGGGGCGCTCTCTGTCGCGATCGCGGAGCCGGTCTTTACGCTCGAGGGGGAGTGCGATCATGCGTTTTACTCGTCGGTTGCCGTGCATCGCGGCGGCGAGAAGGTCGGGGTGTCGACGGTGCCGGAGGATGCGGTGCTCGAGGCCGATGGACGGCATCGCATCCGTCCTCTCTTCCTCGCCGCTTACTTCCCGGAGGCGAGGGAGCAGCTCGAGGCCGGCATCGTCGTCGAGAAGCTCGGGGGAGAGCCGAACGTCCTCGCCGTCGCCGAGGTCCTCGGTCTGCCCAACGCGCTCCTCTCCTCCTACGACGAGGAGGCCGACGGCCGAACGGCCTACCTCTACGCGTTCGACGCGGAGCGGGCGCCGCCGCGAGAGGACCGCGTGCGCGCGGAGATCGCGAAGCTCGCGGCTGCGTTCGCGCCGGACCTCGCCGGCCTCGGCGTCGATCCCGCCACGTTCCTGTCGGAGATGATGTCCGGCTTCGGCGCGGCCGCTGGTCCGCAGCCGCTCTCGCTCGAGGCGCCCATGTCGAGCAAGGAGGCCGGCTTCGTCGGGCGCGTGCATCGCTTCCACACCACGCTGCAACTCTCCGGCGGAAAGGAAGGCGACCGCGCGCGCGACCTCACGATTCGCCTCGCGGGGAGCGGCTTCGCGTTGCTCGAGGTCGCGTCGGTCTACGTGATGGGGGCGGGAGGCGTGCGCTCGGAGCTCGCGCTCGATCGATCGGGGAGCGCGATCGTCGCGCGCGGCCCCGCCGTCGAGCTCGTGGCCGAGCCCGACCGACCGGCGTTTGGCGGCGGCGCGTTCGAGCGGCCGAGCGAGGTCGTGGTGTACGTCGAGAGCCTCCTCGCGCGCGAAGGTGAAGGTCCGCTCCACCTCGAGGCGACGATGTCGGCCGGTGACGCGACCCTCGAGGCGACGAGCAGGAACACGATCCGGATCTCGCCCGCGCTGCGGATCCCGCTCTTGCCCGACGGCGTCCCGACGCCGGACAGCGAGTACCACCTCGATGCCTACGCCGGACGCACGTTCGCCTGCGGCTGGCTCGGCTTCGATCGCTCATGGTCGGAGATCGCGGGCGCGGTCGTCGGCATCGTCGCGACGATCGGCGAGACGCTCTTCGAGGTCCATCGCAGCGATCCACGACCGGAGAAGGTCGTCCTCGCCGACGGCGCGTCGCACGATGAAATCTACGCCGCGCTCGATCGCGGCGCCGAGGTCTTCGTGCGCGGTCAGCTCACGATGCGCGTGACGCGCGACCCGACGTGCGACCTTCGCTTCGACCACTACGAGGAGACGCCGGGCGCCGACGACGGCCTGCGCGCACGGGTGCTGCGGAAGGGCGGCGAGTCCCTCGAGTTCCCGGCGCCCATCGTCGTCGGCGACGCGACGTGGAAGAAGATCGAGGCGGAGCTCGAGCAGGGCGCCGACGTGACGCTGGAGCTCGGTCCGTGGAACCGCGCGAAGCGCCTCGAGGTCTCGCATCAACCTGAAGGCTCCAACCACTTCCCGCGCCCCGAAGACGCGGACCGATACGTGCGCGTGCAAGTCGCGTGGTCCTGCCTGCGGCCGAACGGCGACGCAGGGCGAGCCGCCCTCGCCACGATGGCGACCGACGTCCTCCGCCGCGCCGGCGCGATCGAGAAGAACCTCGGCGGCGTCGCCTCCGCCTTCGGCGCTCAGCTCCAAGGTCCGAGCTTCGAGCTCCCCTACGAGCGCCTCGTCTCCGCGCTCGACCGCAAACGCGAGCCGAAGACCTTCTCCGCCCACGTCCGCAGCCCAGGCCATCGCGTCCTCGTCCCCGCCGCCGCCGCGACGAAGCTCGGCGCCCTCGACGGCATCGAGCGCGAGGCGCTCGCGCACGGTCACCTCCTGAAGTCCAGCGCACCCGACGCGTTCGCGTACGACGCGCGAGCCGCTGAAGCGATGGAGCGCGCCGTCCTCCCGCTGCTCTGAGCCACCGAGCGCGTCCCCATTTGGGGTAGGGGAGGCGTTAGGCTCGGGCCGCGTCGGATGCTGAGACGTCGTGTTCTCTGGGTGTGGCTCGCCGGTGTCGTGGCATCGTGCCGGCGTCGAGTGGGCGGTCCACGAGGGCCAGCAGCCGACGACGACGGCGCCCTTCCACGCGCCGGGAGGCGATTGGACGTTCTTCGACGCGGAGGCCTCGGGAGGCGTGCGCTTCGGCGTCGGCTTCGCGAAGATCCCGCAGGAGAAGCTCGCGTTCGTGAACGCCGTCCTCTGGGCTCCGGACCGCGGGCAGGGGACGAAGCCGCTCGCGCCGACGACGTTCTCGATCGCGGTCCTCGGCGCCGGGATGCGGCCGACCGGGACCGGCGGATACACCGGCACCGGCGGAAGCTGGTATGCGACGAAGCTCTTCTTGCAGGCAAGCACACGGTCGCGTCGCGCGACGGGAAGATCGTGATCCGCGAGATCGCGACCGGTCGCGAGCGGGCGTCCCCGACGATCGCAAGGCGTGCGATGACGGCTGCGTGTCGTGGGCGAGCAATCGCTATCTCGAGTACCGCGCCGACACGCGCGGCTTCCTCGACATCGAGACGGGCAGCTCAACGCCCCCGAAGGCTTCGAGAAGGCAGGCGCGTGCGAGTACTCTGCCGTTCTCCACGACCCACTCGAAGTCGGCCGAGCCTCGCGTCGGCCGGATCGTCGTTCGCTGATCGCGGGTGGCCTGAAACCTGCTGAAAGGTAGGGCATGAACCTTCCTTACAGCGGGCCGTTGCGCAACTGCTTGCTCATCACGTTGGGCCTCGCGGCGCTCACCACCTTCGTGCACTGCGCTTCGAACGCGGAGGGCTCCGTCGGGTCCGACGAGAGCGAGCACACGGAGGGGGACCCCACGAACGAAAACTCCGTCTATTCGTGGGTGGAGGCCGATTTTGCGAGCTTTTCTGCCGCTTCGGCGCGGATCGGGACGGGCGTAGAGCTCCCGCCGGACGACCCGATCACGGTTCGTCTCCAGAGGTGGGCGGACGCGTTCGACGCGACGGTTCGGATCATGGTGAAGGAGAACGCCGGCCAGGAGCTCGCGGCGCCCCGCCCCGTGATCGTCGTCTACAACTCGAGGACGAACAACGCTTGGGCCTCGACCGCCAGGACGTGCCTCGGCCGCCCGGTGGATCTTTCAGGTATCCCGGCCCCCGGCGCGCCCATACCCCTGCCCGGCGTCGATGGTGACGCTGGCGCGGCTCCGGTGACCAACATCTCGCTCTATGCAAGCAACGTCGCCTTCGGCCAGGGCGCGTGCGCGGAGGCCACGAACTGGCCGAGCAAGTCCGGCGCGACGCGCTGGCTCGAACGGCACAGCGACTTTGGACCGGCCGGGCAGACCGGCACGCCGTGTCGTTACGAATGGACGGGCGACCGCCTCTCCGTGGTCGGAGCGAACCCCGACGGCGGTCCGTACAGCGGATGCACGCTCTCGACGTACGGCCGCCCCGCGGACCTGAGCAACCTCGAAGCGGTGACGTACCGCTCGTCGCAGTACATCTACTTCACGACGCGCATCCTCCAGTCGTTGCCGGATGAGAAGGCCGTCGCGATGGTCGTGGCGCACGAGCTCGCCCACTTCTACAAGGCGCACGGCTCGCGCCACGGCACGTACAACTACTTCTACGAGCAGAAGACGCCTCCGGTGCCGGGGAAGCCCGAGCCGGTCGCCGATTCGGCCGAGCTCCAGCAGCGCTTGCAGCAGCTCTCGCCGTACTTCCCGTCTCCGATCACCGGATCGCTGATGAGCGAGCGACTTCGGCCTCTGATCCTCGACCTCGTCGCCGCGATGCAGAACGGCTTCAACCCGCCGCGCGCCCCCGAGGCCGCGCCGTTCGATGCGTCTTGCACGGGTCTCTACACCGGTATCGCGCCGTACGTGAACGAGCTTCGCTATCGCGGGGCCGTGCCGTCTCCGGCCGCGATTGCCAAGTATCTCGAGGTCGAAAAAGAATTCATCAACTGCGCGGTGATGACGAAGGTCGGGCCCAATGACCAGATCCCGACGTCGAACATGCAGTCGCTCCTCTATCGCAACTTCGGCGCTGGAGCGTCTCTCGTCCCGACCGCCGCGCCCGGCGCGACTCCACCGTCCAAGATGCTCTCGGACCTCTTCGGTGAGCTGCAGGGCAAGGCGAAGGAGCTCGACTTCGACAGCATGGCCTTCAAGGCCATGGTCGTCGCGCGCAAGCTCGGCATCTACACGATGGAGCAAGAGGCCGACGATCTCTCGATGGAGCTCATGACGAAGACGGGGCTCGACGCGACCGAGACCTCCGACGCGTGGGCGCGCTGGATGGAGAGCCGCATCGCGGACCCGAGTCAGGCGGGGCGCTATGCGTCGGACGGCATCGATCCGAAGGAGTGCCTCGCGCTCTACCGCGCCGGCTGGATGAAGGCGGACGCGAACGGCGTCATGCAGCCGGTCTCGATCCCGCTCGGCGACCTCCACGAGCCGCACCACGGCTCCTGCTATCGAATCTACAACCTCACGCGCGAGCGCGACGCGCACAGGTTCGTCACCGTCGGTACGGTCCCGACGTTCGAGACGCCGTGGTCGGAGATCCGCGCGGCCGTCGACGCTGCCTTCTCCACCCTCCCCGAGACGCCCGCGCCTCCCGCGCCGCCGCTCGACGCGGACGACTTCGGGATCGTCGACACGTACTGAGGCGGCGAGCATGGAGCGCCAACGCCGAGCTCCGAGCTCGTAGCTCGGAGCGATGCGATCAGTGATCGTGATGCGCGTGATCGGGGGCGCAGCGCGCGTCTTCCCAGCCTACCCACGCTTCGCCGTCGGGGCCGATTTCGCGTTTCCAGATGGGGACGCGCTCCTTGATGCGATCGATGAGGAGGCGGCACGCCTCGAAGGCCTCGCCGCGGTGAGGGGCGCTCGCGGCGCAGACGACGGCGGCGTCGCCGACGGCGAGCGAGCCGGTCCGATGCATCACCGCGACGCGCGACTCCGGGACCTCGCGCTCGATCTCCGCCGCGATGCGATCCATCTCCTTCACCGCCATCGACGCGTAGGCCGAGTACTCGAGGCGCGTCACCGCGCGGCCGTCGCTCGTGTTGCGGACGACGCCGACGAAGACCGCTTCGCCGCCGGCCTCGGGGCGGCGCACGAGGGAGAGGGCCTCGTCGACCGAGAGCGGCTCCTCGCGGATCGAGGCGCGTGCGCGCGCGGTCACGGCGCGCTCGTCTCGACGTCCTCGGTGTCGGTCGGGCTCGGGGGGCGGCTCCAGAGGCCGCTCTTGCCGCCGCTCTTTTCGACCAGCGCGATGTCGAAGGTGATGCCCCTGTCGATCGCCTTCAGCATGTCGTAGAGCGTCAGCGCGGCCGTGCTCGCCGCGACCATCGCCTCCATCTCGACGCCGGTGCGGTCGCGCGCCTCCGCCACCGCGTCGACGACGGCGATCCCGCCGTCGAGGCGGATCGAGACCTCGACGCGCGTGAGGGCGATCGCGTGGCAGAGCGGGATGAGATGCGAGGTCATCTTCGCCGCCTGGATGCCGGCGATGCGCGCGGCGGCGAGGACGTCGCCCTTCGGCGTCGTGCCGGAGGCGAGGGCGACGAACGTGTCGCGGCGCATGCGGACCCGCGCGCGGGCGATCGCGCGGCGCGCCGTGATCTCCTTCTCGCCGACGTCGACCATGTGCGCGTGGCCGTCGCCCGTGAGGTGCGTCAGGGCGATCCCTTTGTCGTTGCTCATGGGACGGAGGATCTTAGCCCATGAGATCGCTCGTGAAGAGCTGATGCTATCGGCGCGGCGCATCGTCGCGAAAGAGCGCGTCGAGCCAGGCGACGACGGCGCGGATCTTGGGCAGATCGCGCTTCGATCGATGAACGACGAGCCAGAGCGCGCGCGCCGCGAACGGCCCGACCTCGCGTCCCCCCAGCGCGCGTGGATCGACCTCGACGAGGTCACCCCTCTGCGCCGCGTAGAGCCGCGGCAGCACCGCCACGCCGAGCCCGGCCGCGACCGCCGTCGCGAGCGAGTCGATGTCCGGCACGAGGAGGCGCGGCGCTCGTCCGCCGAGCGCGCGCGCCGCGAGCCGATGCTCCGGCACGCGCGCGAGGGTCCCGCTCACGCCGAGCCACGGCGTGTCACGGTCGACACGGAGAGAGCGCGCAGCGAAGAGCGCGAACGACGCGACGGCGAGCCTCCGCGCGACGAGCTCCCCGCGCGCGGGCCTCGCCATCCGCAGCGCGACGTCGGCCTCGCCTCCCGCGAGCGAGTGCACCTCGTTGCTCGCGAGCAGCGTGACGCGCAGGCGCGGATGCGCGCGGTACAGCGGAGCGAGGTTGGGCGCGAGCACCCAGCGGACGATCTCGCCGACGGTCGTGATCGTGACCTCCCCGTCGATGGCCGACGCGGTCTCCAGCGCCGCGTCCGCGCGCGCCGCCACCTCGACCATCGGTCGAACGGCGTCGAGGAGCGCCGCGCCGCGCTCGGTCGTCTTCCCCGGCATGGAGCGCTCGAACAGCGGCGTGCCCGCGCGCCCCTCGAGCCGCGCGACGTGACGGCTGATGGTCGACTGGCTGACGCCGAGCGCCCGCGCCGCCGCCGCGAACCCGCCGCTCTGCGCGACGGCGTGAAACGTCCGGTAGAGGTCCCACTCCTCCATCCGATGGAGCATATCATATATCCATCCATGGATATGGCGCGGAGCGCGATTCGGCGCCAAATGACCGGGCGTGAAATACCTGCACCTCCGGAACGCCACCGCGCTCGTCACGCTCGGCCGCCATCGCTTCCTCGTCGATCCGATGCTCTCGGACGCCGGCGCGATGATGGGCTTCAAGCTCTTCGGCGGGGGATACCGCCGGAACCCGCTCGTCGCGCTGCCCCCGATCGCGACGCGCGCCCTTCGCGAGGCGACGGCGGCGATCGTGACGCACGCGCACCCGGACCATCTCGACGGCCCCGGCCTCGCGCTGCTGCGCGAGCGCACGCTCCCGACGTGGACGAGCGCGCACGACGCGCCGAGCCTGCGGCGCAAGGGCGTCCACGCGCACGACGTCGCCGCGCTCGAGGACGTGCAGGTGGAGGCGATCCGCTCCCGCCACGGACGCGGCTTCATGGGGTGGGCGATGGGCGTCGTGCACGGCTTCTTCCTCGCGCACCCCGGCGAGCCGACGCTCTACCTCGTCGGCGACTCGGTCCTGACGGACGCCGTCCTCGAGGCGATCGAGCGCCTGCGACCGGACGTCGTCGTCGCCCCGGCGGGCGCGGCGAACATGGGCCTCGGCGGCGACATCCTGTTCAGCGTCGACGAGCTGGTGACGCTCGCGCGAGCGACGCCGGGCACGCTGATCCTGAACCACCTCGAGGCGCTCGACCATTGCCCGACGCGCCGCGCGGACCTCACCGCGCGGATGCGCAGCGAGGGCCTGTCGGAGCGCGTCCTCGTCCCGAGCGACGGCGAGGAGCTCGTGCTGGCGCCGGCTCGCTAGTCGTTCGACGCCGTGGCGTCACCGCGGCGGCGCGCGTCGAAGCCGAAGGCGAGGCGCACGTCGTCCGGGATGCGGGCGAGACGCAAGGTGGCGAGCTCGGCGAACACCCAGGTCGTCATGGCCGTCACCATCACGCGCCCGTCTTCGGCGGAGGTGATCTCCGTGCCGCGGCTGCACGAGGCGCTCCTCGCGGTCGATACCCAAGTACGCACCCAAAGCCGATCGCCGCGGACGGACGGACGGAGGTAATCAATCTCGTGGCGGCGCACGACGAAAGCCGCCCCGAGTCGCTCGTAGGCCGCGAGCGGGAATCCCACCGACGCGGAGTGAGCCTCGGCGACATCCTGAATCCAGCCCAGGATGACGACGTTGTTGGCGTGGCCGAACTGGTCGATGTGACCGTCGTCGACGACGAGCTCGTGTGAAAAGGTGTTCCGAGCCTCACGAGGCTCGCGCGCCGTCGCGACGGTGCTCAACAGCCGCGGCCCGCGCGTCCCGTGCCCACATCGAATCGATTGTTCATTTTCTCTCTCTTTTTCATCGGCCCAAGCGTTCGCAGCGCGAATGCGCGATCCCGATGTTCGAGAGAGCGTCGTAGACGGAGCGTGTCGTGAGCAGGTTCACTCTACGTCACGGCAGGACTAGGCGCAAGGACGCGGCCCGATCGATCGTGTACCTTGCGTCGACTTGAAATGGAGACGACCGACTTTCCCGCCGACATCTATACGGAGCCCGACGCGGACGTCGACACGCTGAAGAACCTCGGGCCGCTCCGCGGCATGGCCGGAATCTGGCAGGGCAACGGCGTCGACGTGCACCCGGTCGCGGAGGGGACGGAGCGTGAGGGCTTCATCGAGCGGTACGAGCTCCAGCCGATCGATCCGCAGACGAACGGCCCGCAGCTCCTTTACGGACTTCGCTATCACACGCATATCGTCAAACCCGACTCGGTGGAGACGTTTCACGATCAGGTCGGCTATTGGCTCTGGGAGCCGGCCACGGGGACCATCTTTCACACGCTCGCGATTCCGCGCGCGCAGGTCGCGATGGCGGTCGGGCGCGCGGCGCCGGACGCGAAGAAGTTCCGCGTCGAGGCCGTTCGCGGCTCGGAGACCAACGGGATCGTCTCGAATCCCTTCCTCGAGCACGCGTTCAAGACCCTGCGCTGGACCAACGAGGTGACGATCCACCCCGACGGCACGTGGTCGTACGAGCAGGACACCGAGCTGCTCATCCCCGGCAGCGCAGAGCCTTTCCATCACACCGATCACAACACCCTGACGAAGATCGGCGAGCCGACGCCCAACCCGTTGGCGATGGCCGCCCAGAAGCGCGAGACGATTTCGGGGTCGTGATGACATTCCGGTGACGAAGGCTTGTCATCGTGAGCGTCGATGAAACGTCCTCTCGTCGCTTGGGTCACCTTCGTCCTCGCGCTCGCGATCCCGAACGCGCTCCTCGGGGCCGCCGGCCTCTTCGCGTCGAAGGCCGACGTCATCCGGCAGCAGTCGGCCGCTTTCCAGCGGCGCGTCGACACGGCCGGATCGCTCCGGCAGGACATCGAGCTCGCGATGCTTCGCAGCGCGGAGGTGCTGCGCGCGCTCCCGACGGACGCCGCTCCGGAGATGGTGCTCGCGGCGATCGCGGCCGCGTCGAACCCGTTCGCGGTCGGCTTCGTCGCGCACGAGGGCGTCGTCTCCGTGCCCACGCCGAGCGACGGGACCTCGCCGGCGGCGGATCCGACGACGCGCGACGGCTCGCTCGCGAAGCTCATGAGCGATCAGCTCGTGCTCACGATGGTGCGCGCGCCGTTCCTCACCATCAACGGACAGGAGGTCCGCTACATCCACACGAAGTCGCTCATCCTCACGACGCGCGATCTGCGGAAGGGGCTCCGCGTCGGCTGGCTCCTCGACGCGAGCACGCTGACGCGGGGCGCCGCGAACGTGATCCCCGCGGAGCTCACGCTCGTCTCGGCGCCGCGCGCGCCGGCGACGAGCGGCGAGGACCCGCTCCTCAACGAGGATCGCCCCTGGCCGCCGGCGAACGACTCCGACGCGAAGCGGGTCGTTCGGTTCTCCAACATGCCGACCAAGCCGGCGGTCGTCGCGACGCCGGAGGACGCGACCCTCGTGTTCGTCGGGAAGGGGGAGCTCGTCTTCCACGTCGTGATGCGCGATCCCGCGTCGTTCGATCGTGAGCTGACGCTGCGGCGCGTGAAGGTCGGCGGCGTCGTGGCCGGCAGCCTCTTCCTCATCGACGCGCTCGCGGTCTTCCTCTTCTTGCGCGCGCGCAAGGCGCAGCGGCTCGCGGACCTGCGCACCGACTTCGTCGCCGCGGTCTCGCACGAGCTCCGCACTCCGCTCGCGTCGGTGCGCATGTTCGCCGAGCTCCTCGAGACGGGGGCGGTGCCGGAGGACGAGCGCGCGGAGGTGGAGCAGGCGCTCGCCGGCGAGACGCGGCGGCTCCACGCCACGCTCGATCGCATGCTGCGCTTCGGCGCGCTCGCGCGAGGGAAGCTCGTGCTCGCGAAGTCGAAGCAGCTCGTCGCGCCGATCCTCGAGACGGCGGCGAAGAAGCGCGCGGTGACGATCGAGGTCGACCCCGCGCTCGAGGCCGACGTCGACGGCGAGCTGCTCGCGCTCGCGATCGACAACCTGCTCTCCAACGCCGAGAAATACGCGCCGGCGGACGACGACGAGCCGCACGTGCTCCGCGCGCGCAAGGAGGGGAGCGCGGTCGTGATCGACGTGATCGACAACGGCCCGGGGCTCTCGGCGAAGGCGCGCGAGAAGGTGTTCCTCCCCTTCGAGCGCGCCGACCAGCGCCTCTCCCGCGCGACGGAGGGCAGCGGGGTCGGGCTCGCGCTCGTGCGTGGCATCGCGCGCGCGCACGGCGGAGACGCCACCGTCGCGAGCGCGCTCGGCTCCGGCGCGACCTTCACGCTACGCTTGCCATGCAGCTGAGCCCCTTCCGCCACCTGGCGAAACGACGAGCGATGGAACGTGTCCTGATCGTAGAAGACGACCCGCCGCTCCGGCTCGCGATGACGAAGGCGCTCCGCGCGGCGGGGTACGAGGTCACCACCGCGAAGACCGGCGACGAGGGGCTCGAGGCGGCGCTCGCGGATCCTCCCGACGTCGTGCTCCTCGACGTGATGCTGCCCGGCATGAACGGCTACGAGGTGCTCGCGGAGCTGCGGAAGCAAGATCCCGAGCTGCCGATCGTCATGATCACGGCGAAGGGCGAGGAGGCGGATCGCGTCCGCGGCCTCACCCTCGGCGCCGACGAGTACGTCGTGAAGCCGGTCGGGCTCGCGGAGCTGCAGGCGCGCGTCGGCGCGGCGCTCCGGCGCCAGCGGCTCGCGACGCGGCAGGCGCCGGTGAAGGTCGGCGCGCTCCTCGTCGACTTCACGCTGCACAGCGCGACGCGGGACGGCGAGCTGGTCGAGATGACGGCGCACGAGATGAAGCTCCTCGAGTTCTTCCTCCGGAACGAGGACGCGATCCTCCCGCGCCAGCGCATCCTCGCGGCGGTCTGGGGCGCCGGCTACTTCGGGACCGATCGCACCGTCGACAACTTCGTGAACCGGCTCCGCGCGAAGATCGAGCCCGATCCGAAGGAGCCGGTCCATCTCGTCACGCTGCGCGGCGCCGGGTATCGCTTCAGGCGCTGAGGCTTCGGCTTCGGCTTCGCGCCGTCGCGCCGGTGTCAGCCCATGAGATCGGCCATGAAGAGCACGTCGACCTCGGCGCCGGCGGGGAGGCCGCTCGCCTCGGCGGGGATGAGGACGAGCGCGTCCGAGTGCGCCATCGAGGTGACCGCGCCGCTCGCCTGATTGCCGAGCGTCGTGACGACGAGGCCGTGCTCGCCTTCGGCGACGGTCGCTCGCGCGAGCTCGAGGCGCCCCGGATCGTGCGCGTGCGCGCGCGTCAGGCGGGCGCGCCGCGTGGCGGGGAAGGGGTGCGCCTCGCCCTGCATCGCGCGGAGGAGCGGGCACCCGAAGAGCGCGAAGGTGACCATCGCGCTCGCGGGGTTGCCGGGGAGGCCGATGACGATCGCGTCGCGCCGGCCCGCGCGCGCGCGGCGGCCGACCGCGAGCGGCTTGCCCGGCTTCATCGCGACGCGCCAGAAATCGAGCTCGACGCCGACCGCCTGGAGCGCGGGGCGGACGAGATCGTGATCGCCGACGCTCACGCCGCCGATCGTGACGAGGACGTCGGCCTCGTCGAGCGCGGCGGCGAACGCGCGCTCGGTCGCGGCGCGCTCGTCGCGGACGAAGGGGAGCGCCCGCGCGCGCGCGCCGGCGCGCCGCGCCATCGCGCGGAGGACGACGGTGTTCGACTCGGGGATCGAGCCCGGCACGGCGTCGGTGCCGGGGCGGCGGAGCTCGTCGCCGGTCGCGAGGATGGCGACGTCGGGCCGTCGCGCGACGGCGACGGCGGCGAGATCGAGCGCGGCGAACAGCGCGAGGTGCGGCGGACGCAGGCGCGTGCCGCGGGTGAGCGCGCTCGCGCCGGCGTGGAGGTCTTCGCCGCGCCGGCGCACGTTCTGGCCGGTGCGGGGCTTCGTCGTGAACACGGCGTGCTCGCCGTCGCGCGTCACGTTCTCTTGCATCACGACCGCGTCCGCGCCGTCGGGGAGCGCGGCGCCGGTGAAGATGCGCATCGCCGAGCCGGGCGCGAGCGCGTCGGCCACCGCGCCGGTGCGACTCTCACCGACGACGGGGAGCCGCACCGGTGGGGCGCCGGCGAACGCGCTCGAGTGCACGGCGTACCCGTCCATCGCGCTGTAGTCGAAGCGAGGGAGGTCGACCGCTGCGACGACGTCCTCGCCGAGGACCCGCCCGTCGATGTCGTCGATGAGCGCCGTCTCCGCCGGCAGCACCGGCGCCCCGAGCGCGAGGATTCGAGCAAGCGCTTCTTCGAACGACAGCACGATCGAGCGGTAGCACAGCGCGAGCCGCCCTGCTGCAGCATGGCTGGACGAGGCAAGAGCGCGCGTTCATGATGAGGAGGCCTGCGACGATTCGAGCGACGAAGCGCCGACCGAACCGCCGCGACCACTCGCAAGCCACCTGCCCATTGAAAATCAAGGGATTGCACCAAGAAGAGCGGTGGTGCGCCGCGTCGTGCACGCGACCCCCTGTCCACCTATCGCAATCCCAATCGTAACCCTCCAATCCCGCGCCACACCGGCGACACCCCTCTCCATCTCCGCGCCGGCGCGGCTCCGTTGAAGCACGACTCTCGAGATCGCCGCGCTCCAGGGGATCCCGACTCTCCATCTCCGCGCCGGCGCGGCTCCGTTGAAGCTCCGAGTGCACCAGTTCGCCGCGCGCCGAGTTGATCCTCTCCATCTCCGCGCCGGCGCGGCTCCGTTGAAGCGAGCGCTCTGCCGAGTCGCCCGGCAAGGTCGACGTACGTCTCTCCATCTCCGCGCCGGCGCGGCTCCGTTGAAGCGGTAGCGTTTCGCTTGGCCGATCATGATCGGCGCGAGCTCTCCATCTCCGCGCCGGCGCGGCTCCGTTGAAGCGCCGCGATCCACGCGCGCGGCGGCTTGACGGAGGAGTCTCTCCATCTCCGCGCCGGCGCGGCTCCGTTGAAGCGGAGCTAGCCCGTGCGCGCCACGCCGGCGCGCGCGGCCTCTCCATCTCCGCGCCGGCGCGGCTCCGTTGAAGCGAACGCGTTACGAATGCACGTTCGACCCACGCACGGGCCCTCTCCATCTCCGCGCCGGCGCGGCTCCGTTGAAGCTTCCTCACCACGAATGACGGAGACGAGGGGAGCAACGACTCTCCATCTCCGCGCCGGCGCGGCTCCGTTGAAGCACCGGCGCGCCGAGCGGCATCTACCCGGGCGCGTGCCTCTCCATCTCCGCGCCGGCGCGGCTCCGTTGAAGCGTGCGCGGCTCGTCGTACGCGTCGAGCACCGGCGGCTCCTCTCCATCTCCGCGCCGGCGCGGCTCCGTTGAAGCGCGCGGCTCGACGCGGCCGACTACGGCGTGCCTCAGCCTCTCCATCTCCGCGCCGGCGCGGCTCCGTTGAAGCGGGAGGAGCCAGCAACTCTGCAACCTCGCGGCGCATGGCTCTCCATCTCCGCGCCGGCGCGGCTCCGTTGAAGCTCGAGATCGCCCCTCAGCGCGTCCGCGAGGCGGCGCGCTCTCCATCTCCGCGCCGGCGCGGCTCCGTTGAAGCGCTGGCGAGGAGGAGCGACCGACCGACGCCGCGCCGCTCTCCATCTCCGCGCCGGCGCGGCTCCGTTGAAGCGTCAAGACCGGCGGCGGAACGAGCGACATCACCGAGGGCTCTCCATCTCCGCGCCGGCGCGGCTCCGTTGAAGCAGCCTTGCTCGCCGACGAAGGTCGTCTCTTCTTTGCCCGCTCTCCATCTCCGCGCCGGCGCGGCTCCGTTGAAGCAACGCTCGGCATCACGGTCGGTGGCACCAATCTGATCACTCTCCATCTCCGCGCCGGCGCGGCTCCGTTGAAGCGCCGAGATCCCGAGGAAGCGCGCCGCCGCCGCGCGCGCTCTCCATCTCCGCGCCGGCGCGGCTCCGTTGAAGCCCCGCGTCGGTCGCGGTGCAGACGTGCTGGCAGATGGGCTCTCCATCTCCGCGCCGGCGCGGCTCCGTTGAAGCCACACCCCGGTAGTTCCGGATGCGCAGCTTCGTGATCTCTCTCCATCTCCGCGCCGGCGCGGCTCCGTTGAAGCGCTCTTGATCATCAATGCACGTGGCGCGAACGAGATGACTCTCCATCTCCGCGCCGGCGCGGCTCCGTTGAAGCTCCCACGCCTCCGCGTAGCAATCAGGCCAGTAGCGTTCTCTCCATCTCCGCGCCGGCGCGGCTCCGTTGAAGCGCGGCGACTGCGCCGTCGACGACGGCGAGCTCGCCGCTCTCCATCTCCGCGCCGGCGCGGCTCCGTTGAAGCGCGATGCGCCCGACCTTGTCTCCCCACTCCTCGCCCGCCTCTCCATCTCCGCGCCGGCGCGGCTCCGTTGAAGCGAGGCTCGGTCCGAGGTCCTCCTCGCTCGGGGGGACCCTCTCCATCTCCGCGCCGGCGCGGCTCCGTTGAAGCGGCGGGTGGCACGCTCGCCGAAACAGCGTGTGACGATCTCTCCATCTCCGCGCCGGCGCGGCTCCGTTGAAGCTGGACGGCGCTGGCGATCATGCTCACGGCCGTGTAGGTCTCTCCATCTCCGCGCCGGCGCGGCTCCGTTGAAGCGTGACCGCGACGGAGTAGGTGCCGGGGCCCTGGTAACCGCTCTCCATCTCCGCGCCGGCGCGGCTCCGTTGAAGCAGGCGGGTAGCAGAGACCACGCTGAGAACTTGGTAGGAACTCTCCATCTCCGCGCCGGCGCGGCTCCGTTGAAGCGTAGAGATCGCTTCCAAACTCCATGTTCAAGACACGGACTCTCCATCTCCGCGCCGGCGCGGCTCCGTTGAAGCTTCATCCAAGCTGGCGGACGTTTCGACGTCTCGCGGTCTCTCCATCTCCGCGCCGGCGCGGCTCCGTTGAAGCTTCGCGGCCAGAGCGTGCGCCGTGATCTACTTCAAGGCTCTCCATCTCCGCGCCGGCGCGGCTCCGTTGAAGCAACATCCGCGCGAGGGACGGGCCGAGCTGCGCGTCGCTCTCCATCTCCGCGCCGGCGCGGCTCCGTTGAAGCCACACGTCGAGGCCTTCGAGGTCGAGCCACACGGTGACTCTCCATCTCCGCGCCGGCGCGGCTCCGTTGAAGCGTAGCCATGACATCGCCGGACGTTCTCGGACAAATTGCTCTCCATCTCCGCGCCGGCGCGGCTCCGTTGAAGCCCGCACCTCTATCGCGATGACGGTCGCCTCGTGCCTTACTCTCCATCTCCGCGCCGGCGCGGCTCCGTTGAAGCGACACCCGCACCTCTTCGTACTGCGCGCGCACGGTGCCTCTCCATCTCCGCGCCGGCGCGGCTCCGTTGAAGCAGCGGTGCTCGCGCGGTCAGTCCTGCGCACGCATCGCGACTCTCCATCTCCGCGCCGGCGCGGCTCCGTTGAAGCAAGCGAACTTCGTGCTGTACCGTCGCGCAGACGGGTGGCTCTCCATCTCCGCGCCGGCGCGGCTCCGTTGAAGCGTCGAGGGCTGCGAGCGCCTTCTTTGCGCGCGCAGCTTCCTCTCCATCTCCGCGCCGGCGCGGCTCCGTTGAAGCGACGTCGGGCGCAGGGGGCATGACGGCGTGCCGAGCGTCTCTCCATCTCCGCGCCGGCGCGGCTCCGTTGAAGCGTTGGAGCGCTTCTCGATTCCGTTGCCCCATGCGCAGGTCTCTCCATCTCCGCGCCGGCGCGGCTCCGTTGAAGCGAGGTCACGCTCGACGGTCGCGTGACGTCGCCTCCGACCTCTCCATCTCCGCGCCGGCGCGGCTCCGTTGAAGCGCGACGTGGCTCGCATTGCCGCTCACCGGCGGCTCTCCTCTCCATCTCCGCGCCGGCGCGGCTCCGTTGAAGCGTAGAGCGACGGTCGGTGGCCGCCGCGGGGCTCGATGCCTCTCCATCTCCGCGCCGGCGCGGCTCCGTTGAAGCGTTCTGAGGGTGCTGAGAGGGGGAGCATGCAATGGCTCTCTCCATCTCCGCGCCGGCGCGGCTCCGTTGAAGCGTGGAAACGCGCACGAGCAAGACGATCCTCGGCGCGCTCTCTCCATCTCCGCGCCGGCGCGGCTCCGTTGAAGCTCGCCGACCCACGCCAGAAACGCGGAACGCTCCTCGGCTCTCCATCTCCGCGCCGGCGCGGCTCCGTTGAAGCATGTTCATCTTGCCGAACTTCTTCTCGGCGGCTTTTCTCTCCATCTCCGCGCCGGCGCGGCTCCGTTGAAGCCGCGAAGTCGTCGGCTTCACCGCGCGCGAGGCGGAGGCCTCTCCATCTCCGCGCCGGCGCGGCTCCGTTGAAGCTCGATCCACGACGTCGCCGCGGCCGAGGAGCGTTGGCGCTCTCCATCTCCGCGCCGGCGCGGCTCCGTTGAAGCAGCCGTGAGCCGTTGCTGCACCGTCTGTCGTCTGCGGCCCTCTCCATCTCCGCGCCGGCGCGGCTCCGTTGAAGCATCTCGCGCCCGAGCTGCGTCGCGGTTTCGGGCGTCGTCCTCTCCATCTCCGCGCCGGCGCGGCTCCGTTGAAGCTTCGCCGCGGTCACGGCGCGCTCCGGAGCGCGCAGACCTCTCCATCTCCGCGCCGGCGCGGCTCCGTTGAAGCTGGATCAGCGACTCGAGGTCGATGATCGCTTCCGCCACTCTCCATCTCCGCGCCGGCGCGGCTCCGTTGAAGCGATCCGTATCCAAAGCGTGAGCGTGAAGGCATCTCGCGCTCTCCATCTCCGCGCCGGCGCGGCTCCGTTGAAGCGAGACGCAGATGATTCAGACTGAGGGTAAGCGCAACGCTCTCCATCTCCGCGCCGGCGCGGCTCCGTTGAAGCGAGGGCGTGTACGTCAACAACGCGCGCCTGATCTCGCCCTCTCCATCTCCGCGCCGGCGCGGCTCCGTTGAAGCGACCGATCCGCCGTAGTCGATGGAACCCGCGCAGATGGCTCTCCATCTCCGCGCCGGCGCGGCTCCGTTGAAGCAAAGAAGCGTTGCAGGAACTCTCTTCGGGAGTCGACTTCTCTCCATCTCCGCGCCGGCGCGGCTCCGTTGAAGCGACCCTCACGCGCCGCGAGCCGCACGCGCACGCGTCGGCTCTCCATCTCCGCGCCGGCGCGGCTCCGTTGAAGCAAGGACTCGCCGCTGTCGCAGATGAGCGCCGTGGTCACCTCTCCATCTCCGCGCCGGCGCGGCTCCGTTGAAGCCTCGGCAAGGACGACGGGACGGAGCACCTCGACGTCTCTCCATCTCCGCGCCGGCGCGGCTCCGTTGAAGCTTCATCCGAAGAGCGCCTCCTGCCCCGCGCGTTCGGCCCTCTCCATCTCCGCGCCGGCGCGGCTCCGTTGAAGCCTTTCGCCGCCCCATCGGGCGCGGAGGTCTCTGCGCGCTCTCCATCTCCGCGCCGGCGCGGCTCCGTTGAAGCACGGCCATCATCTGCTGGTAGCCGACAGGCGCTTGCGGATCTCTCCATCTCCGCGCCGGCGCGGCTCCGTTGAAGCAGCGACCTCGAGCTCCGGCGCGTGCAGGCGCGCATCGCCTCTCCATCTCCGCGCCGGCGCGGCTCCGTTGAAGCGAGAACGGCTCGGCGTTCGGGAGCGCGGGATCGACGGCTCTCCATCTCCGCGCCGGCGCGGCTCCGTTGAAGCTCCGCGAGCGGGGCAAAGTGGAGGTGGAGGAGCTCGTGCACGACTCTCCATCTCCGCGCCGGCGCGGCTCCGTTGAAGCGACGTCCGCCGTCACGTCGACGGCGGCGCCGATCGCGCTCTCCATCTCCGCGCCGGCGCGGCTCCGTTGAAGCGACGCGGAGAACGACACGCTCCGCGTCGAGGCCCGCGCTCTCCATCTCCGCGCCGGCGCGGCTCCGTTGAAGCTTCACGGGGCGGTCCCCCAGGGTCATGTCGCAGGGCGCTCTCCATCTCCGCGCCGGCGCGGCTCCGTTGAAGCACCGTCTTCGGCGCGTGCTCGGCAAGCCTACTCTTGACTCTCCATCTCCGCGCCGGCGCGGCTCCGTTGAAGCCCCGACGTGATCCCGAAGCGCTGGCAGATGTCCGGCGCGCTCTCCATCTCCGCGCCGGCGCGGCTCCGTTGAAGCGCCGCGATCGCGACGCCGTTGCCGTCGATGTCCTCGAGCCTCTCCATCTCCGCGCCGGCGCGGCTCCGTTGAAGCGAGCTGCAGCAGGTCGGAGAGGTGGACGCGAGCATCACCTCTCCATCTCCGCGCCGGCGCGGCTCCGTTGAAGCGTCGCTGGCAAGCTGACGCGCGCGCCGTCGACCGGGCCTCTCCATCTCCGCGCCGGCGCGGCTCCGTTGAAGCTCCGGACAGCTCACGACCTTCGCGAACGAAGGTCGGTACTCTCCATCTCCGCGCCGGCGCGGCTCCGTTGAAGCTGCCGCTGCCCGTAGAGATCGGCGAGGTTGTTGTCGACCTCTCCATCTCCGCGCCGGCGCGGCTCCGTTGAAGCTGGGCCCCTGGCGCGGCCCCAAGGCGGTTGTCGCGCTCTCTCCATCTCCGCGCCGGCGCGGCTCCGTTGAAGCGCGACGGACGGTCAGATGTTGCAGTGTGCGGGTAGAGCTCTCCATCTCCGCGCCGGCGCGGCTCCGTTGAAGCCCGTTACCGACATGCGGGGTCGGCTCGCTCACTCCCGACTCTCCATCTCCGCGCCGGCGCGGCTCCGTTGAAGCGGCGGACATCTCGGGGCAGGCGCAGATCAACGCCGCCTCTCCATCTCCGCGCCGGCGCGGCTCCGTTGAAGCGACGCGCGGCGCGCGAAATTGGATCGGCGCCGCGCGAACTCTCCATCTCCGCGCCGGCGCGGCTCCGTTGAAGCTACGCGCGATCCGAAGCCGGTGGCTGGAAGAGCGCGGTCTCTCCATCTCCGCGCCGGCGCGGCTCCGTTGAAGCGCTCGCGACGTCGTGAGCTACGCAGGCATGCTCGTCGTCCTCTCCATCTCCGCGCCGGCGCGGCTCCGTTGAAGCCGCACGAGCGCAGCTATCACCTCTGCGCTCTGCACAATCTCTCCATCTCCGCGCCGGCGCGGCTCCGTTGAAGCGCACTCCTCGTGTCATGCACGCCGAAGGACCGCGCGGCGCTCTCCATCTCCGCGCCGGCGCGGCTCCGTTGAAGCCTTCTGGCGGGTGCGTTCAAGGACGTCGTTCAGCGGACTCTCCATCTCCGCGCCGGCGCGGCTCCGTTGAAGCGTAGAGCGCGACGCCCTCGGGGCTCGCGCCCGCGGCGCTCTCCATCTCCGCGCCGGCGCGGCTCCGTTGAAGCGACCGCAGCCGGTGGGCCTGTTTGAAGTACCTCTCACGACCAGCCTTGCAGTCTTCGTTCGCTCGGCCACTCCGTATGGACGGTGTGTGCGCGATCGCTCCGGTGGTGGAGATACTCGAGGCGTTTTCGAGGAGCGATGCGCGCTCGAGCAATGCGGCGTCGACGTTCTTGCCCTGATGATGGTTCTACGCGAGCAGGCGGAGCGCGGCGCGCACGGCGACATCGTCTCGGTCGCGGAATCGGGCGAGCTCGCACGGTGTCTGCGCCCACGCGCGTTCGTCGCGCTGGAGATGTGCGTGCTGGGGGACAGGTTGCTCGCGACCGTCGCGGGCGCTCCGTTACAGCTCGGTGTCGGGGAACGCTAGGACCTCGGCGATCGTGCGTGTGCCGCACGTCAGGGCGATGAGGCGGTCGAGGCCGAGGGCGTTGCCGCCGGAGTCTGGCATGCCCGCCGTGAGGGCGGCGAGGAAGCGCTCGTCGATCGGGTATACCGGCTTGCCCCTCGCGCGCCGCAGCGCCTGGTCGTGCTCGAAGCGCGCGCGCTGCTCGATCGGGTCGACGAGCTCGCCGAAGCCGTTGCATAGCTCGACCCCCGCGACGTAGAGCTCGAAGCGCTCCGCGAAGCGTGGGTCCTCCCCGCGCTTGCGCGCGAGCGAGGCCTGCGACGCCGGGTAGTCGACGACGAAGACGCCGCGATCGAGCGCGGCGAGGCCGGGCTCGACCTCGAAGGCGAGCTTCTCGAAGAACGTGTCCTCGTCCTCGCTCGCGAGGCGCAGCATCTCGTCGCGCGCCACGCCGGCGTACCGCTCGAACGCGTCGGCGAGCGGGAGACGGAGGAACGGCGGACGCAGATCGATCGTGCGGCCGTCGAGCGTGACCGCGCCGCCGGTGATGCGCGCGACGAGCTGCTCCGTGTCGCGCATCACCGCGTCGATGCCGGCGTTCGGGCGGTAGAACTCGAGGATCGTGAACTCCGGGTTGTGCCGCTCGCCGCGCTCGCCGGCTCGAAACGCGCGCGTGATCTGGAAGATGCGCCCCGCGCCCGCCGCGAGGAGCCGCTTCATCTGGTACTCCGGCGACGTCGAGAGGAAGCGGTCGCCGGGCGAGAGCGCGAACGCGTCGAGGTGCAGGTCGAGGCCGGGGGACGGGACCGCGATCGGCGTCTCGACCTCGACGTAGCCGCGCGACTCGAAGAACGCGCGCGCCGACGCGAGCGCGCGCGCCCGCGCACGCAACCGCTCCGGCGTCGAGCCCGCCTCGCCCCGCGAGCCCGCCTCGCCCCGCGAGTCCGTCTCGCCCCGTGAGCCCGCCTCGCCCCGCGAGCCCGCCTCGCCCCGCTCCGGCGTCGAGTCCCGCGAGCCCCGCGAGCTACTCAAGGCGCGAGGCCGCGGAGCAGGATGTCGGCGAGCTGGCCCGACGCTCGCGCGAGCGCGCCGGCCTCCGCGCGGCCGAGCGCCCACGTGAGCGTGATGCCGTCGAGCGCGCCGAAGACCGCGCGCGCCGCGACGTGGGGCGAGACGTCCTGCCGGAACGCGCCCGACGCCTGGCCCTCCGCCACGATGCGCGCGATGCCGTCGATGTACGCGGTGAAGCGCGGCGCCGCGAACTCCTTCAGCAGGCGCGTCGACTGGCGCAGGATCACGGTGATGACCTCCGCGAGATCGCGCTCGCCCTCGAGCAGACCGAGCTGCATGTCGATCACCGCGCGGAGGCGCGCCGGCGCGTCGGGCTGCTTCGGCAGCTCCTCCTTCATGAACGTGAGGAGCCTCTCGATGCGGTCCTCGAACAGCGAGACGAGCAGGCTCTCCTTCGAGTCGAAGTACAGATAGATCGTGCCGTCCGCGACGCCGGCCGCCTTCGCGACCTCGCTCACGCGCGTCGCGTGGAAGCCGTTCCGCGCGAAGACCTTGATCGCCGCCTCGAGGATGCGCGATCGCTTGTCGCCGGAGCGCCGCGGCGCCGCCTTTTTCCCGCGCGATGCGCGCGATGACGCGCCGGTCTTCCGCTTCGGTCGCAAACTGAGTGAGGATTCACTCATTCGCGTTTGCGAGTATCAAACGCCGCCGGTGGGGTCAACGCGGAGCGTCAGCGCGCGGCCATGAGCAGCATGCGCTCGGCGAATGCGCCGATCTGGCTGCCCATCCACGGCCCGAGGATCACGAGCGCCGCGACGACCGCGAGGAGCCGCGGCAGATGCGCGATCGTCGGGTCCTGGATCTGCGACGCCGCCTGGAACGCCGCGACGAGCAGGCCGACGATCGCCGCGACGCCGAGGATCGGCAGCGCCACCGCGACCGAGAGCACCAGCGCGTTCTGCGCCTGCTCGACGAGCACGCTCGGGTTCACTGCGCGTCCGTCTCCGCTCCGCCGTCCGGAGTCTCCGAAGGAGCAGGCCCCGTGTCGGCCGGCGCCTGCGCGTCCGTGATGCCGCCCACCGCGATCGCCGTCACGCACGCCGGGTGCGTCGCGCGCGAGCGGTCGGCCGGGCAGCAGCGATCCGAGCTCACGTTGTTGAGCTGGTTGAACGGGTAGCAGACGAGGCCCTCGTCCGTCTTGCAGTCGGCGTTGTCGTTCTCGATGTTGCAGACCTCACCTTCGCCCTGGTTCGAGCACGCGGCGAAGGCGGCGATGATCGCGACGGCGAGGAAGACCAGCGAGCGTTTCACGCGCCTTGAATCGCACGGCGAGACGCGGATTACAACGAGGACGACGATTCGTCGGACCGGAGCTTCTCGTCCTTCTTCTCGACCGTGTCCGAGAACAGGCCGATGTATTGCGCCATGCTCGAGAGCGACCACACGAGCGAGAGATAGATGAGGACGCGGCCGACGCGCGCGAGGTCGACGACGCCGAGATCGATGCCGAGGTACGAGAGGTGCGCCGGGTTGCCGTAGAGGAGCACGATGATGCCGACGACCTGGAGCGCCGTCTTCGTCTTGCCCTCCTGCCCCGCGGAGATGATGACGCCCTCGCTCGCGGCGACGCTGCGGAGCGCCTGCACGCTGAGCTCGCGCGCGAGGAGGATGACCACCGCCCACGGCGCGATGCGGTCCATCTTCACCATCCACACGAGCGTCGCCATCACGATGAGCTTGTCGGCGAGCGGATCGACGAGCTTGCCGAACACGCTCACGAGGTTGAGCTTCCGCGCGAGGTAGCCGTCGAGGACGTCGGTGATGCCGGCCGCGGTGAAGATCATCGACGCCCAGAAGCCCGAGCGCGGCGTGTCTTGATCGAGGAACCACAGGCAGAGCGGGATCGCCGCGACGCGCAGCATCGTCAGCGCGTTCGGCAGGTTGAAGGTGTCCTCTCGGAGCGACTTGCGTCGCTCCTTTCGCACCTCGGGAGGGAGCCCTGCCATCAGGCCCCCGCGAGGAGAACGCGGCCTTCGCCGGCGAAGCTGACGAGGCCGCGCTGGCCGCAGGGCGCGTCGCTCGGCGCGACCGCGCGCGGGACGAGGCGCCCGAACCAACCGAGGATCGCCTCGCGGCGCACGCTGAGCGATCGCTCGCTGTGGACCGCGAGCGCGACGACGTCGCCGATCGCCTCGATGAGGACCGCGCCGTTGCCGCGCAGCTGGACGACGGGGAGGTGCTCGCCCTCGCCGGTGGTGAGGCGGCCGTTCTCGAACGCGACGTCGACGGTCCCGCCGCCGAAGCCGAGGAGCACGTCCTCGCGCGCGAAGCACATCTCGTCGATCGGGTACGCGTGCAGCTTGCGGCCCGGCCGCGCCCCGAGCACGAGCTCCCCCTCGCCGGTGACGTGCACCATCGGGCTCGCGACGCCGCCGAACGACTCGCCGTTCGGCTTGCCCTTCACGTGCCGCTCGAGCAGCGCCATCTTGAGCCCCGTCTGCTGCGCGCGGAACGCCTCGAGCCGCGCGACGAAGCCGACCTCCGGCGTCGTCCGCGCGAGCGCGAGGCCCGACGGATGGAGGACCACGCCGTCGGTGGGGAAGACGACCGTGCGCGCCTGACGCGGCTCGATCGACATCGGCGCGACGCTGCCGGAGCTCCGCGTCGTCTCCGGCTTCATGCTGAGCGACTTGGGCGCCGGCGCCTCGACGGGCGCCGGCGGCTCCTCCGGCGCTGGAGGACCGATACCGAGCGGCGTCTGCGGCGGCGGCCCGGAGGGCCCGACCACCGCGCGCGTCACGGCGGGCTCTTCGTGTTGTTGCGGCGGCGGCGCGGTGACCTGCGGGCGCGGCTCCCAGTCGTCGGCGGCGGGCTCCTCCGGCGGCCGGCTGCCCGGACCTTGCGGCGGCGCGCTGCCGTGGCCGAGCGGCGGCGCGAGCGTGCGCGTGCGCGCGGCGTCGTCGGCGACCTGCTGCTCGTGCGACTTCGCGGGACCGAACGGGCTCGGCACCGCGACGACCGGACGGCGCAGCGACGGTACGGGCGGGAGCGAGCCCGCGTCGTCGAGCCCGAACGACGGCGGCTTCTGCGAAGGGATACGCTCGAGCGACGCGAGCTCGTTCGCGAGGAAGCCGTACGCCGGCGGCGCGCCGACCGGCGCGATGAGCGTGGGCCGGCGGTTGAACTGCTGCGCGCCGCGTCCGAGCTGCGGGACCGCGGGCGCGGCCGGCGCGGGCGGTCCGTCCTTCGTGTCCGGCTTCTGCGTCTCGGGCTTCTGCGAGATCGTGGACGTCGTGCCGAGCTCGTGCGGGCGCCAGCTCGCGGCCGCGGGATCGTCGATGTCCTTGTCGCTCGTCGGCTCCGCGAGCGCGAACGAGAGCTCCCCCGCGTCGAGCTCCTGGTACGCCGCGCCCGCGACGTCGCGGATCTCCTGCCGCGGCGAGCTCGGCGCGGAGCCCGTCGCGGTCGGCGCCGCGGGCGGCGCGTGCCCGATCGCCTCCTCGCGTCGCGCCGCCATGCGCTTCGCCATCTGCGCGTGGCCGCCCTGCTCGAACGCGCGCTCGGCCTGCGCGAGATCGCCGAGGCGCTCGCACGCGAGCCCGAGGTAGCCCCACGCGCGCGAGTGACCGGGGTTCAGCGAGAGGAGCTGCTCGAGGTCGCGGCGCGCGAGCTGCGGCTGGCCCGTCTTCAAGTAGCAGAGCGCCAGGTTCAGGAGCAGCGACGTGTCGTTCGCGTTCCGGCGGCGGAGCGCCTCGTAGATCTGGATCGCGCGCGGATAGAGCCCGAGCCGGAAGTACACGACCGCGATGAGGTCCTGCCCCTTCGAGTCGCGCGGCTGGAGGTGGAGCGCGCGCTCGAGCTCCTCCTTCGCCTCGTGGACGCGGTTGTCCTGGAGGAGCTCGCTCCCGCGATAGAGGTGGAAGAGGAAGTCCTCGTTCGACGAGTCGTTCGGCTGGTCCGAGTCGTGGAGGAGCCCGATGGAAGGCGTCAGCCGCCGCGACTCGTGCGGCGGATCGTCGCCGAAATCGCCGTAGGGAAACGGCGGGCTCTGGCTCGAACGCATTCCGGGGACGATGCTAGCCGACCCGGGCCGGATCGGGCGAGATTCCCCGCATTGTCAGGGCGATGGCCACCGTCGCGACCGGCACGAGCGCGACAGCCGCAGCGGTTCCCCCGAAAAGCCCGGAGTCACCTCCGGCCCACGCGCTCGACGCGAGGCGCACCTGCACGACGCCTCCGGCGACGAGCGTGTCGGTCGCGAAGCGGAACGCCATGTGCGCGCCCCACGGCATCCACGCCCCGCGGTCGCGCGTCCACAGCGCGCCGAACGCGACGCCGAGGAGCGCCGCGACGACGACGCTCCGCGCCGACGCGTCGCTCCGCCCGAGCGCGGCGCCGGCGGAGGTCACGCCGCACGCGACGACGCGGAAGAGGTCCTGCGCGCTCGCGCGATCGCCGGGCTCGAACATCCCGAGCGCGCGGAGCGTCACGCCGTGGAAGAGGAGCTCGTCGCGCCAGGCGTAGAGCCCCGCCGTGACGAGGCCGATGACGAGGACGGAGACCGACGCGCTCGACACCGCCTCGAGCTTCGCGCCGCCCGAGACGACGAGCACGCCGAGGAGCACGCCCGCGATCGCGAAGCCGGCGAGCGCGCCGAACATGCCGCGCCGCACTCCGTCGGGCAAGCTCGCCTTTCGGTCGTGAGGCGTCCACACGACGCCGAGGCGCGAGGTGCCCCACTCGACGAGCACGGCTTGCCCGACCGCCGCCGCCGTCGCCTGCGCCTCGAGGAAGATCTGGAGCACGCGGCACGCGCCGTAGAGCCCGAGCCCCCACGCGAGCACGGACAGGCCACGCGGTCGCGGCGCGTCGTCGTCCTTGTCGTCGTCGCTCACGCGAGAGCGTCCTCGAGCTCGCCGCCCTGCGCGAGGAGCCCGGGCAGACCGCCGGTGTGAAGGAAGAGCACGTTCGCGCCGGCGGCGACGTCGCCGCGCGAAACGGCCCGCGCGAGGCCCCAGATCGCCTTGCCGGTGTAGACCGGATCGAAGACGAAGCCGGTGCGCTTCGCGATCAGCGTGAGGAAGCGCTTCTGCTCGTCGTCCATCACCGCGTAGGCGGGGCCCTTCGCCGCGTCGTCGACGACGAGGCCCGTCTTCGCCGGGAGCGACGAGTCCCAGCCGCGCGCCTCGCCGATGATCGCCTCGATGCGCCGCTTGAAGTACATCGCGTCGTCGCACACCGCGAAGGCCCACGCGCGGTCCGCGACGTCGAACGCCCGCGCCCCGAGCGCGACCCCGGCCGCGGTGCCGCCCGATCCGCACGCGTGCGCGACGGCGTCGAAGCGCGGCGCGAGACCGAGGTCGATCTGCGCCCGCACCTCGCGCATCGCCTCGACGTAGCCGAGCGCGCCGAGCCCGTTCGAGCCGCCCTCCGGCACGACGTAGGCGGCGACCTGCTCCGACGCGAGCTCGCGCTGTGCGGCGTGCATGATCGCGTCGCGCTGCCGGTACTCGTCCGGCGTGATGAACACGAGCTCGGCGCCGGCGAGGCGATCGAGCAGCACGTTGCCGGTCGCGTCGAGGCGCGCGCGCGCGGCGGCGGGGTCCGCGACGCGGAGGTAGAGCACGCAGCGGAGGCCGAGGCGCGCGCACGAGAGCGCGGTCGCGCGCGCGTGGTTCGACTGGAGCCCGCCGCAGGTGATGACGAGCTCGGCCTTCTCGTCGAGCGCGTCGGCGAGGAGGAGCTCGAGCTTCCGGATCTTGTTGCCCGCCTCCGCGCCGCCGGTCGCGTCGTCGCGCTTCACCCAGACCTTCGCCCCGACGATCTCGTCGAGCGCGGGTCGTCGTTCGATCGGCGTCGGCAGGTGCGCGAGGTAGAGACGACGCGGCATGGCCTTCGATCAGCCCAGCGTGAAGAGCTTGGCGCCGTTCTCCACCGTCGCGCCTTCGGTCGCGTGCACGTCGACGACCTTGCAGGCCGCCTTCGCCTTCACCTCGTTCTCCATCTTCATCGCCTCGATCACGCAGAGCGTCTGCCCGGCCGCGACCTCGGCGTCTCTCTGGACGAGGATGCGGACGACGCGCCCCGGCATCGGCGACTTCACGACCTTCTCGCTCGCGCCGCCGCCCGCCTTCTTCGCGAGCGCTGCCGCGCGCTGCCGCTCGCTCTCGACCCGCACGTACGAGCGATGCCCGCTCGCGACCGCGCCGATCTCCGGCGGCGATCCCTCCACCGTGAGGTCCACGACGCGGCCGCCGACGCGGACCGAGAGCGCGCCCTCGAGCGGGACGACGTCGACCGCGACCGGCCGATCGCCGAGGCGCACCTCGATCTGTCCCGTCGGCAGCTCGTTCACGTCGACGAGGACGGGCTCCTTCGCGGCGGGATCGAGGGTCACGTAATAGCGCATGAGCCAAACCTACTCGGGGCCGAGGACGAATGCGACGTCGAAGGTCACGTCCTCGGTGCCCTCGAAGGCGACGTGCCCCGTCCGTCCGACGTCGAGCCCGAACACGAGCCGCTCGCGCGCCGCCCCCGCGTCCAGCGCGAGCTCGATGAGGACGCGGCGGAAGCAGTTGCCGCCGCCGGGCCAGCGCGCGTCGACCATCGTGATCGCGCGCCGAAGCCGCCGCCGCCCACGCGCGCTCCGGCGCCGTCGTCGCGCGCCGCGCCTCCGTTGCGTCGCGACCGCCTCGGCGGGGCCGGCGTGAAGGCGAAGCCGCTCCGCCGCGCGAGCGACGGAGAGGGCGCGCGCGATCTCGAGCGCGAGGCGGATCACTCGAAGAAGTCGCAGCTGCCGACCGCGAGGCAGCCGTGCGTGTTCGGGTGGCTGAGGTACCGGAGATCGATCCCGTTCGTCGCGAAGAACCGCGCGAGGAGCGCGTTCCGGTAGGTGGTGTGGTCCCACGCGCGGCAGGCGTCGCCCGCGATCCAGCCGTGCGCGCCCTCCGGCGCGGTGTACCCGTGGAACAGCGCGAGCAATGGCTGCGACGCGTTCCACCCCGCCGCGTCCGGCGCGAACGGCACGCCGCGGAGGCGCGGCTCCCACGTCGCGGCGAGCGTGCTCGCGTCGGTCGTGCGCCGGCCCGCGATCCGCGCGAGGCGGAGCGGCACGTCGGGGTGCGGCTGCTCGAACGGGAGCACGCCCTCGCTCGTCCAGTCGGGATCGAAGAGCGCGGTCGCGCACGCGTACGGGTCGATCGCGGGCGCGCCCGCGCACGTCGAGTTCGCGCGGCACTCCGCGCCCGCGCGCGTCTTGCCGAAGCGCGCGATCCCCTCCGTCGTGCCGGTGTCGACGAGCCATCGCATCGGCGCGCGGCGGCCCAGGCGCTCGTAGAGATCGCGCGGCGCCGCGTGGTCCGCGTAGGCGGGGAGGCGCTCGACCGACGCCGGCGGCATGAACGGCAGCGCGCCGGCGGCCCGCGCGAGCGCGTGCTGCGCCGACACCGGGAACTCCGCGTCGCCGATCGTCGCGGTGACGAGGAGCGCGCGCCCCTCCGCGCCGAACCGCGCCGCGACGACGGCCGGATCGGCGGGATCGATCACCGCCTGCGCGAGATCGCGGAAGCGCCGCAGCGCGGGCGACTGGCGGCGGATGCCGAGCCCGTTCGAAGGAGCGACGAGCGCCGACTCGGTGTTGGGCTCGACGCTCTGGATGCGCCGGCCGATCGGCGCGCCCTCCTTCGGGTTGCAGCGCGCGTAGGACCCGACCGCGTCGGGGCCGTCGTAGACCTGCACGTCGAGGCGATCGCCGATCGAGGTCGGGATCGCGATCGAGAACCGTCCGTCGCGATCGCTCCGCGCGCAGCGGAGCTGGCTCGCGGTGACGTTCGTGACGACGATCGTGCGATCGGGTCCGAGCTCCGCCGGCTCGAGGCACGCGATCTCGAGCTCGCGTCCGGACGCGGCGACACGGACCGTGCGCTGAGGATCGCGGCAGCGCGAGTCGGCGCGCTCGCCGGCGGGGACGGCGAAGACCCACGGGCCGAGGACCTCCGCGTTCGACGTCGCGGCGGAGCGGAGCGCGACGTCGGCGACGAGCCCGCCCCCGCCCGCGATCGACGCCGTCGCGCGCACGCCCGGATCGGCCGCGCCGACGAGCGTGCTCGTGATCGCGCCGAGCCCCATCCCCGCGACGAAGATCGGCGCGGCCTCGCCGCCGACGTCGGGGAAGGCGCCGGCGCGGAGCAAGCGCACGACGTTGAGCCCGTCGACCGCGCCCTGGCGGAGCACGTCGCGATCGTGCGCGACGTGACCGGTCCACCAGCCGCCGAGGTCGGCGCCGCGCGCGCGGCCGCCGAGGAGCCCGTCGGTGCAGCTCGCCGCGAGCGCGCCCTTCGCCGCGTCGTCGAGGACGAGGCCGCGGCCCGGCAGGTTGTACGCGAGGAACGCGACGCCCTGACGCGCGTAGTCGCCGCCGTAGAGGAGCGCGTCCTCCGCGTGGTGCCCGACGTCGTGGCCCCAGACCACGACCGGGAACGGCGCCGCGCGCGTCGCGGACGACTTCGGAAGGACGAGCACGAACTGCACGTCGTCGGAGCGCACGTCGCCGGCGCCGCTCTTCAGGTCGATTTGAAAGCGCGCGTCGGGATCGGGCGCGGCGGGATCGCCGAGGAGGTAGGGCGAGCGGAACGATCCCGCGACGATGCGTCCGGCGTGCTCGAGCGACGCGTTCACCGCCGCGACGCTGGCGTCGTCGAGGCCGAGCGCCTGCTTCAAGAGCGGCCCCGCGCACGTGCGATCGACGTCGCGCGTGCCCTCGATCGCGGCGGGGGTCACGCGCGAGAGGTTCCCGAGCGGACCGTTTCCGGCGAGGCCTTCGCGGAGGAGACGGAGGTCGTCCTCTGCGGGCTGGGTCGTGAACGTCCACACGAACGTGACGTGCTCGAGGCCGGTCCCGGCGATGTCGCCGTAGTAGCTCGCGAGGCGGTTGTCGGTGAGCCAGTCCAGGAGGCGCGCGACGCCGGCGCGCTGGGTGGGATGATGGATCGCCTCGAACGGCGAGCGCACCGGCTGCCCGTCCTTCGCGCGCAGCCGATCGGTCAGGACGACGGCGTACTCCGTCATCTCCGCGAGCGGCACGATCGGTCGGAGCAGGAGCGTGTCGGTCTCGCGCTCGTACCAGTCGTGGACGTTCGGGTGATCGAGCACGCCGTCGAAGTCGCGATCGAGGCGCGGCTCGTACGCGAAGAAGGGGAGGCCGGCGCCCTCCTCGACCGTCTCGAAGATCAGGTTCGACTCGCTCGCCTTGCGATCGCCGGGTCCGTAGCGCCACGGATCGCGGACCGTGAGCGGCGAGTAGCCGGCGCCGACGTCGAGCAGCGCGGGGATCCCGGTCGAGAGGTTCACGACGTAGATCGGATCGTTCGCGGGATCGTGCTCGTCGGTCGCCATCCGCGTGAAGACCGCGTCGACGTCGATCGCCGGATCGCGCACGTCCGTCGTCGGGCTGCGCTCGAACCCGACGCTGATGGAAGAGGAGAGCCCCCACCCCTCGAGCGCCGCGAGATCGGCGCGGAGCCGCCGCTCCATCGCCGTCGCGCCGTCGAGCGGCGGGCTCGGCCGCTTCCCGGTGCGGCTCGTCGGATCCGCGACGGTCGCGACGTCGTTCGGCAGCGGCAAGTCCCGCGGCACGTCGAACCGCACGACCGGCCCACTCCCCCCCGGCGTCGCGCGCAGCCCGATCGGCGCAACGTCCACCGAGCACGCGACCACGAGAGCGAGCAACACGAGAGCGAGCAAGAGGGGCCCCAGAAGCGGCCGCGCAAGCGGGCGCGAAGCGCCCCGAGCCTTCGAGGGCCGTGTCTGGGGCGGGGGTGTCGGGGGCGGAGCCCCTGACGATGAGAAGAAGAAGCGCATGACTAGAACTGGAGGCCCAGGCGGCCGACGGCGATCCATTGCGTCGAGATCGTGTTCCCCGCCGCGTCCTCGAGCGCGCCACCCGGGAAGAGGACGCCGGCCTGCGCGCCGACCTGCGTCGTGATGCCGTACTCGAGCGGCACGCGCACCTCGAAGCCGCCGTCGAGCTCGACGCCGAGGTCGCGCCGCTTCGGGCTCCCGCCGCGGTAGCTCACGTACGAGCCGCGGGTCGCGACCTGGTACGGGTCGACGATCTCGCTCGTCGCCTGCGCGACGACGACGCCGCCTTTGAAGTCGAGCCACCCGCGCGGTCGATACGTGACGGTGGGGTTCACGTACTGCGCGCCGAAGACGCCGCCGTTGGAGGGGAGCAGATCGGCGGGCGCGCCCGGCACGACGCGCGAGGACGACGCGAGGCTCGGGTCCGCCGCCGCCGTCGCGGAGCGCGCGGTCTGGAAGCGGAGGACCTCGTCGAAGAGGAGGAGGCCGACGCGGTGGTTCGGATCGAACGTGAAGCGCTTCAGCGTGCCGTCGTACGGATCGGCGTCGCCCGAGGCGTAGCCGATCTCGAGCTCGCCGATCAGGTCGCCGTAGGCGGGGCCGTCCGGCGCGCGCCGCGGATCGCGCGGGAGGGTCCAGCCCTCCTGCGCGCCGCGGTGGAGGTGCATGACGCCGAGCTTCGCCGCCCCGCCGTAGGCGCGGATCTGCGTCGTCGCCTGCGCCGCGCTGCGCGCGAGATCGGTCGACCCGATCACGTAGGCGGCCTCGGCCTCGGCGTAGAGGAACGCGCGCCGATCGCCGGGGACCTGCTTCGTGACGCGGCCGTGGAGGTCGATCGTGATCTGGTCGAGCTCGTCTTTGAACGTCGCGAACGGCGCCGCGGCGGCGCGATCGCTCGTCTGGTGCCGGAAGGTGGTGAACACGCCGAGCCGATCGGCGCCGTGCTCCCAGTACGCCGCGACGATCCCTTGCAGCGCCTGCTCTCCGCGCGTCAGGCGCGCGAGCTGATCGCGGAAGACGAGGTCGGCGGCGAAGGAGAGGTTGAAGTCGCTGTCCTTGCCGCCCGGCTTCGTCGCGAGGAGGAGGCGCTCGCTGATCGAGCCGTAGCGGTAGTCGCCGAAGAGGGTCGGGTGATCGCCGTCGTTGAAGACGACGCCCATCCCCCAGTGGTTCGGCTGCTGTCCGAGGCGCGCGTAGCCGAACGGAAGCTTGTATTCTGCATAGAGCCAGCGCGGCTGCAGGTTGCCGAACCCGTTCAGCTCGTCGCGCGGCGTCTCGTCGGCGCTCACGCCGCGCGCCTTGTCGCCGACGACGAGCCCGGTGAGATCGAGCTGCCCGACGATCGACAGCGACTCCTTGAGCTGCAGCACCGGCGTCACGCGGAGCCAGTGGGTGACGAACCCGTTCTGCCCGAGCGACTGCGCCTCGAGCCCGGGCCGCGCCGCCTGCGCGCTCGCGGTCGCGACGAGCGGGAAGCTCCGCTGCCCCTGGAGCCGGATCTGGTGCTCGCCGTGGATCACGAGCCGGTACGTGTCGGCCTCGGCCGGCGGCGGCGCGCGGCGCCCGATGTCGATCTTGAGCGCGTCGAGATCGGCCGGCGCCTCCTCTTCTGCCCGCGCGCGCGACACGACGAGCACGCCGGCGATCGCGAAGAGAGCGAGGAGCCGGCGCATGCGGCCGCGCAGCATAGTCGCCCCCGCGTCGCGCCCAACACGTTCGAAGACCGGGCTCGTTTTTTTCGAGCCCTCGCGTGGCGCGTTCCCCGACACCTTCGAAGGAGGAGGCTTTCTTTTTATGGGCCTGGCACGGCGTCGTCTCGGCTTCGGCGTCTCGGAGTGGGGCCCCGTTGGGTCGACTCGACTTCGGCGTCACCGTCCTCGCCGGCACCCGCCTGGATCGCCACCGATGGATCGTTCGCGTCCCATATGGATCGCCACTACCTCACATGATCATACCTACGGATGACGTCATTTCGATGAGTTACAGCTGGTGGATCCCAGGTGAGTCGGTGGATCGAGAGATGCTACATGTGTGTCCCAGTCGGACCGAATCGAACCGCTCCTAGCCCGAGACTGCACGCCCGGTGAACGATCCCGCGCGATGACGTCTCCGCCGGGAATCCGGGGAGAGGAGAGCCCGACGAGGAGACACGAACACGAAGCACCGTCGAAGCGACAACCCATCGTTACGCTGCGCGCTCTCCCCAGCGCGAATTGCCGGTCGTACCGATCGTGGAAGCCGCCGCGGACAAGTCCGCGGAGGCAAGCGAGCAACCCTCGCTCCACGGACGGACGACCGGTTTCCTTTTGTGCTAATTGAGCCGAAAACCCCATGACGGCTCCGGTCTACGTCGGTCGGCCCATCTCCCTCCTCGACCTCGAAGACGTCGCCGTCCGCGGACGCCCCGTCATGTGCGCGGACGAAGCGCGCGCGAAGGTCCTGCGATCGCGCGCGGCGATCGACGCGATCGCGAAGCAAGGCGACGACGCGCCGCGCGTCTACGGCGTGAACACCGGCTTCGGCGCGCTCTCCGAGACGCGCATCAGCGCGGCGGACGTGCGCGAGCTGCAGCAGAACCTCGTCCGCTCGCACTCGACCGGCGTCGGCCCCGAGCTCGGCAACGCCGAGGTCCGCGGGATGATGCTCCTCCGCGCGCAGGTCCTCGCGCTCGGCCACTCCGGCGTCCGCGCCGAGGTCCTCGACGTCCTCGTCGCGATGCTGAACGCGGAGGTCCATCCGCGCATCCCGTCGCAAGGCTCCGTCGGCGCCTCCGGCGATCTCGCGCCGCTCGCGCACCTCGCGCTCGCGATGATCGGAGAAGGGGAGGCGCGCCGCGGCGACGGCCCCTTCCGTCCCAGCCTCGAGGTCCTCCGCGAAGCCGGCGTCACGCCGGTGGTGCTCGAGGCGAAGGAGGGCCTCGCGCTCATCAACGGCACGCAGTACATGGCGTCGCTCGGCACGCTCGCGCTCCTCGAGGCGGAGCGCCTCGCGACCGCGGCCGACATCGCGGGCGCGATGAGCCTCGAGGCGCTCAAGGGCACGAGCCGCCCCTTCGACGAGCGCCTCCACGAGGCCCGCCCGCACCCGGGCCAGAAGGCGGTCGCCGCGAACCTCCGCGCGCTCCTCACCGAGAGCGAGATCATGGAGAGCCACAAGGACTGCGGAAAGGTGCAAGATGCATATTCCTTGCGCTGCATGCCCCAGGTCCACGGCGCGACACGCGACGCGCTCGCGTGGGTCCGCTCCGTCCTCGAGCGCGAGGTCAACGCGGTCACCGACAACCCCTCCGTCTTCGTCGATCGCGGCGAGACGGAGATCATCAGCGGCGGCAACTTCCACGGCCAGCCGCTCGCGCTCGCGCTCGACCTCGCCGCGATGGCGGCGGCGGAGCTCGCGAACATCAGCGAGCGCCGCGTCGAGCAGCTCGTGAACCCGGCGCTGTCGACCGGCCTCACCGCGTTCCTCGCGCCCGCGGGCCCGAAGAGCGGTCTCCACTCCGGCTTCATGATCGCGCAGGTGACGAGCGCCTCCCTCGTGAGCGAGAACAAGGTGCTCGCGCACCCGGCGAGCGTCGACTCGATCCCGTCCTCGGCCGGCAAGGAGGACCACGTCTCGATGGGCTCGGTGAGCGCGAAGAAGCTCCGCGACGTGGTGAGGAACGTCCGCGCCTGCCTCGCGATCGAGCTCATGACCGCCGCCGCCGGCCTCGACCAGCGCGCCCCCCTCCGCCCAGCGAAGGGCGTCGAAGCCGCGCTCACCACCGTCCGCACGAAGATCGCCCCCATGACCGGCGACCGCCCCCTCTACGGCGACATCGAAGCCGCCACCCAACTCATCGCGACAGGCGAGCTCATCACCTCCGTCACGAAGACCGTCGGCCCACTTGCCTGACTTCGCCTTCTACGCATCGAGCTCACTCGCGAGGACGGTGTTCGTGGTGCTCGCGATCGGCTGTCAGCCCGCCAGGTCGTCGGCGCCGCTGCCCGCTCCGCGGGACGCGACGAAGGCCGCGCTGATCCGGGCCGACGCTCGCGCGGCTTACCAGAAGAAGAGCTACGCCGAGTGTGGCCGCCTCTTCGCCGACGGCGAGGTGCTCGCGTCCGGCAGCGAGGGGGACGCGTACGACGCCGCCTGTTGCCACGCGCTCGACGCCAAGGTCGACGCGGCCTTCGAGCTGCTCGCGCGCGCGATCGAGCGCGGGTACCGCGACGTCGAGCATCTCGAGCGTGACGGCGATCTCGCGGGCCTCCGCGCCGACGCGCGTTGGGCCGCGCTCGTCGCGAACGCGAAGGCCGCGCGCGAGGCCTACGTGCGCACACTGAACCAGGAGCTCTTCACGATGTACCAGGAGGACCAGCGCGATCGCGCGGTCGCCGATCCCTCGAAGATCGACTGGTCGGTCATCGCCGCGCGCGACGCGGCGCGGCGCGAGCGCACGACGCAGATCGTGGCCGCCGGCGGCGCGAAGGCGGCCGACGACTACTTCCACGCGGCGATGATCTTCCAGCACGGCGACACGATCGAAGACTTCCAGACCTCGCATCGCCTCGCGCTCGAGGCGGTGAAGCTCGATCCGCGCCACAAGCGCGCGAAGTGGCTCGCGGCCGCCTCGAAGGATCGCGAGCTGATGAACAGCGGAAAACCCCAGCTCTACGGGACCCAGTTCCGGAAGGCGCACGGCTCGGACACGTGGGTCCTCTACGACGTCGACCCGAGCGTGACCGACGAAGAGCGCGCGAAGTGGAACGTCCCGCCCCTCGCCGTGACGCGCAAGCGCGTCGACGCGATGAACGCCGCCGAGCACGCGAAGTAACCGCCGCGCGAAGTAACCGCCGCGCGTCGGCGGTCAGTTGCCCGCGCCGGCGCGGTCCTTCGCGCGTTGCGGGGCGCGATCGCCCATTCGGTCGACGACCTGGGCGTAGCGCTTCGTGGCGCTCGGGCGGTTGCCCTGCTCCCACTCGACGTCGGCGAGGCCGAGCTGGGCCGGCGTGTACGTCGGGCTCGCGGCGAGGGCGCGCTCGTAGCTCGCCTTCGCCGCGGCGAGGTCGCCCTGCGCGCGCGCGACGTCGCCGAGGCCGCCGTTGGCTTCGACGTTCGCGGGGCTCATCGCGATGACACGCTGGTAGAGCTCGCGCGCCGTCGCGTAGTCGCCCTTGCGCCGCGCGGCGCCGGCCTTGTCGAGGAGGTCCGACATCGAGCCCGGCGAGTCGGTGGCGGCGACCGTCGGCTTCGGCGCGGGGGCCGGCGCGGGCGCCGGCGTCGTGGGCGGCTTGTCGCCGACCGGCGTGGGCGTCGGTTGCGGCGTCGTCACGACCGGATGGTCGTTGTTCGTGACCGTCGGCGGCGTGGGCGCCGGCGGCGTCGCGCTCGGGAGGTCGACCGCGATCGCCTCCGACGACGTCGGCTCCGGGGCGGGTGCCGGGGCCGGCGCAGGAGGCGGCGGCGTCGTGACCGGCGTCGGCGGTACCGTCGTCGCGACCGTCGGCGCTGGCTTCGGCTGCGGCGGATCGGGCGTCGCGACGCGGTACGCGATGCCGAGGAGAACGACCAGCGCGACGCCGCCGAGGATCCAACCGCGCGTCATCGCGGGATCGGAGGTGGGCCGGCGGCGGCGCTGCGTGTCCTCGGGATCGCTCTCGGAGATCGCCGGGATCGACGTCGCGGGAGGACGCGGCGGCGGAGGGATGTCCGGACGCGAGAGGGACTGCGGGCGCGGCGGCGCTTGCGACTTCGCGGCCGCGGGAGGCGGCGCCTGCGACTTCGCCGCGGGCGGCGGCGGCGCTTGCGACTTCGTGACGGGCGGCGGCGGCGCTTGCGACTTCGGCGGCTCCGTCTTCGGCGCGGGGGGCCGCGAGGTCGCGGGCCGCGCGTCGTTCGGCGCGACGGCGGGCACGACGACGAGATCGCGGATCGACAGCGCCTCGTGCGGGTTCGGCTCCTCGTCGTCTTCGAGGTCTTCGTCGCCGAGCACGTCGCCCGAGCTCTCGGGCACCGCGTCCCTCAGCGAGAGCGGCGCCGCCTCGTCGTCGTCGTCGCCGTCCTCGATCAGCGAGTCGGGATCGAGCTCGTCGATGCTGTCGTCGGCCGCGGTCACGTTCGGCGCGGTCGGGCGATCGGCCTCCATCACGCGCGCGGTGGGCGGCGCCACCTCGACGCGGAGCGTGTTGTCGACGTCGCTGCGCGGCGCCGTGTCGGACTTGGTCGGCGCTTTGCTGTCCATGCGCGGGGCCCACTCCACCTTCGGGGAGTTCTGCGTCTTCGGCGACTGGCTGAAGGATCGGATCGGGAGCGGCTCGAGGCGATCGCTGCCCGGCTTCGCGGAGCCGGGCGTGAGCGTCGACGTCAGCGTGGAGGTCAGGGTCGAGCGCCGCGGCTTGTTCCCGACCTCGCCCATGTCGAGCGCGCTGTCCATGTCGGCGAGCGCGAGCTTCGCCTTCGGCTGCCCCTCGGGCGCTTTGTGCGCCTCGGGTGCCCTATGGGGCTCGGGCGTGATGTCGAGGAGCGCGCTCGCGGACTTCTTGTCCTTCGGGATCTCCTTCGTCTCCTCGATCGCCTTCGCCGTCGTCGTGATCGCGCTCGGGCGTCGCGACTCCGTGAGCTCCTCCCACGTGTCGAACGACATCGCCTTGCCGTCGGGTCCGATGACCGTCCACTTGCCCGGCACGGACATGGGCGCCGGCTCCATCCCTGCGGCGGTCTCGCGCAGGTGCCCGCACTTGTTGCAGCGGACGCGCGGCTTTCCGTCGCCCGATGCGTCCACGACGTAATGTCCGGAGCATCGATCGCAGTGGATAAGCTCGGCGGCCTGGGCTGTCCCTGCCATGGCTCGGAATATTACAGCATTCCTTGATTCTTCGCTCGTTTCTGACGGGCCGTCATGTGGGCGGTCAGCACAATGGCCAGCCCGACCGTCCTTTACCCGTGGGTTCTGCTGAGTGCATGATGGCTCGCATGCGAAGGATCGCTCTGGCCGGCGCCTGCCTGCTCGCCCTCCTGGCCGCCGCCAGCCCGGCCCGAGCCGACCAGTCCATCATCAAGACCCCGGGCGATCACCCCGACTACCGCTTCGAGGCCGAGCCGCACGGGCTCCTCGGCTTCGGCGGCCCGTTCCGGGGCGGTCAAACCGAGCTAGGTGCTGGATTTCGCGGCACAATCGTCCTCGTCGACAACGGCTTCGTGAAGACGATCAACAACTCGGTCGGGATCACGTTCGGCGCCGATCTCTTCTTCGCCCGGAACACGATCTTCTTGCCCGTCGCGATGCAGTGGAATTTCTGGCTCACGAACCACTGGTCCGTCTTCGGCGAGCCCGGCCTCGGCTTCGCCGCCAACCGGCACCGCGACGCGCACCTCGTGAACCCGATCCTGATGCTCGGCGGCCGGTATCATTTCAATGACAAGGTCTCGCTGACCATGCGCATCGGCTACCCGTCGTTCTCGATCGGCGCGTCCTTCTTCCTCTAGTTCCTCCAGCGCCCTGGCGCCGTCTCCGCCGCGTGCTACGCCGTGGCGCGTTGGCGCGTCATGTCATCGGTCGTACGGCTCACCGACGTCGAGAAGACCTACCAGATGGGGGAGGTCGAGGTCCGCGCGCTGCGTGGGGTCTCCGTCGATCTCGCGCGCGGTGAGATGGTCGCGATCATGGGCGCGAGCGGCTCCGGCAAGTCGACCACGCTCAACGTGATCGGCACCCTCGATCGTCCGACCAAGGGCCGCTACTTCCTCGACGACGAGGCGGTCGAGGACCTCGACGAAGAGGCGCTCGCGGAGCTCCGGAACCGCAAGATCGGCTTCGTCTTCCAGTCGTTCCACCTCCTGCCGCGGCTCGACGCGGTCGCGAACGTGGAGCTGCCGCTCGTCTACGCCGGCGCGGCGAAGAGGTCGCGGCGCGAGAAGGCGCGCGCGGCGCTCGCGCGGGTCGGTCTCTCCGAGCGCGAGGACCACCTCCCGAACCAGCTCTCGGGCGGGCAGCAGCAGCGCGTCGCGATCGCGCGCGCGATCGTCAACGAGCCGCTCCTCCTCCTCGCCGACGAGCCGACCGGCGCGCTCGACTCCACCACGACCAAGCAGGTCATGGAGCTCTTTTGTGGGCTGCACGAACAAGGCATCACCGTCGTCCTGGTCACCCACGACCCGGCGATCGCCAAGTACGCGCAGCGCGTCGTGACCTTTGCCGATGGAAACATCGTCTCCGATTCGAGGGCCGCATGAGCGACGAAGCCAAGACCCCGACCTTGTTCCCTGTCAGTAAGGCCGTGACCGAACCTCCGAAGGCGAGCGCGCCGAAGCGCCGTCCGAAGCGTCGTCGTTGGGTGTGGGGCCTCGCGCTCTTGTCGATCGCCGGCGGGGGCGCGTTCTTCGCGCAGAAGAGCCGCGCCACCGCGAAGCCCGTCGACCCCGCGCTCCTCGTCACCGTGACGAAGAAGAGCCTCGACGTGGAGATCTTCGAGACCGGCAAGATCGCCCCGCGCGAGAAGGCGGACCTGAAGTCCAAGGTCGCCGGCACGGTGCAGCAGGTGTTCGTGGAGGAGGGCGCCACGGTGAAGAAGGGCGACGTCCTCATCGCCCTCGATCCGATCGACTACCAGCGCGACCTCGAGAAGAACGAGGCGGAGATCGCGTCGATCTCCGCCGCGCTCGACTTCGCGGGCATCCAGAAGGAGCGCGCGGAGCGCGGCGTCGCGCAGGGGATCGCCCCGCAGACGGAGCTCCTCACGACGACGCAGGACGAGCGCACGAAGGCGCTCCAGCTCAAGTCGGCGGAAGTCGCGCGCAACGTGAGCCAGGACCGCCTCCGCTACACGCGGATCGTCTCCCCGATGTCGGGCACCGTCATCGTCCGCAACATCGAGCCCGGCGAGTCGGTCGTCCCCGGCGTGCAGGCGACGATGGACGGCAAGCCGCTCCTCACGATCGCGGATCTCTCCACCCTCCTCGTGAAGGTGAACCTGAACCAGATCGACGTCGCGAAGGTCTCCGTCGGCCGCACCGCGACGCTCACCCTCGACGCGCTGCCGGGCAAGTCCTACGAGGCGAAGATCACGAAGGTCGCGCCCGCGTCGGTGAAGGTCACCGGCAAGGAGCTCGAGGTCTTCCCGGTCGAGGCGCTCCTCGAAGAGCCGGACGGCCTCGTGAAGCCGGGCATGACCGCGGACGTGCGCGTCCACCTCGACTCGAAGCCGAACGTCCTCGTCGTCCCGATCGAGGCGGTGGTGAAAGAGGGAGGCAAGTCCTTCGTGACGACGGTCGAGACCGACGCGAAGGGCCAGCCGAAGCAGACCCAGGTCGAGGTCACGGTCGGCCTCCGCAACGATCGCGAGGTCGAGGTCTCCGGCGTCGCCGAGGGCGCGAAGGTGATGCTCAAGCCCGGCTCGTCCTCCGCGAACGAAGCCAAGATGTAAGCGCGCGCGTCATGTCGCTCCTCGAGACGCTCCGCATGGCGGCGTCTGCGCTCGCGGCCAACCGCGGGCGCTCCCTCCTCACCGTGCTGTCGATCACGATCGGCGCCTTCGCGATCGTCGTGATGTCGTCGCTCGCCGAGAGCGGGCTCAACACGCTCGCGAAGGGGATCGAGGACCTCGGCGGCGCGCGCATCCTGCTCATGTGGTCGAAGTCGCCGGTGCGCGGGCAGAACAAGCAGTTCGCGTACGAGACCGGCATCCGTCCCGTCGATCGCGAGCGCATCGCGAAGGACCTTCCCCACGTCGAGGCGCTCTCGCTCTACAGCCAGATGGGGGAGCTCGACGCGATGGCGGAGAGCGGGCTCAAGGCGCGCCCCTCCGTCATCGCCGGCGACGCCGCGTTCTTCGAGGCGTTCAGCCTCCCGCTCGGTCACGGCCGCCTCTTCGACGACGCCGACAACCGCGAGCACGCGCCGGTCTGCGTGGTGGGGAAGAAGCTCGCCGAGCAGGTCTTCCCCGCGCCGGCGGAGCCGGTCGGGAGCCTCCTCACGATCGGCGCCCTGCGCTGCCGCGTCATCGGCGCGCTCGGCAACACGGAGCGGTTCGGGGTCGGCTTCGGGTTCGACTGGACCGATCTCGTCGTCGTCCCGACGGAGGCGATGCAGGACGTCAATCCGCAGACGCAGAACCAGGCGATCCTCTTCGTGAAGACCGACGCTGCGTCGTCGAACGACATCGTGAAGCGCCTCATCAACGCGCGGATGGAGCAGCGTCACCCCGGCGTCGATGATTTCGAGATTCTCGACTTTTCCGGTGGAATGAAGGAATTCCACATGATGTTCATGACGCTGGAGCTCATCGTCGCGGTCCTCGCCGGCATCGCGCTCTTCGTCGGCGGCGTCGGCGTCATGAACATGATGCTCGTCGCGGTCTCCGAGCGCGTGACCGAGATCGGGCTCCGGAAGGCGCTCGGCGCGTCGCCGCGCACGATCGGGACGCAGTTCCTCATCGAGTCGACGCTCCTCTCCGTCTTCGGCGGCGCGACCGGCACCGCGCTCGGGATCGCGACCGCGACCCTCGCGTCGATCCTCATCGCGAAGAAGTTCGCGACCTGGCAGCACTCGGTCGCGCCGTGGGCGGTCCTCGCCGCGCTCGTCGTCACGTTCGTGATCGGCGTCGGCTTCGGCTGGCTGCCGGCGAAGAAGGCGGCGGGGCTCGATCCGGTCGAGGCGATGCGGCGATGATGGGGACGCTCGATCTCCTCCGCTCGCTCGGCGGCGCGTTCGCGCATCGCGTCCGCGCGTTCCTCACGTTGCTCGGGATCATGATCGGCACCGGATCGATCGTGCTCCTCGCGAGCCTCATCGTCGGCGGCAAGACGCTCCTCATCGAGCAGAACCAGCGCGTCTCCGACTCCGACGTCATCGCGGTCGATCAGAAGGACGCGCCGCAGGCGCAGCGCGAGAAGACGACGCGCCCGCTCACGCGCTCCGACGGCGACGTGCTCGCCGAGTCGGAGGCGCTCGGCGGACCGCTCGTCGCCTCCGAGTTCTCGGCGTCGTGGGAGCTCGCCCGCTACGCGGGGAAGGAGAAGCGCGTCGCCGTCGTCAGCGCGAGCGCGGCGACGCTCGAGCTCTACCGCCTCACGATCGAGAAGGGGCGTCCGCTCGACGACGAGGACAAGAGGAGCGGCGCCCACGTCGCGGTGGTGGGGCATCGCGTCTACGAGGAGCTCCTCGGCAGCCACGCGCTCGACGACTCGCTGCGCCTCGCGGTGGGCGGCAAGCTCTTCAACGTCGTCGGCGTGCTCGCGCACAAGCCGACGATGGGGAGCAAGGAGGGCACGTGGGCGTGGGACAACAAGGTCCTCCTCCCGGAGACGACGTTCGACGCGATCTACTCGCCGGAGCACAAGGTCGGACGCGTCTACGTGCGCGGTCCGTCGTCGCCCGAGGCGCGCCTCGGCGCCCGCGCCACCGTGCAGAGCACGCTCCTCCGCCGCCACTTCGGGGTGATGAACTTCGCGCTCCGCCAGGACCAGAGCGGCGGCAACGAGGAGCTGATCCTCACCGTCATCCAGGTCCTCCTCCTCGGCACCGGCGTCCTCGCGCTCCTCGCGTCGGGCATCAACATCATGAACGTCATGCTCGTGAGCGTGAGCGAGCGGCGTCGCGAGATCGGCCTCCGCCGCGCGATCGGGGCGACGCCGGGGAGCATCATGGTCCAGTTCCTCCTCGAGGCGGCCGCCCTCTCGTTGAGCGGCGGCGTCCTCGGCGTGTTGGGAGGGGTCGGCGTCGCGTGGCTCGTCGCGGTCGTGGCCCGCTCCTCGCTCGGGCGCTGGGAATTCACGCTCCCGGCGTGGTCGATCGCGCTCGGCCTCGCGCTTGCCGTCGTGACCGGCGTGGTCTTCGGCCTGGCCCCGGCGTGGCGGGCGGCGAAGGTTTCTCCGATCGACGCATTGCGCGGGGAATAAGCGTGCTTAGCGTGGTGGGGTTGGATTCACACGTAAGGGCTCCCCACCCGCGCGGAAACGTCAAGACCGAGTGCTTCCCCGAGGCGCCCGCGCCTCGTCTCATCCCCGACCTCCGAGCCGCGTACGCCTTCGCGCGCGGCGTCGTCAAGAGCTCCCCCGACACGCTCGGCGGACGCTCCGGCCATCGCATCGTCTTCATCCGCAAAGCCGCGTTCGGCGGGGTCCCGCTCGTGGCTCACCCGGACGCCTTCGTCGTCGTCGGCCGCCACTCGCAGTGCGGCCTCGTCCTTCACGACGATCCCTTCGTCTCGCTGCGTCATCTCCTCGTTCGCTCGGTCGGCCTGCCCAGCGGCAAGGTCGCGCTCCGCCTCCTCGATCTCCACACCGACATGGGCTTCACGCTCGCCGACGGCTCGCGTCAGAGCTCCGTCTTCGCGGAGGGCCCGGTCGCGGTCGGCCTCGGCGAATACGCCATCGTCGCGCTCCCGAACGAGAGCGAGGACGACGAGCTCCCGAACGATCTGCCGACCCCGGTCGTCGAGGAGCTCCCGCCGCGCCCGGCCGGCAACCCGTACCGGGAGCCGGCGCCGCGGTCGAAGGGCTCGAACCGCCTGTCGCGCATCACGCTGATGCCGATGTCGGTCGTCCTCGGCTCGCAGGTCCCGGCCGCGAACCTCGGCAACCTCACGAGCAGCTCCCGCTGGGCGGTCACCCTCGAGCGGAAGGGCCACACCGCGACGGTCAGCGTCACGGCGCAGGACCTCGTCGGCGGCGTCGTCATCGGCCGCTCGGAGAAGTGCATCTCGGAGAACCTCCGCCGCATCACCGACAGCTGCACGTCGCGCCTCCACGTCCTCTTCTTGCGCGAGGGCGAGAAGGTGCACGCCTTCGATCTCGCCTCGACCCACGGCATCAGCGTCGAGGGCACGGTCGTGCGCCACCTCGAGGTGAGCGATCACGGCGCCGTCCTCCTCCTCGGAAGCGGCGACACCGCGGTGCGCTGCTTCTGGCGCCGCGTCGCCTGAGTCACTTCTTCTTCGGGGGACCGACGAGGGCGGCGTGGAGCGTGGCTTCGCCTTTGCGGCGGAGCGCGACGCAGTGGGCGACGGACTCGAGCGATTGCTCGAGCGCGCGCCGTCCGCCTTCCATCTGCTCGGCGCGCGGTCCGTAGAAGACCGCGTCCTCGTCCGCTTCGCGTGTGGTGCAGCCGCCGTCGGGCGCGCGGAGGAGGCCGTGCGAGAGGTGCCCCGGCAGCTTCTTCCGCAGCTCGTCCCAGTGCTTCTGCACCCAGCGGTCGGCGGTCGCGTGCGAGGCGCGGCGGTGGCTCGCGGAGGCGAGCACGGTCCCGATCTCGTTCGTCGCGACGTCGTCGCCGAGGAGGCGATCGAGCGCGCGCTCGAGGACGGCGGGATCGTCGAACGCGCCGAGCGCCGCGAGCGCGACGCCGTGGTCCTCCTCGTTCTTCGCCTCCTTGAGCGCCTTGACGAGCGCGTCGATCCGCTCGTCCTTCGCGCGGCGCGTGCCGAGGCTCACCGCGAACGTCGCGACGTCGGGATCGACGCTCGACGGATCGGCGAGCCACTTCCGCGCGAGCTCCTCCGCCTCCTTGAGCGTCGCCTCGTCCTCGACGACGTCCGCCATCGCGACGAGGACGGTGCGCCGGAGGAGCGCGTCGTCGCCGGCGTTCTTCGCCGCCGGCGTCCACCCGAGCGCCTTCTTCCGCTTCTCGAGGCGCGCGCGCGCGAACTTGCGGAACGCGGGCCGCGTCTCCTCGTCGATCATCGCGCGGCTCATCCGGTGGAGGATCGAGACGACCTCGGTGACCGGCTGGCGCGCGGTCTCGGCGTCGAACGCGGGCAGCACCTTGAGGACGGCCTTCGCGTCGACGTCGCCGCTGCGAACGGCCGACCACGTGTTCGAGAGGACGGAGACGCGCGCGGGCACGTCGACGCTCGCGCGGCTCTCGGCGAGCTTGACGAGCTGCTTCTCCGGGAGCGACCAGCGGTAATACGAGAGCGCGGTGTTCGGGTGGACGAAGGCGGGGCAGGCGCCGCGGCCGGCGGTGAGCGAAGGCGCGCCGCCGACGAGGTCCACGCACTCGTCCTTCTTCGCCCCGTCGACGCGGAGGCAGACCGGGATGTTCCACGTGCGGTTGTCGTCTTCGTTCGCGCCCGTCGCGCCGAGCGGGCGCCACGAGCGCGCGCCGAGCTCGACGTGCCAGCGTGAGCCCTGCTCGCAGACGACGCCGGCGACGACCTCGGGCACGCCGGCCTGATCGAGGTAGCCCGAGGCGAGGGAGGTCACGTCCTTGCCCGACGCGCGGTCGAGCGCCTCGAAGAGCTTCTGCGTCGGCACGCTCTGGTGCGCGTTCGCTCCGAGGTACTCCTTGATCGCCTTCTGGAAGGCCGCCTCGCCGATCCAGCGCTCGATCGTGGAGAGGACCGCGGCGCCCTTCTGGTACGTGATGCCGTCGAAGGCGTCCTCGACGTCCGCGCTCGAGAGCACCGGCTGGCGCACGCGGCGCGCGGCGGCGAGGCCGTCCGTGTCCATCACCTCGTGCATCGCGACGACGGCGTCGACGTTCACCCCCCACTCGGGGTGCAGCGCGTGGACGATCTTGGCCTGCATCCAGGTCGCCATCCCCTCGTTGAGCCAGAGGTCGTTCCACCACGCCGCGGTGACGAGGTTGCCGAACCACTGGTGCGCGAGCTCGTGCGCGATGACCTCGGCCTGATCGCGCTTGCTCTCCGTCGACGCGCGCGCGGGATCGACGAGGAGGAGCTCCTCGCGGAACGTGACGAGGCCGGGGTTCTCCATCGCGCCGGCGGCGAGGGCGGGCACGGCGACGAGATCGAGCTTGTCGTACGGGTACGGGATCCCGAACCAGCTCGCGAGCGCGTCGACGAGCGCGCCGGCGGCGTCGAGCGCGGGCTTGTTCGCGGGGCCGTTCGCCTTCGCCTTCGTCGTGACGATCCGGATCGGCGGGCGCGATCCGCGCGCCGCGGCCTCGATCGCGAGATCGCCGACCGCGAGCGCGACGAGGTACGTCGGCAGCGGCTGCGTGCGCGCGAAGCGGACCCGCGTCTTCCCGCCGCCGGCGTCCTCGCGCATGGTCTCGGCGGTGTTCGAGACCGCGGTCATCCCGGGGGGGACCCTGATCGCGACGTCGAACGGCACCTTGAAGGAGGGCTCGTCGAAGCAGGGGAAGGCGCGGCGCGCGGCGGTCGCCTCGAGCTGCGAGAACGCGTACCAGCGCTCTCCTTCTTTCACGCGGTAGACGCCGGCGAGCGTGTCGTCGAACGGAGCGTCGTACTCGAGGACGAGCGTCGCCCAGCCCGGCGCGAGCGGGCGCGGGAAGGCGAGGACGAGCTCGTCGGCGACGCGCGCGCCGGCCGCGGTCCTGAGCGACGTCGTCGCGACGACCGGCGCCTCGCGCCCGCGCACGGCGCGCGCGGCGCGGACGTGCAAGCCCCGCGCGTGCAGCACGACGAACGAGGTCTTCTCCGGGAGCTCGGCCTCGATCCGGACGACGCCGGAGAAGCGGTCCTTCGTCGGATCGACGTCGAGATCGAGCGAGTACCCGCGCGGGATCGCGAGCGCCGGCAAGCGGCCGCTCTCGAGCGGCGGCGGCAGCACGGTCGGCGGCTCGACCGCCGGCGGCGGCGGGAGCGGCGGCGGTGGCGGCGGCTCCCCCGGGCACGCGACCAGGCCCACCAAGAGCGCAGCGGCGACGATGGTGAGGCGCATCGGGGGGATCGGTACGCTCGATCGGGAGCGTGCGCCGCGTCAATCCTGAACGGCCGGAATCGTCGCGCGGCTCGCACCCCTGCCGCACGGGCGAGGATGTCCCGTCAACGCCTCACGGTGAGCGTCGTGCTCCAGGCGTCGTCGTCGCCGGCGGCGCGCCGCGTGTTGGAGAGGCCGGTCACGTCGCCCGGCGCGTCGGAGTAGCCCTCGCGGCCGTCCTTCGTATCGAGCGCGAAGGGCGCGGCGCCGACGTGAGGCTGGACCGACATCGTCGCCGAGTCGGCGGGCGTCGGCTTCTCGACGTGCATCTTCCAATACGAGCGCGCCGCCGCGCGCTCTACGAACGTGCGCGGCGAGAGGAGCGCGGCGTAGCCGATGCCCGTCGCGTCCGGGGAGCCGTAATAGAGCTCGAGGCCGTCTTCCTCCGTGGCCTCGTAGTCGCGCCCTTGCGGGCTCGTGAGCCGAGCGATCCAGCGCCCGGTGCGGTCGGACGTACGGAGCACGCGGAGCCCGAGGTCGGCCGCCGACGCGCGCGAGAACGCGTACGTGTACGTGTCCGCTGGCAGCGAGCCGTGCTCGGACCCCGCGCCGTCGCGGACGGACAAGGACGGCTTGATCGCGAAGCTGATCGCGAACTTCGAGAGTCCGCCCGCGCTCGCGACCCGGAGCGTGACGTTCTGCGCGAGCGCCTTCGCGACCTCGTCGTGCGAGAGCGCGTAGGCGAGCTCGAGCCCGCCGCCGACGATCTCGCAGCCGATCGGCGATTCGAGATCGCCGCCGCCGATGGGCGACGCGCTCACTCCGAACGTGAGCGCGCACCGGGGCTCTGCGAGGTAGTCCGCAAACGCGCGGGTCGTGTTGCCGGCCGCATCGACGCTGTGGACGCCGCCGGTGAGCTTGCAGAGGCCGCCGCCGTCGCACGAGAGCTTCGTCGTACCGGCGAGCTGGAACGAGAGCAGGCTCGATTCGTCGACGCCCGCGGCCGAGGCGGCGCCGGCATCTTCTTCATCGGCGTTCGACGCGCAACCGGCGAGCGCGAGGAGGGAGAAGGGAAAGCAAACGAGAGCGGCGCGGATGGCGGAGTTCATGATGACGAGCGAGAGCACTCCGCGTGCCCGCCTGCCCAGGCTCGTAACCGCACGAAATCCAGAACGGACGACCCCGGCGCCTGGGGCAGGTGTGGACTCGCGTCGACGCCGGTCAGCTCGTGAGCGCGTCGCGGACGCGGGCGGCGCGTGCTGCCGTGGCGCGGCGGAGCTGCGCGAGCGCCGGGCTCTCACGGAGCGGGACGAGCAACGGACAACCGTCAATCCACGAGAGATCGATGAAGCTCTGATCGTCGAGCTGCTCGAGCGCGGCCGCGGCCTCGTCGAAGCGGTGCGCCGCCGCCAGGAGCTCGATCCGTCGCTGCACGTCGAAGGCCGCGCGTCGCGGCGAGCCCTTGCCCGAGAACTGACCGGCCTGGCTCGCGAGGTCTTCGTCCGTGACCGCCTCACCGCGCGCGAGCGTGAGGGTGAAGTCGATGAACGGGCGTCCGGCCGCTCGAAATGGCGGGGCCGCCGCGGCGACCACTTCGGCCTCGGTCTCCGGCGTCGGACGCCAGAGATGGACGCGACTCATCGCGTACGTGAAGATCGATCCGAGCGCGGCTCGTCCCTGATGAAGTGCGGCCACCGCCTCCGACGTACGACCGAGGAGCGAGAGCGCGCGCGCCTTCGCTTCCACCGCCGCCGCGACGTCGGGCGAGAGCGCGAGCGCACGATCGAGCTTCGCGACGCCTTCCTGCAAGGCGCCGACCTCGATGAGGAGGCGGCCGATCCACGTGAGCACGTCGAGGTTCGAAGCGTCGAGCGCGTGGGCGCGACGGAGCGCGATGGCCGCCGCGCGCGCTTCGCCGTCGTAGAGGTGGAGGAGCGCGAGGGCGAGGCGCGCGTCGGAGAGGTTGGGATCGAGCTCGACCGCGCGCTCGGCGACGGCGCGCGCGTGGGCGAGGGAGTCCGCGGCGGATTCGCGACGCGCGAGCGCCAGCGCATAGGTGGCCGCGATGCGCGCGTCGTCTGGAGCGAGCGCGTGCGCGCGTTCGAGCAGCGGCGTCCCGTCTTCGAACGCGCGATACATCGATCGACCGCGGAGGAACAGGTCCGCCGCCTCTCCGCTCGCCGGCGCTCTCTCCCTCGTCGGTCGCTCGAGCGCGATGGTCACGAGGCGCGCCGCACGCTGCGCGATCGCGAGGAGATCCGCGGGCTCGAAGTCGAGATCGAGCGCGAAGACGGCGCGCCAGCGCGCGACCGAGACGAGGCGCAGCTCGAGGTGAAGGCGGCCTTCGACGCGCGACAGCTCGCCGGTCACGGCGTAGTCGGCCCGGAGCGCGCGCGCGAGCGCCGGCGCGCTGCTCGTCGTCTCCGCGGTGCGCGCCACCGCCGCGCGATGCCGGACGACGAGCTCCGCCGAGGCGGCGAGGTGCTCGCCGATCTCGTCGACGAGGCCCGCCGCGAGCGAGCGATCGGCGGCGTTCTCGTCGGACTCGAACGGAAGCACCGCGATCGGGACGCGCTCTCCGGGCGCCGCGATCGGCCGGCGGCTCCCGGCGCTCACGGCACCGCGGAGCGCCTCCGCCAGCTGCCGCGCCGAAGCGACGCGATCCTCGCGACGGAGCGCGAGGCAGCGGCGCACGAGATCCGCGAGCGGGGCGGGGACGTCTTCGATGATCGTCCGCGGATCCGGGACGGGCCGGGTGAAGCGCGCGGCGTGCAGCTCCTGCGCGACCGTCTCGGCCCAGGGCAGCTTGCCGGTGAGGAGGCGGAAGAGCGTGACGCCGATCGCGAAGATGTCCGTGCGCTCGTCGAGCGGCTCGCCGGCCAGCTGCTCGGGCGACATGAACGGCGGCGTGCCGATGATCTGGCCGTCGAGCCTCAGGGTCGTCTCCGCGTCGCGGCTCGAGAGTCGCATGGCGCGGGCGATGCCGAAGTCGGTCACGACATAGCGCCCGTCGTGCGTGCAGATCACGTTCGCCGGTTTCAGATCGCAATGGAGGACGCCGGCGTCGTGCGCGGCGGCGAGCGCGTCGCACAGGGCGAGCCCGATCTCGATGACGCGCGCGCTGTCGAGCGGGGAGTACGCGACGAACGAGAGGGACTCGCCTTCGACGAGCTCCATCGTGAGGAACGCGAAGTCGTTCGCCACGCCGATGTCGAACACGCGCGCGACGTTGGGATGCGTGACGCGTCGCGCGAGGCGCACCTCCTGGCGGAAGAGCTCGAGCAGCGGCGCGTTGCCTTCTCGAATGCCGCTCAGGACCTTGAGCGCGATGGTCTCGCCGAGATCGCGATCGAAGGCGGCGAAGACGGTGCCCATCCCGCCCGCGCCGAGCATGCCGCGCAGCTCGTAGCGTCCGGCGATGGCGTGGGGAACGGCGAGGTCCGACTGGCGATCGACGACGGTGAGGCCGCTGGTCGAGGTCGCCTCGTCCTCACGAATCGTCTTTGGCTCGACCATCGCCCCAAGGTCCTTTCTATGTGCAAACGCGGCTCGTTGCCATGAGCGAAGCCTCAGATTCCGTGCTTGCGAATCAAACGATGCACGTACGTGCGATCGAGCCCAGCGGCGCGGGCCACCGCGGACACGTTGCGGTCGTGCGTCTTCATCATCGCGGCGATGTATTCGCGCTCGAGGTGCTCGAGCCACGCGTCGCGGACGTCTTTGAAGGGGCGATCGAGATCGAGCCCCGGCGCGGCGGCCGGCGCCGCCTCCGGGACGCGCGGAAGCTGCACCTCCGCCGGATCCATCTCCGAAGGATCGATCGTCTCGAGCGCCACCGCGCGTTGGACGAAGCTCTTCAGCTCGCGAACGTTGCCCCACCACGTTCGCTGGCGCGCGTAGTCGACGAGCGCCTGGCGCGAGAGCGACGGCGGCAGAGCGGGCGCGAAGCGTTCCACGAGGAGCTCCACGTCGTCCTCGCGAGTGCGGAGCGGCGGGACGGCGACGATCGACACCGCGAGCCGAAAATACAGGTCTTCGCGGAAGGAGCCCGCGTTGACGAGCTGGCGGAGATCGCGGTGCGTCGCGGCCACGAAGCGGACGTCCGCGCTCCGCCACCTGGACTCGCCCACGCGCCGAAACGTCTTCGTCTCGAGCAATCGCAGCAGCTTCGGTTGCATGCCGAGCGGCAGCTCTCCGATCTCGTCGAGGAAGATGGTTCCGCCGTCGCTGTGCTCGACGATGCCCTCGTGCGTCGTGTCGGCGCCGGTGAACGCGCCGCGCCGGTGCCCGAAGAGCTCCGACTCGAGGAGGTGCTCGGGCATCGACGCGCAGTCGACGACGCCGAGCGGAAATCCCGCGCGATCGGAGTGAGCGTGCAGCGCGCGCGCGACGAGCTCCTTGCCGGTGCCCGTCTCGCCGAGGACGAGCACGGAGAGGTCCGTCTTCGACAGCTGCGCGATCGACGCGAAGAGCTTCCGCATCGCGTCGCTCTTTCCGACCATCTCGCCGAACGACGAGGCACCCCAGATGTGCTCTTCCGTGACCTCGTCGCCGTAGCGGACCGCGATCGCGGTCGTGCCGACCTTGATCGTCCCGCCGTCGGGGACGAGCGCGCCGCTGACGCGGAGCCCGTCGACGACGAGGCCGTTCTTGCTTCCGAGATCGCGGACCCAGAGCCCTTCGCTCGTGGCGTCGACCTCGCAATGGAGGCGGGACACCGCGCGATCCGACACGCAGACGTTCGCGTCGCGCGCGGAGCCGAGCACCCACGTCCCTTCGACGAGCACGTCGTGATCCCCGAGCGCGTCGGACCACGTGAGGCGCGGCCGCTTCATCTTCGCGCGCCGTACGAGCGCGACGGGCGCTTCGGCTTGCTCCGTCGTCACGCCGAAGGCTCGATCGTCGGTCGTCACGCTCGAATCATCGCACGCCTCGGCGGCAGATGCCTCCGGCGCGCTCGCGGCGCTGCTCGGGGATCGTCGACGGTGTCGTCTCGACTCCACAGTCGATCCAGCGCCGAGCGCTCTTGCGCCCATGAACCGCTCGATTCCGACCTCCGCGTGCGGGCACGAAGTTTGTTTTCTCGATACGCACTCCCATGAAATCGATCCTCGCAGCCAGTCTGGTTCTCTTCACGTTTGCAGCTTGTGCCCAGGCGCCGGAGCCGTCCGACGAAGCCTCGACGCCATCGGCGTTCGCGAGCGATTGCCACGACTACGTTCCGTCGCCGGACACCTCGCTGTCGTGGCCGGTGGTGCCGTTCGACGGTCGCGCGCAAGGCGGCGCGTGGCTCCCGGCGGAGTTCGACCGCGTCAATCCACGCGTGCCCGGCTCGTCCGCGTGCTTTCGCGACGCCACCGGCGCGTTGGCTCCGCTGAACACGCTGAAGCACACCGGACGCGACATCTTCTTCGAGTCGGTCGCGGACGTCTACGCGCCCACGTCCGGAACGATCGTGAAGGTCGAGCACGAACCGCTCTCGGCCGTCGCTTCGAGCGACGTCGTCCTGCTCCAGCTCGATCTGAACCGCTTTCAGAGGCAGGCCATCGCCGACCGCACGAGGCAGTACACGTCGACGTGGTTCGACGCGACGGGCCCGTGGTACGCGGTCTATCGTCATCTCGCGTACGGCTCGGCGCGACCGGAGGGCACCCGTGTCAACGCGGGCGACGTCATCGGACGGATCGCCAATCAAGGTCCGAATACGCACCTCCATCTCGAGGCGCGGTGGAAGTCGACCATCGATCACACGTGCCCCGCTTCACCGATGATCGCGCCGGGGTATTTCCCAGTCGGGACCGACCTCGTCGCGAAGGGCTACCTCGATCCGCTCGACGTGTTCCCGATCCTTTCGTGCGCGACGGGCTGCTTCCTCACGCCGGTCGCGGGCAACGTCCTCCGCGCCAACGTCAATCCCGCGGGCGCCGTCCGTTGCGCGGCCCTCAACCGAGGCGCGCTCGATATCGAAGGTCAGCGGCTCTACGGCTGCGATCCATCCGCCGGCACCTGGACCTTCACCGGCATCGTCGCGCCGACGTGCCACTGAGCCAAACTCGTATTCGTCACTCACCAACCCCGGAGTCTGTCCGCATTTCCGCATCATGTGCCGACGGCTGCTTGCTCTACGGGAAGTGGACGGGATCACGACGTCGAGCGAAACGCCGTTTCGGAGCTTCCCCCACCACCGTGACCATTTTGTCGCGACGGGGGTGCGCCCCGTCAATCCCGAGCGGCTGGGAGCGTGAGGCGGTGGGTATCGTGGCCGCGGGCGTCGGCGAAGGTGACGGTGAGGGCGTGGGTCTTTCCGTCGATCGCGAGGAGGCCGAAGTATTGCTCGCCGTCGGCGGGGGTGCCGCGGAAGTGCTCGCCCGCGCTCGTCCACTCCGCCTCGGGGCCGAACGTGTCGTCGAGCGGGTTGGCGGGGAAGTGCGCGGCGTGAAGCGGGCCTGCGATGAGCTCCCAGAAGGGATCGAAGTCCTTGTAAGATGCATGCTCCGGCGAGAACCGCCGCGCGCCGCAGTAGTGCACGTCGGCCGCGAGCCACACGACGTTCTTCACCCCGCGGATCGCGCCGAGGAGCCGGGCGAGCTCGTGCTCGCGCTCCGCCGGCGGGCCGTTTCCGTTGCTCCACGAGTCGTGGATGACGGGCCGCGTGCGCCCCCGCCCGCGGAAGCCGTCCGCGATCGGCTGGCCGTTCGCGACGAACTTCCAGACCGCGCGCGACGAGCGCAGCGCCTCGGTGAGCCACGCGACCTGCGCCGCGCCGAGCATGCCGGCCTCGCCCTCCGGCGGCGGCGGATCGTTCGGCGAGCGATAGCTCCGGCCGTCGAGGAGGAAGACGTCGACGAGCGGCCCCCACGCGACCTTGCGGTACATCGGCTGCGAAGGATCGCGCAGAGTCGGGGTGTGCTCGAACATCGCGCGCCGGCCGTGCGCCTCGAGCGCGCCGGTCTGCCCCGGGATCCAGTCGTTCGTGACCTCGTGGTCGTCCCAGATCGACACGATCGGCACCGCCGCGCTGAACGCGAGGACCTCCGCCGATCGCCGCGGGTAGCGCCACGCGGCGCGGAAGTCCTCGAGCGATCGCGCGCGATCGCGGCGCTCGTCTTCGAGGACGTTCCGCCAGACGCCGCCGTCGGGGAGGACCAGCTCGGGCGGGATCGCCTCGTCGGCGTAGATCGCGTCGCCGCAATGGATGAAGAGGTCGGGCTCGCGCTCGCGGAGCGCGCGGAACGCCGGCATGCCGCCGCGCGACGGATCGATGCCCCAGCCTTGACCCGCGACGTCGGCCGACCACGCGAGGAGCACGCTGCGATCGTCGAGCGGCGCGGTCGCGAAGCGGCCGGTGAGGCGCTCGCCGTCGTCGAACCACGCGCGGTAGTGGATCGGCGTCCCGCTCGGCAAGCCCGTGAGGCGGACCTTCGCCGTGAAGTCGGTGCCGCCGTGCGCGATCGGGCCGAGCACCTCCGTGACGCGATCGAAGCTCGGCGCGAGCGACCACTCGACCTTCATCCGCGAGGCGCCGGCGGCGCGCGACCAGATCACCGCGCTCGCGTGATCCACGTCTCCCGACTGTACGCCCCACCGCGGCGGATCGAGCTTGCGGCGGCACGCGAGCGAGCTCGCGGCGGCGGCCTGGAGGAGCTGGCGGCGGCCGAGCTTCATGCCGCCGGGATCGCGAGCCGGTGGAGCTCGCGCCCGAAGGCGTCGAACCAGCGGACCTGGAGGTTGGGGTCGCGCGGATCGACGTCGATGACGCCGAAGAACTGGCGCCCGTCGGCGGGCGAGCCGCGCGCCTCCCAGTCCATGCTGCACCACGCGAGCTCGGGCCCGAACGTGAGATCGAGGTTCTTTCGCCCGAACGCGGTCGCGTGCATCGGCCCGGCGACGAGCTCCCAGAACGGATCGAAGTCCTTGTAGATCGCACGCACCGGATCGAAGCGGTGCGCGGCGGCGTAGTGGACGTCGGCCGCGAGCCACACGACGTTCTTCACGCCGCGCGCCTTCAAAGCGGAGAGGATGCGCGCGAGCTCGACCTCGCGCTCGCGCGGCGGCCCACCTTCGTCGTTGCCCCAGCCGTCGGCGACCCACGGCAGCGCCGCGCCGCGGTCGCCGATCTGGAGTCCGATCGGCATGTCGCACGCGACGATCTTCCAGCGCGCGCGCGAGGTCGCGAGCGACTCCACGAGCCACGCCTCTTGCGCCGGACCGAGCAGCGCGCCGGCGGCGGGCGGCGGCTCGTTCGGCGAGCGGTGCGAGCGGCCGTCGAGGAGGAAGACGTCCGCGAGCGGTCCGTAGCGGAGGACGCGGTACATCGGGTCGGCGGGGCGGAGCGCGGTCGGGAGGTACTCGAACATCGCGCGGCGCGCGTGCGCGGAGAGCACGTCGACGCGGCGCTCGCCGTAGCGCTCGTCGGCGAGCACCTCGCCCGGGAACCAGTTGTCGCGCACCTCGTGGTCGTCCCAGATCGCGACGAGCGGCACGTCGGCGGAGCAGGCGCGAAACTCCGCGCAGCCGCGCGGGTAGCGATGCGCGGCGCGGTAGTCGTCGAGCGTCTCCGCCACCTTCGTCTTGCCGGGATCGACGACGTTGTTCCAGCTCGTCCCGTCGGGGAGGGCGATCGACCTTGGGATCGGGTCGTCGGCGTAGATCGTGTCGCCGCAGTGGATGAAGAGATCGGGCTGCATCCGGTGGAGCGCGGCGTACGCCGGCATGCCGCCGCGCGCGGGATCGGTCCCCCAACCCTGGCCGTTCGTGTCGCCCGACCACGCGAAGCGGAGCGCGGTCGCCGTCGTCGGCGCGGGGCGGAAGCTCCCGTAGCTCCACTCCGAGCCATCCATGCGCGCGCGAAAACGAACCGGCACGCCCGGCGCCAGGCCGCGCACGAGCGCCTTCGCGGTGAAGTCGGTCGCCGCCGTCGCTTCGCTGCCGTGCACGGTATGGAGCGGCGTGAACCGATCGCCCGCGGCCCCGGCCTCGCCGATCTCGACGACGAGCCGGGACGGACGGTCCGCGCGCGACCAGACCACCGCGCTCGTCGCGGTGACGTCGCCGACCTGGACGCCCCAGAGCGTGCGCGGCGCGTCGGACGCAGGGATTTGCGGGCTTCGCGGCGCGCAGCCGGTCGCGAGCGCACCGAGGAGGAGGTCGCGCCGGCCGATATGGTACCCTCGACCGCCGCGCATGCGCCGCTCTTACCATGTCGTCCAGACGTGCGTGCGGCTCATCGCGGTCGTCGTCGCCCTCCTCGCGTTCCCGGCGTGGGCCCTCGCGAGCGCCGACGAGGTCGCGGACGCGGGTGCGATCGCGGCGCCGTCGGCCTCCGTCGCGCCCGGCGCGGCGTCGACCGACGTGCGCGTGCGCGACAAGGTCGTCTTCACGTTCCAGGCGGCGCACGGCGGGCGCACGCCGGTGCAGCGCGCGAAGGAGGCGCAGGCCGCGTTCGACACGCTGCTCGCGCACCCCGAGCAGCTCGGCGACTCGCGCTTCGAGGAGACGAAGGAGGGGACCGCGGTCGTCTACGTCGGCGCGACGCCGGTGCTGACGCTCGTGCGCGAGGACGCGCAGGCGAGCGACGAGTCGCTCCACGTCCTCGCCGGCCGCGTCACGGCGAAGGTCGCCGACGCGGTGTCGAGCGAGCGGCAGCGGAGCGCGATCGCTACGACGGTCTTCAGCGTCTCGCTCCTCGTCTTCTCGGCGCTCGTCGCGTTCTGGCTCTTGGGGCGCGCGTCGGAGCTCGCGGAGCGGCTCCGCACCTGGATGGCCGACAACCCGGAGCGGCTCGCCGCGATCCGCCTCGGCAAGATCGAGGTCGTGAGCGCGGGCGCGACGCGCGGCGGCTCGTCGATCGCGCTTACGCTCGGCTATCGCCTCATCCAGATCGCGATCGCGTACGCGTGGCTCATCTTCGGCCTCTCGCTCTTCGAGTCGACGCGCGGGTACACCGAGCGCCTCACCGGCGCGATCCTCTCGCCGGTCTACGCCCTCGCCACCCGCATCGGCACCGCGCTGCCGGTCGCGATCCTCGCCGGCATCGCGATGCTCGCGGTGAGCGTCCTCGTCCGCTTCGTCGGCCTCTTCTTCGACAGCGTCACCCGCGGCGACACGCGGATCGCGTGGCTCCCGCGCGAGCTCGCGCGCCCGACGAGCACGCTCCTCCGCATCGGCATCGTCATCGCCGCGCTCGTGTTCGCCTCGCCGCTCATCACCGGCTCCGGCGACGGATCGCTCGCGCGGGTCGGTCTGGTCGCGCTCCTCGCGATCGCCCTCGCCGCGACGCCGCTCCTCGCGTCCGCGGCGGCGGGGACGATCGTGATCTTCGGGCGCCGCGTGAAGAAGGGCGAGCTCGTCGAGTTCGGCGGCCGCTCCGGCCGCGTCGCCGAGGTCCGCCTCTTCGACGTTCGTCTCGAGGACGCGGCCCAGTCCGACATCAGCGTCCCGCACGTCCTCGCGCTCATCCACCCGACGCGCATCCATCGCCATCCGCCGCTCGCCGCGGTCGACGTCGTCGTCGACCCCGCCGCGTCGCAGGCCGACGTCGAGCAGGCGCTCCTCGACGCCGCGCGCAGCATCAGCTCGCGCGGCCGGGTCGAGCTCGTGTACCTCGACTCCGCCGGCGCGCACTGGCGCGTGCACAGCGCGACCCATCGCGGCGACCTCACGCTCGGGAGGGCGGTCCAGGACGCGCTCGCGAAGCTCGGGATCGGGCTCGGGAGGAAGACGGGACCGTGAGCGCGATCGCCCTCCTCATGGGCCTGCTCGTGCTCTCGTACCTCGGCACGCTCCTCGTCAACCTCGGGAAGACGAGGGGGCTGCCCTCCGGGATCGAGTTCATCGTGCTCGGCTTCGCGGTCGGTCCGCACGCGCTCGGCGTGCTGGAGCTGAAGGTGATCGACGAGTTCGAGCCGCTCGTGCAGGTCGCGCTCGGCTGGCTCGCCTTCGTCGTCGGCCTCGACTTCGGTCGCGTCGAGGGCCGTCGCGTGAAGCAGGCGTCGACCGCGCTCGGCATCGTCTGCGCGCTCGTGACCGGCGGCGTCGTCGCGTTCGCGGTCTACTACGCGGCGCCGCGGCTCGCGCTCCCCGGGATCGAGGGCCAGAAGTCGCGCCTCCTCCTCGCGGCGGGCGCGGGCGCGGTGAGCGCGGAGACCGCGCGCTACGCGGTGGAGTGGGTGCAGGCGCGGTGGGGCGCGAAGGGCCCGATCTCGCGGCTCCTCGTCGACATCGGCGCGGCGGACGACCTCGCGCCGCTCGTCGCCGCGGGCGCGATCTTCGCGCTCTCGCCCGCGGCGGGGATCGCGGTGACGCTGCCGGCGTCGGGCTGGTTCCTCGCGAGCTTCGCCCTTGGCGCGGGTCTCGGCATCGTCACGGCGGTGCTCCTCCGCGGCGCGGAGGGCGACGCGGTGTGGGGCGCCGTCATCGGCACGATCCTGCTCGGCGTGGGGGCCGCGGCGCGTTTCGGGTTATCAACCATTTTCGTGACATTCGTGATGGGGATCGCGCTCGCGGCCGCGTCGCCGGCGCGGACCGCGCTCCGGCACCTGGTGCGCCCTACCGAGCGCGCGGTGCTCTACCCGATGCTGCTCCTCGCGGGCGCGCGCGTCGACGTGCGGCCGCTCGTCGAGCACCGATCGCTCGCGGCGCTCGTGGCGCTCGTGCTCTGCGCGCGGATCGCGGGCAAGCTCGTGTCGGGCCTCCTCGTCCGCGCGTCGACGGCGGTCGCGAAGCCGGCGGGGCCGCTCCTCGGGATCGTGCTCCTCTCGTCGGGGCCGGTGTCGACCGCGTGCGGGCTGGCCTTCGCGCTTCGGTTCCCGGGCCCGCTCGGCGACACGCTCCTCGTCGCCGCGGTCGCCTCGGCCGCGCTCGGCGAGCTGGTGTCGACGCTCTCGCTCCGCGCGCTCCTCGTCGAGGCGGGGGAGATCGCGCCGGCGTCGGTCGCGGCCGCGCCGTCGATCCCGCCGCCGCCCCCGTCGGTGCGCCCGCCGGAGCGCGCGACGCACCCGCCGCCTCCGCCTCCGTCCTCGACCCGTCTTCCCGTCGCCGCGGTCGCGGACGAACTGGGGGACCCCAACGACGAACCCTGATAGGGTAGGCCGCTCCCATGTCGCAGGCCGCTCCTGCTCATCAGCTCCCGGTCCGTCTCGCGCAGCTCGCGCGCACGCTCGAGTCTCGCTTCCTCGGCAAGGACGAGGTCATCCGCCTCCTCCTCATCGCGGTCGTGGCGGGCGAGCACGCGGTGCTCATCGGTCCGCCCGGCACCGCGAAGAGCGCGCTCATCCGCATGTTCGCGCGGCTCCTCCAGGCGAGCTACTTCGAGTACCTCCTCACGCGCTTCACGGAGCCGAACGAGATCTTCGGTCCCGTCGACATCGCCGCGTTCCGCGAGGGCCGCTACCAGCGCCGCATCGAGGGGATGCTCCCGGCGTCGGAGGTCGTGTTCCTCGACGAGGTGTTCAAGTCGAACTCGGCGATCCTGAACGCGCTCCTCACGCTCTTGAACGAGCGCCGCTACACGTCGGGCGGCGTCGTCCTCAAGTGCCCCTTGCTCTCGTGCTTCGGCGCCTCGAACGAGGTCCCGACCGACGAGACGCTGACCGCCATCTTCGACCGCTTCCTCCTCCGCATCCGGTCCGACAACCTCGACGCGTACCACTTCCAGGATCTCCTCACGAAGGGCGTGCAGCACGAGATCATGGCGCTCACCGACGCGCCGGTGCAGCCGATCGTCTCGGCGCGCGAGATCCAGGAGCTCCATCGTCAGTTCGCGCAGCGCATGCGCTTCACGGAGGAGTTCTTCTCGCAGTACAAGGGCCTCGTCTTCCAGATCCGCGCCGAGGGCGTCTCGCTCTCCGACCGCCGCGTCGTGAAGCTCTTGAAGCTCTTCGCCGCGAGCGCGTTCCTCGACGGCCGCGCGCAGCCGGACGCGAGCGACTTCTTCGTCCTGAAGCACATCTGGAACAACGAGGACCAGAGCGCGATCCTCGAGTCGATCGTGACGCCGGTGCTCGAGGCGCACTACCGCGATCACCCGAACGCGCGCCGCGTCGGCGCGGCGGGCATCGGCATCGAGGCGCTCGCGGGCGAGATCGACCGCGTGCGTCAGGTGCTCACCGGCGGCGGCGGCCTCTCCGACGTGCAGCTCTTCTCGCAGCTCAAGGCGCTCAACGAGATCAAGGCCGCGCTCGGCGCGAGCCCGGACCCGCGCGCGCCGGAGCTCATCCAGCGCGTCGACCAGCTCCTCGAAGCCGCCTTCCGCAGCGGCCGCTTCGCGCAGCTGTGAGGATCTGCGCGGTCGACACGTCGACGGCGCTCGGGTCGGTCGCGCTCTTCGACGACGACGTGCTCGTCCTCGAGGAGGCGCGCCGCGTCTCGAACGCGCACGGCGAGTCGCTGCTCCCGATGATCGATCGCCTCTTCGCGGAGGCGGGCTGGAAGCCGCGCGACGTCGAGCGCTGGTGCGTGGGCCTCGGCCCCGGCTCCTTCACCGGCGTCCGCATCGGCGTCGCGACGGTGAAGGGGATCCTCCTCGGCACCGGCGCGTCGTGCGTCGGCGTCTCCTCCCTCGACGCCCTCGCCGCGCTGACGCCGGACCCCGCGCGCACGCTCGCCGCGATCGACGCGATCCGCGGCGAGGTCTACGTCGGCCTCCCGAACCGCGAGCCCGCCTGCCTCGTCCCCGACGCGGTCGCGGCGTGGGCGGACCTGTCCGGCGCGATCACCTTCGTCGGCGAGGCGAGCGCGAAGATCCCGGACCCGCCGGGCTGCACCGTGACGCGCCTCACCGCCGGCGACCACGCGCTCCCGCACGCCCGCGGCGTCGCGCTCGCCGCCCGCGCCCGCGTCGCGATCGCCCCCGACGCGCTCGACCCGATTTACGTCCGCCCTCCGGAGATTACGGTGGCGCGATGAGCAACACGCACCCGATGTACCAGGGGCTCCCCGCCAGCGTGCGGGCGCGGCTCGAGGAGTGGCAGAAGAGCCTCGAGGCGACGTTCGGCGCGGACCTCGTCGCGGTGCTGCTCACCGGCGGCGTCGCGCGCGGGGACTACAAGTTCGGCGAGAGCGACGTGAACGCGATCGTGATCGTGCGCGGCGCGATCTCGTTCGAGCGGCTCGAGGCGATCGCGAGCGCGACGCAGGCGGCGCGGTACGGCGCGCGCCTCTCGCCGTCGTTCATCCACGAGTCCGAGCTCGCCGGGGCGTGCGACGCGTTCCCGCTCCTCTACGACGAGGTGAAGCGCTGGCACATCCGCGTCTTCGGGGAGGACGCGCTCGCCAAGGTCGTCGTCCACGACACCCATCGCCGCCTCCGCATCGAGCAGGAGCTGCGCGAGGCCGTGTTCTGGCTCCGCCGCGCCGTCACCGACTCGCTCGGCGCGCGCGAGGCCGTCGGCGGCTCGGTCCTCCGCAAGATCCGCCAGGTCCGCCGCCCGCTCGCGGCGCTCCTCGCGCTGCGCGGGGTCGAGCACAAGGCCGACGTCGCGAGCGTCGTCGCCGCGGCCGGCGCGCACTACGGCGTCGACGTGAGCTCGCTCGCCGCGCCGCGCGAGAGGCCCGAGGAGGCGCACGCCGCGCTCACGAAGCTCCTCGGCCACGCGATCGAGGACGTCGACCGCGTCTCGACCGGCCCCGAGAGCCTGCGCCGCGAGCCCTGAGCGACCCTGGTCGCCGGTGACCCAGGCCTATCCATGGCGTCTCAACCGGCGGTCGTCCCTGCACATCGGCTGTGAGGTGGTAGCTGCCTGTCCTCCGATGAATGCCCTAAAGCTCTTCGCCGTTGCCACCATCCTTGCCGTCGCGAGCGGCTGCACCGCCGCCGGAGACGACACCGGAACGAGCGAGGACTTCGCGACGCGCGACATCGACAGCATGTTCCGCCGGCCGGACGGCAACTTCGACGTCCAGTGCACCAACGGCACGAAGGAGACCGTCACCCTCGCGCAGCTCGTCGCCGACGAGGCGTGCGGCGGGCCGGGGACCCCGGGCGCGCCCACCCCCGCGGAGCCGGCGCCCGCGAACGAGACGACGATGGAGCTCGCCTTCGGCGACGCGACCGGCGGGCTGAGCCGCGCGCAGTTCGGCGTCACGACCGCGGAAGACGGCGATACCTTCCATATCGAGATCCACGAGGGCGGGGAGGCGAAGTGCCCCGACGAGTCGACGCCGTCACCGGCTCGCACGCTGCTCCTCACCGGCGTGAAGCGCGACGTCGCGGCGGGGGCGAAGCTCACCGAGGCCGACGGCCTCTCCGCCACGTACCTCGACTTCGCGGGAGAGCTCGTGAAGGACCAGCCGTTCGTGCGCGCGAGCGCGATCGCGGTCACCGTCGTCGCGGTGAGCGAGACGAGCGTCGAGCTCGAGGTCGAGGCGACCTTCCCCGACGGCACGGCGAAGGGCCGCCTCCACGCGGACTTCTGCTCGAGCCTCTCTTCAAGGTAGGGGGCTCTGCCCCCTACACCCCGCTCGCAGCCGTAGGACGCGCGCGAAGACGCGCGCATCCTCCGCTGCTCGCCGATGAGCCCTCCGGGCTCCGGGTTACGGGAGCTTCGTCGGACAGATCGTCTCGTCGCCGCCGTCCTTCTTGCAGAAGACCTGGAGCGCGACGTTGCCGGTCGTCTGCAGGTAGTCGACGGTCAGGAGGTGGTTGCCGACGACGAGGTGGACCGGGCCGCTCTTGTCGGCGGGGGCCGTCTTCACGCCGTCGTTGTTCACGATCTCCATCCCGTCGATGAGGAGCTTCGCGCCGTCCTCCGCGACGACGCGGAAGTCGTAGTCGGCCTCGGTGCCGACGACGAGCGGGCCCTCGTAGCGGATGACGAAGTTCTCTTTGCGGTTCGCGTCGACGCCGGGGAAGCCGGTCGTGAACGCCTGCGGCGCGACGTTGAGCGAGCTGAGGAAGAGGACGCCGTTCGGGGTCGTGCTCGCGACGTCCGGGATCGTCGTCGTGCCCGCGTTCACGAAGTAGAGGTTGCCCTTGTAGCCGTTGGGATCGACCGTGCCGCTGCCGAAGATCGTGCCGCCGGTCACGACGCCGGAGCCCGCCGGGGGCGTGCTCGGCGCGGGCGGCACCGTCTGGCTCGGCGCGGGCGTCGGACGGCGGCGGCCCGTGCTGCGGAGCGGCTCACCGACGCGCGGCGCCGGCGTCGACTGGCTCGGTTGCGCCGCCGGCTGGTTCGGCTGGTTCGGTTGGTTTGGTTGGTTCGGAGCGTTCGGGTCGTTGCCCGCTCGCATCTGGAAGCTGCATGCGGCGAGGGTCGAGGTCGCGAGGAAGAAGGTCGGAAAGAGGAGGGAAGTCGGTTTGCGCATGGCAGCCTCAGGTTCGACGAGGATCGGGTCGAGACGTTCAACCCGCGCGCAAATTAGCCCGGATCGTCAGTCGAAGTCCTCGATTTTCCACAGGCCGCGCTCGCGGACGAGCTGCATCGTGCCCTGGCTGTAGGCCATCGTCGCACGGTCGCCCGTCTCCTCGATCGTCGCGGAGGGCAGCGCCTGCTTCACGCCGGCGACGACCTGATCGATCTCCTCTTTGTCGTGGCCTTCCCACGCGCCTTTGAGCTTCGCCGCGTCGAGGCCTTCCTTATGGCCGTCGGGTACGTACTTGAGGACGACGTCGTAGCGCTTCCGCTCCACCGCGCGGATGAAGCCCTGGATCGCGTGGCGCGGCGTGTCTTGCGCGTAGAGATCGATCGCGGTCGCCTCGACCTTCCATTTGCCGTTCTCGAGGACGAGCTGGAGCTCCTGGCCGTTCGCGCTCGTCACCGTCGCGGTGACGACGGGGCGCGCGGTCGGCCGCGAGAGCGCCTTCGCGATCTCGCGGACCTCCTCCGGGTTGTCCTTCACCATCCGGCGGAAGGCCTCGAGCGAGATGCCACGCCGCGCCTCCTCGCTCAGCATGCGGTAAGCGTCCTCCGCGCGTCCTTCGTCGAGCGCGCGCGAGTAGGAGCGCAGCACCGAGTGCGGGTCCTCGGCCGTTTTGCCGCCACAGCCCGCCGCCAGAGCGGACGAGAGGAGGATCGCGACGGAGAGGTTTTTCACGGCCCCTCTCGTATCACGGGTCACGTCCTCACGGCGAGCACGAGGATCCGCGCGACCTGGTTGTCGTGCGCGTTGTCGTCGCTCACGACGATGACCGATCCGCGACCGTCTTCGAGCCGCGGTCCGATCGCGAGCCCCTCGTAGTTGTCCATGAGCGGGCTCGACTGCGGCTGCTTCGGCGCCGGCAGCCCGCGGAACGTGAGCTGGCCGAGGTCGACGAAGAGCCGCTTCGTCAGCGCCGGCGTCGCGGCGGAGAGCGCGTCGATCGCGGCGCAGCTCGTGCTCGCGTCGAGCGTGACGCGGTGGATGCGCGCGGTGTTGCCGCGGTACCGCGTCCAGCCGCGCTCGAGCACGAGGAGCTCGTTCTCGCCGACCGCGGCGAGGTCCGAGACGCCCCAGTCGCCGGTGGCGTAGGGCGCGGGATCGGTCGCGTAGGCGTACTCGTCGATCTCGCCGGTCTCGCGATCGATCCGCACGATGCGGACGCGCGTGCCGGCCTCGAGCGTCGCGACGCTGCCGTCCCGCGGCAGCGCGACTTCGGTCGTGGTGAAGAGCCAGCGCCCGCTCGGCGTGAGCGTGAGCGACTCGAGGCTCTGGTTGTGCCGCGCGTCGCGGAAGCGCTCCGGCAGCACGATCTCGCGGACGAACTGGCCCGTGCGCGAGATCTCGATCACGCGCGGGCCCTCCTCGCTCGCGACGATGAAGCCGTCCTTCGTCATGACGAGACCTTCGAGATCGACCGGTCCTCCACACGTGACGTGGACCATCTCGGCGAAGTCCCAGCGCGTGAAGTCGGCGTTCGGCGCGAGGCGGACGATGAGCGCCGACTCGTCCTGCACCGCCCAGAGCGAGCGCGTCGCCCCGTCCCACGCGATCCCGGAGAGCTCGCGGCTGCGGGCGTCGGTCGCGGGCAGATCGTAGACCGAGTACAGCTCGACCGCGGCGCGGGGGCGGCGCGGCGCCGAGGCCCCGTTCTGCCGCGTGCAGGCGGCGAGACCGAGCCCAGCCAGGAAATGCCGGCGCTGGAGCGGGAGCCCACGCATTCGGCAGATGATCTTACCCCGCGCGCGAGTAACCTGAGAGGAGCCCAGAATGAGCCAGGAATCGCGCTCCGATCTCGAGACACTTCCCATCCTCCCGCTCCGGAACAGCGTCGTGTTCCCCGCGAGCGTCGTCCCGATCAACGTCGGCCGCGCGCGCAGCGTCCGCCTCGTGGAGGACCTCCTCGGTCAGGACCGCGCCGTCGTCGGCATCGTGAGCCAGCGCGACTCGGACGTCGACGAGCCCGGCTTCGAGGACATCTACGAGGTCGGCACCGTCGCCCGCGTCGTGAAGGTCATCCGCCTCAGCGTCGCGAACTACTCCGTCGTCTTGCACGGTCTGTCGCGCCTCAAGGTCGCGGGCAAGGTCGGGCTCGAGCCGTACATGCGCGCGAAGGTCCGGCGCGTCGCGGAGGACCTCGAGCGCGACGTGGAGCTCGACAAGCTCGGCGCGCAGCTCCGCGAAGGCACGCGCGAGCTGCTCGAGCTGCTCCCGAACCTGCCGAAGGAGACGGCGGGCATCCTCGAGAACGTGCGCGAGTCGGGCGCGCTCGCCGACCTCATCGCGTCGAACCTCACGATCGACAACGTCACCGTCTCGGACAAGCAGCGCGTCCTCTCGACCTTCGATCCGAAGGAGCGGGTCGCGCTCGTCCTCTCGATGGTGCAAAAGCAGCTCGAGCTGCTCCGCGTGAAGCGGGAGGTCTCGACGATGGTGACGGAGGAGGGGAAGAACCAGCGCGAGCTGATCCTCCGCCAGCAGATGAAGAGCATCCGCGAGGAGCTCGGCGAGACGGACGAGGACGACGTGGAGGAGCTCCGCGAGCGCGTGCGCGTGGCGCAGCTCCCCGAGGACGCGATGAAGATCGCGAAGAAGCAGCTCGGCCGCCTCGCCGGGATGCAGCAGCAGTCGGCGGAGTACAACGTCACGCGCACGTACGTCGAGTGGCTGTCGGACCTGCCCTGGCAGAAGACGACGCAGGACAAGCTCGATCCCGCCGACGTGCGGCGCTGCCTCGACGAGGACCACTTCGGCCTCGAGAAGGTGAAGAAGCGCATCGTCGAGTACATCGCGGTGCGGAAGCTCCGGGCGGACAAAAAAGGTCCGATCCTCTGCTTCATCGGCCCCCCCGGCGTCGGGAAGACCTCGCTCGGCCGCTCGATCGCGCGCTCGATGGGCCGCCGCTACCACCGCATCGCGCTCGGCGGCGTGCGCGACGAGGCCGAGATCCGCGGCCACCGCCGCACCTACGTCGGCGCGCTGCCGGGGCGCATCATCCAGGGCCTGAAGAAGGTCGCGGTGAAGAACCCGGTCTTCGTCCTCGACGAGATCGACAAGATGGGCGTCGACATGATGGGCGACCCGGCGGCGGCGCTCCTCGAGGTCCTCGATCCGGCGCAGAACAACACGTTCCAGGACCACTACATCGACACGCCGTTCGACCTCTCGCAGGTCACCTTCCTCGCGACCGCGAACAACCCGGACACGATCCCGGGCCCGCTCTGGGACCGCCTCGAGGTCATCGAGGTGCCGGGGTACACGCGGAAGGAGAAGCACTCCATCGCGAAGGAGTTCCTCGTCCCGAAGCAGCTCTCCTCGCACGGGCTCACCGACGAGCGGCTCACCTTCGAGACGGACGGCATCCAGACGATCATCGAGAGCTACACGCGCGAGGCCGGCGTGCGCGGGCTCGAGCGCGAGATCGGGAGCGTGTGCCGTCACGTCGCGATGCGCCTCGCCGAGGGCGAGGACGTGCGGCTCAACTGCAACTCCGACTTCGCGCAGATCGTCCTCGGACCGCCGAAGTACACGCCCGATCTCGCGGAGCGCACGTCGTCGCCCGGCATCGCGACCGGCCTCGCGTGGACGCCCTCCGGCGGCGACATCCTCTTCATCGAGGCGTCGAAGATGCCGGGCCGCGGCGAGATCATGGTCACCGGCAACCTCAAGGCGGTGATGCAGGAGTCGGCCCACGCCGCGATGAGCTTCGTGCGCTCGCGCGCGTCGCAGCTCGGGCTCGATCCGAAGTTCCTCGAGACGATCGATTTCCACCTCCACGTCCCGAAGGGCGGGACGCCGAAGGACGGACCGTCCGCCGGCGTGACGATGTTCTCCGCGATCGCCTCGCTCCTCCTGGCCTGCGCGGTGAAGAAGGAGGTCGCGATGACGGGGGAGATCTCGCTCCGCGGCGCGGTGCTCCCCGTCGGCGGGATCAAGGAGAAGCTCCTCGCCGCGCATCGCGCCGGCATCAAGGAGGTCCTCGTCCCGAGCCGCAACGCGAAGGACCTCGAGGAGGTGCCGAAGGACGTGCTCTCGGAGCTGAAGGTCCACCTCGTCACGCGCGTCGACGAGGTGCTCCCGCTCGTCCTCGAGCCGCCGGCGGCGGGCCCCACCGACGGCGCGCCGTCGTCGGCCTCGCCGTAGCGCTCACCGGCGCGGGGTCATTTCCTTCCGCCGTCCTTTCCACCACGGACGACGTTCGTCTTCGAGAGGTCGGGCGCGCCGCCGAGGTTGACCGCGCCGCCCGCGGGGCCGCTCGAGATATTCGTCTTGCTCGGGTCGGGCTTGCCCTCCGTCCCCGTCTTCGTCGTGTCCGGCTTCCCCGCGACGTCGGTCTTCTGCGGATCGGGCGTGCCGTTCACGTTGACCGCCCCGCCGAACGGATCTTTCGGCATCCCCGGCTCCGTCGCCCCGCACGCCGCCGCCGCGCCGACCACCAGCGCCGCGACGAGAAACGAGGCCTTACGCAGAACCTGCATTCGCGCGATGCTACACGCCCTCTTCGAGTGCGCGCCATGCTCCGTGGTCCCTTCGCGATTGGCGCGATCGTCGTCTTCGTCCTGATGACCGCGATCGGGTTCTTGCCGCTGTTCGGCGGGCCCGGGTACGAGCACTCGCTCGCCACCGGGCTCGTCGCTCCGCTCGCGGCCGCGATCGCCACCGCTCGGTTCGCGCCGCGGTCGAGGACGCCGAGCGAGCTCCTCGGGCACGGGCTCGCGGGCGGGCTCGCGTACGCCGGGATCTCGCTGCTCACCGCGTTCCTCCACGTGCTCCGGGTCGGCATCTGCGAGGTCGGCGGCGCGCTCCTTTACTTCGCGCTCACCGCCGGCGTCGGGGCGATGATGGGCGGCGCGTGGGGGGCGGTCGTCGGCGAGCTCGCGCGGCCGAAGCGCCGCTCTCTGACGGTGCTCCTCTGCCTCGTCGCGCCCGTCGGCGGCGTGCTCGTGTCGCTCTGGCGCTTCTACTCGTCGGCGATGATCTTCGCCTACGACCCGTTCGTCGGGTTCTTCAGCGGCACGCTCTACGACACCGTCATCGAGCCCGGCGCCGCGCTCCTCACCTACCGCCTCGGATCGTTTTGTACCCTCGTCGCGCTCGCGCTCGCGGCGTCGATCCTGCGGCGCACCGAGCGCGGGCACGTCCTCGACCTCACCGCCCTGTCGACGCGCGCGCGCGGGCTCCTCGCGTTCCTCGCGATGTTCGCGAGCGCCCAGCTCGTCATCGCCGGCTGGAAGCTCGGGCACTTCAGCACGACGGAGTCGATCGTCGCCGACCTCGGCGCGGAGAAGCGCGGCGTGCGCTGCGACGTCGTGTATCCGTCGACGACGCGGGAGCAGGAGGCGAACCTCCTCGTGAAGGACTGCGACGAGGAGGTGGCGGCGGTGGAGGAGCGGCTCGGGACGAAGGGGCCGGCGCGGATCCGCGCGTTCTTCTTCCGCGACGAGAACGACAAGCGGCGGCTGATGGGCGCGGCGCACACGTACATCGCGAAGCCGTGGCGCGAGGAGGTGTACCTCCAGCTCGGCGGCTACCCGCACCCCGTCCTCGGCCACGAGCTCGCGCACGTGATCGCGGGCAGCTTCGGGCACGGGCCGTTCCGCATCGCCGGCACCGTGGGCGGGCTCGTCCCGAACCCGGGCCTCATCGAAGGCGTCGCCGTGTTCGCGTCGCCCGACGACGAGGACCTCACCGACGAGCAGTGGGCGCGCGCGATGATGGAGATCGACATCCTCCCGCCGATGCAGCGCGTCTTCTCGCTCGGCTTCCTCGGCGACGCGTCGTCGAAGAGCTACACCCTCGCCGGCGCGTTCATCGACTTCGTCGGCAAGACGCGCGGCATGGACAAGGTGCGCGCGTGGTACGCGGGCGCGACGGTGGAGGAGGCGACCGGCGCGGGGTGGCCCACGCTCGACGCCGAGTTCCGCGCGTACCTGAAGACGGTGCCGCTCCCGCCCGAGGCCGAGAGCTTCGCGCGCGCCAAGTTCAACCGCCCCGGCCTCTTCGGGCGGCGATGCCCGCACGCCGTCGACGCGATCCGGCACGAGGCCGACGTCTGCCGCGACACGCAGCGCTTCGCCGAAGCGATCCGGCTCTACGAGAAGGCGCTCGCGCGGGACGCGCGCGATCACGCGTCGGCGCAGTCGCGCGCGGTGACGATGCGGAGGCACACCGATCGCGAGGCGGGGCGCGCCGAGCTCGAGTCGCTCGCGAAGCGCGAGGACGTGCCGCGGACCTATCGCGATCGCGCGGAGGAGGCGCTCGCGGACGCCGACTTCATCGACGGGGACCTCGCGCCCGCGCGCGCACGCTACGCGACGCTCGCGGCGAAGAGCGTCGACGAGGACGCCGCGCGCACGCTCGAGGTGAAGCGCGTCGCGACGGAGGATCCGGCCGCGGAGGGCGCCGTCCTCGCGCTCCTCCTCGGCGACGCCGCGCACGGCCCCGATCACTTCGTCGCCGGCATCGCGCTCGGACGCTGGGGCGACGCCCCGCTCGCGAGCTACCTCGCCGGTCGCAACCTGCTCCAGCGCGGCTTCTACGAGCGCGGCGCCGCGAGCCTCGATCGCGCGCTCGAAGGAGAGCTCCCGACCGCCCGCATCGCGCGCGAGACGTTGCGCCAGCGCGCGATCGCGGCGTGCGCGCTCTCCGACGCGGCCGCGCTCGAGCGGGTGAAGGCGGCGATCGCGTCGCCGAGCGATCCGTTCGCGGGCGCGGCCGGCGGCCGGCGCGACGCGACGCTGCGGATGATCGAGCGCTGCCTCAGAACGTCCCGGTGAGCCCCGCCGCGAAGCCGCTCCGCGTCGGCGCGACGCTCGGCGCGATCGTGGGGCCCGTCCGCGCGGCGGTCTTCTTCTCCGCCTTCGCCGCCGGCTCGTCCTCCCAGGCGAGGACGCCGGCGTCGAGCGCGCTCGCTCCGAGGACGCCGACGACGGCCCCGACGAGCGTGCCGGTGAGGGCCGCGTCGACGCGCTCGTCGGTACCGCTGTCGCCGCCGGCCGCGGCGGAGGCGATCGCGAGCCCGGCGATCGCGGTGAGCGGCGGGGCCAGGAGGCGGATCCCCAAGTCGCCGAACGCGCGCCCGACGTGATCATGGACGACGTGGACGATCGGAGCGCCGAGGAGGTAGGTGCCGTAGCCCGCCACCCCGAACGGGAACGCGCGCTCGGCGTTGTCCGCGCCGGCGCCGATCGCGACGAGGGCCAACGCGCTCGCGTCGAGGGCGATCGTCTGCCAGCCGTACCACTCCGTCTCCGCGGCGCGCGCCTCGGGGGCGATCGACGTCGCGGCGACGGCGAGCGCGGCGGCGGCGACGCGGAGGCGCATGACGGCCCAGCATGCGCCGGGTCGCGGCGGAAATCTTCCCTGAAAAGCCTCGTTCCGTGCGAGATTCCCGCCCGATGAAGACCAGCGGACCTACCCAGCGATTCCTCGCCTTCGCCGCGACCGCCGCGCTCGTCCTCGCGTGCGGCTCCGACCCGAAGCCGGAGCCCGTGACCGCGCCGCCGACGGCGGTCACCGCGCCGCCCGACGTCCCCGACGCGGGGGCGGCGCCGGAGGAGGCCGACGCGGGGCCGAAGGAAGACCCGAAGGTCGCGGAGTGCGCCAAGCTCCAGGACGACGCGCAGCTGGCGATGGATGCCGAGCGCATCGCGGTCGACAAGGAATGCAAGAAGGACGCGGACTGCGTGGGCGTGAAGGGGCGCGCGTGCGGCTTCACCTGCGTCACCGCCGCGATCCCGAAGTCGCTCGAGAAGGACTGGAACGCCGTCGCCAAGAAGACGCAGGACGATCAGTGCAAGAAGTACAACGACAACGACTGCGCGAAGCTGAAGCCCGGGCCGGCGCCCGAGTGCAAGGACCGCAAGGTCGCGTGCGAGAACAAACACTGCGTCCTGAAGGACAAGTAGCCCTCGTCGTCGCGGCGCTCGCGCTCGGGTGCACGCGCACGCCGCCGGCTCCGGCGGAGGCGGGGGTGCTCGACGCCGGGCCGCCGCCCGACGCGGCGGTCGACGCCGCGCTCGAGGCGGCCGCTGCGGCCACCCTGGACAAGGGGCCTTTCAACGTCCTCCTCGTCACCGTCGACTCGCTCCGCGCCGACATGCCGTGGGCCGGCTACGAGCGGCCGATCGCGCCGCGTTTGTCTGCGCTCTACAAGCAATCGGTCGCCTGGACGCGCGCGTATTCGACGTCGTCGTTCACGTCGAAGAGCATCCCGGGCTTCCTCACCGGGAAGTACCCGTCGGAGCTGCAGCGGACGGGGCAGTTTTTCACGCGCTACCTCGATCCGAAGGAGTTTCTCTGCAAGAACCTCTCGGCGGAGGGGATCTCGTGCGTGGGCGCGCACGCGCACATGTATTTCAATCCGCCGGGTTCGGGCTTCGAGCACGGCTTCAGCACCTGGAAGATCGTCCCGAACCTCCAGTTCGACTACACGACGGACCCGTACATCACGAGCGACAAGCTCACGCCGATCGCGATCGATCTGATGACCGAGGCGGCGAAGGACGACAAGCCGTTCGTCGCGTGGTTCCACTACATGGACGTCCACGACAAGTACTTCTCGCACGCGGAGAGCCCGCACTTCGGGACGAAGAGCCGCGACCTCTACGACGAGGAGGTCTTCTGGACGGACATGTGGATCGGCAAGCTCCTCGATTTCGTGGAGAGCCAGCCGTGGGGGAAGAAGACGGCGATCATCGTCAGCGCCGATCACGGCGAGGGCTTCGGCGAGCACAACGTCTGGCGCCACGCGCACGAGGTCTGGGAGGAGCTCGTGCGGGTCCCGCTCTTCGCGAAGGTCCCGGGCCGAGAGCCGCGCACGATCGACGTACCGCGCTCCGGGATCGACATCCCCGCCACGATCGCGGAGCTGGTGGGGATGAAGGACGTGCCGCCGATGCACGGCAAGAGCCTGCTCCCGGAGATCGACGGCGCGACGCCGGAGGAGCGCGACGTCGTCGTCGACCTGCCGGAGGACGATCACAACGAGCGCCGCCGCGCGCTGATCCATGGAAAGTACAAGCTCATCGCGTTCGGCGACGACTACCGCTTCTCGCTCTTCGACCTCGAGTCCGACCCCGGCGAAAAGAAGGACCTCTGGCGCGAGAGCCCCGACCTCGCGAAGGAGATACGCGAACGCTACCGCGAGGTATCGAAGCAGATCGTCTACGTGCATCCACGCGGCGGCATCCCCGGCAAGCCAGAAAAGGACCCGAAGAAGCGGTGACCCGGCCCACGGCGATCGATGCCTTCGGGGCTGGGCAGCGCCACGACGGCAGGGACGCGAAGACGTGAGCTGGCTCGCGGCGATCGACCCGTCGTTCGTGGACGATCGCTTCGGCGCAGCGACGGTCGATGCAGCGCTCGCGCGATCGCGCATCTACGCCGAGCTGCCGGCGCTCGACGACGCCGGCCGCCTCACCGCGTCCATCGTCGACACCGAGAGCGGTCGCCTCACGACCCCGATGAAGGTCGCGCTCCGCGTCCGCACGGAGCCCCCACACCCCGGCGCTTCGCCGCCGCCACGGGCGCGCCCGAGCGCGTCACCTGCGAGCCGCGAGGGCGGCGGGCGCGCGAGCGAGCCGAGCGCGGCGGTCATCGATGTCGCGTGCGCGTGCAGGCACCCGCGGTTGTGCGAGCACGCGGTGTGGCTGCTCGTCGACGTCGCCTTCGCCCCGGCGCTTCGCGCCGCGCTCTACCGAACGCACCCGCCGGCGTCCGTGCCGCGCGAGGTCGACGATGCGGCGATCGAGGCGCGGTCGGTGCTCGACCTCGTCGACGCGCTCCCCGCCGTGCGTGTCGCGGCGCTCGAGGCGCGGACGCTCGACGATCGGATCGCCGCCTGGCTGCCGCGAGGGGACTTCGACGACGCCGAGCTCGAGATCGCGGTCGAGATCACCACGCTCGCGGACGGGCGCTCCGCGATCATGCTCCGTCATCGCCGCCGCGGCACCACGCGCGTCATCCCGGCGAAGGACGTGCTCGCGCTCAGGCTCTCGCAGCGGCGCCGCGCGCTCGTCGACCTCACGGCGCCGCATCACGCCGACAAGCAAGCGCTCGTCGCGTCGCGCGGGCAGGCGTCGCTCGTGGTGGAGCTCCTGAAGGACGAGATCGGCGCGTTCGGCGAGCGCTTCAAGGGACACCTCCGCTTCGCGCGCGATCGCGTGCGCCCGCGCGTCGAGCGGGAAGGGGAGCGGCTCGTCGTGCGATGGCGCGCCGAGAGCGGCGCCACGATCGCCGCCGCCTCCGACGCGGTCCTCTTCGCCGGCGCGTTCCCGTGGCTCTGGAGCGGACCCGCGCGCGGCTTCTTCCCCGTCGCGCCCGACGTCGATCTCGACGCCGCGCTCGGGATGCAGCGCGTCCCGTCGCTGCCGCTCGACGAGGACGAACGCGTCGGCCGCGCGATCCTCGCGCGCGGCGGCGGCCTCGGGATCGACCTCCCGTCCGCGCACGCGCTGGGCCTCCCGCCGCTCGAACGCCCCACCTTCGAGCTCCGCCTCGGCGGCACCCCCCTCGACGTGCGCGGCGAGCTGTGGGCGGTGTATCGCGCCGGCCGCTTCCGCATCGGGCGGCAGCCGAACGACACCCGCGATCGCGCGGCGGAAGACGAAGCGGTCGCGCGCGCCGAAGCGGCGGGCCTCTCCTTCGAAGGAGAAGGCGAGCTCGTCGCGTACGAGGAGTCCGCGGTGCGGCTGTGGCAGGGCGGGATGGAGGAGCTCCGCGCGGCCGGCTTCGACGTGCACATCGCCGAGTCGATCGCGAAGACGCGCGTGGGCCCTGCCGTCGAGGTCGACGTGCACGTCGGCTCCGAGGTCGGTTGGCTCGACACCGAGCTCGAGTTCCGCGCCGGCGCGCTCGTCGTCGAGATCGCCGAGCTGCACGAGGCGATCGTGCGCGGCCGCCGCTGGATCGCGCTCGACGACGGCACCCTCGCGCGCGTGACCGAGGACGTCGCGGCGCTCCTCGGCGACGCCGTCCTCCGCGACGCGTCGCTCCGCCTGCCGTCGCATCAGCTCGGCCGCCTCGAGCGCTGGCGCGCGCTCGCGGGCGAGAACGTGCGCGTCACGATCGATCCGCGCACCGCCGCGCGCGCGCGGCCCGCTCTCGCCGCGCTCCCGCGCGCCCTCTCCGCCGCGCTCCGCCCCTACCAGCTCGAAGGCCTCGCCTGGCTGCAGCACCTCCAGCGCGTCGGCGCCGGCGGCCTCCTCGCCGACGACATGGGCCTCGGCAAGACGCTGACGACGCTCGCGTTCCTCGCGCGCTGGAAGGAAGACGCGGGCGGAGAGCCCTCGCTCGTCGTCTGTCCGACCTCGATGCTCGGGACGTGGGCGCGCGAGGCGGAGCGCTTCACGCCCGACCTCCGCGTCGCGCGGTACCGCCGCGGAGCGAGCTTCGCCGACGCCGACGTCGTGCTCGTGTCGTACGGGATCATGCGGAACGAGGCGGAGCGGCTCGTCAAGACGCGGTTCCGCGCGGTCGTCCTCGACGAGGCGCAGAACGTGAAGAACCCGGGCGCGGAGACGTCGCGCGCGGCGCGGCGGCTCGACGCCGAGATGCGTATCGCGCTCACGGGCACGCCGGTCGAGAACCGCCTCGCGGAGCTGTGGTCGCTCCTCACCTTCGCGAACCCCGGCATGCTCGGCGCGCTCGCCGACTTCACCGAGCGCTACGAGGTGCCGATGACGTTCCGCCCCGACGGCGCGGTCGCGGCGGAGCTCCGCGCGCTCGTGCGCCCGTTCGTCCTCCGCCGCACGAAGGTGGAGGTGCTCTCCGACTTGCCGCCGAAGACCGAGATCGAGCGCGTGTGCGTCTTCGGCGCGCGGCAGAAGCGCCTCTACGACGCGCTCGCGATCGCGCTCCGGCAAGCGGTCGCGAAGAAGGAGAAGAAACGAGCGGGCGCGCGCGTCGAGCTCTCGGTGCTCACCGCGATCCTCCGCTTGCGGCAGATGGCGTGCGATCCACGCCTCGTCGACGAGGACGCGTCCGCCGCCGACAGCGCGAAGCGCGCCGCGTTCCTCGACCTCGTGCGCGAGCTCGTCTCGGAGGACCGTCGCGCGCTCGTGTTCTCGCAGTTCACGGAGCTGCTCACGCTCTGGCGCGACGACCTCGATCGCGCCGGCGTGCGCTACGAGTACCTCGACGGCGCGACGCGCGAGCGCGACGCCGCCGTCCTTCGCTTCCAGGAAGGCGACGCGCCGCTCTTCCTCATCTCGCTCAAGGCGGGCGGCGCGGGCCTGAACCTCACCGCCGCCGACACCGTCATCCACCTCGATCCGTGGTGGAACGAAGCGGCGGAGGCGCAGGCGACCGATCGCGCCCACCGGCCCGGCCAGACGCGACCCGTCACCGTCGTTCGCCTCGTCGCGGAGGGCACGATCGAGGACAAGCTCGCGCTGTTGAAGCGCGCGAAGCGCGATCTCGCCGCCGCGGTCCTGCGCGGCGATCTCGACGACGACGACCTCACCGTCCTCCTCGGCGCGTCGTCGGGCGAAGCGGACGACGAGCCGGCCGCGACGAGCTAAGCTCGAGAGGGCATGGCTTTGCGGCGCATCGCGATCGCGATCGGGGAGCCGATGCTCCTCACGCTCGACGACGAGACGCTGCTCGCCTTCGACGCAGGCGACGGCGCGCCGAGGTGGCAGCTCACGTTCGAGCACGTGCTGTCCGCCGTCGCGTACACGTCCGCCGCCGCGCTGCCGGCCGCGCCGGAGGGGAGCCCGTGGCGATCGAGCGCGACGACGAGCAGCACCGCGATCGTCGTCGACGTGAAGGGCGGCGTTCACCTCGTCGACGCGCGCGCGGGGACGGTCATCGGCGCGCACGAAGCGGGCGGCGCCGTCGGGGCGATGGCGGCGTCGAGCGACGCGTTCGCGCTCGGCCTCGCCGACGAGGTGGCGCTCTTCCGCGACGGCCGCCGCCGCTCGTTCCGCCACCGCGCGACCGCGCTTTGTTTCTCGCGCGACGGCTCGACGCTCGCGATCGGAACGAAGAAGGCGGTCGTCCTCGTGGGCCTCGGCGCCGACGCGCAGCCGAAGGTCGTCGCCGTGCGCGGCCCCGTGCTCGACCTCGCCGCGCGCCCCGCGGGCGAGTGGCTCGCCGGCACCGAGCGCGGCGTCGTCGCGATCGACGCGGCCGGGACCAAGGCGCGGAGCCTCATCGGCGACGTCTCCGCGCAGGTCGTCGCGATCGATCGCGGCGGCAAGAGCGTCGCCGTCCTCCGCTACGAAGCGGCCGCGGCCGTGTTCGAGCTGCCGCCGGCGGAGCCGACCCGCCTCTTCACCGACGAGCGTCGCACGATCGAGGACCTCGCGTTCGCGGACGCCGGCACCCTCGCCGTCGCGCTCGACGGCGGCGACGCGTGTCTCGTGAGCCTCGCGCTCGCGACGGTGCAGCGGACGGAGCCCCACGCCGGTCGCACGCGCCGCGCGGGCGGGCTCCGCGTCGAGGTCGTGGAGCCGCCGCCGCCCTCCGAGCCGTCCGACCCTCCGCCGCGCTCGCGGAAGAGCCCGCTCGGGATCGGCTTCGCCGTCGCGATCGCGCTCTTCGTCGTGCGCCTCGTCCTCATCGCGTCGCGTTCATCGTCGCCCGACCTTCCCACGATCAAGGGTCCGATCCACATGCCGCCGAGCTCGTGCGACGAGTCATGCGGGAAGCGGCGGCTCACCGATCTCCGCAACGAGTGCGCGCGCCAGCCGGAGCTCGATTGCCTCGACGTCGCCGAGCACGCGCTCGTCGCGTTCCGGCAACACCGCTGCGACGACGTGCGTCGCGACCTCGCGACGATCAAGGCCGGCGTGCTCGCGCGGGACGGCGGAGACAAAGCGGTGCTCGTCTCCGCGACGCGTACGATCGCGGAGCTCGGTCTCCGCACGTCGTGCCGCGAGGAGCCGAAGGCGGCGCCGCCGGAGCAGGAGGAGCCGCAGGAGCTCGTGCGGCTCGAGGGGCCGCGCCTCGACGTCGCGAAGGAGGAGCCGCTCCCGATCGCGGAAGGGGAGAGCCCGCGCGCGCTGTGGGTCGCGCCCGACGGCCCGGTGTTCCTCGGCACGACGTCGACGACTGGTCGCTGCCGGCTCCACGAGCGATCGAAGACGGGCGCCTGGAGCACGAGCCTCGATCGCGTCTCGTGCGACGAGGTCACGCTGTTCGGTCGCGGCAAGACCGACGTGTACGCCGCGCTCGCGAGCGATCTCCATCACTGGAACGGAAAGGAGTGGTCCTCGGCGGGCTATTCCGGCGCGGCCATTCGCGCGCTCGCGCGCCCGTCGGGCGACGGAGACGCGAACCTCTTCGTCCTCGACGAGGAGAGCAACGTGCACGCGGCGAGCGTCACTCACACGTGGTCGAGGGAGCGGCTTCCGGTCGAAGGGAGCACCTTGCAGACGATGTGGAGCGCGGGCGACGTGCTCTACGTCGCGGGTGAGGACGAGGACGGCAACGCGCGCCTTTTTCGGCGCACCACCGACCGCGCGTGGACGATGCTCTCGCGCGACGCGTCCCCCTACGCCCGGAGCGGAAGGATCTGGGGCGGCCCCGACGGCATGTCGTTCACCGCGTCGACGACACACGTAGACGTCTCGCGCGATCGCGGCGCGACCTGGAAGACGAGCGAGCCGATCGAGCGCGAGGCGACGTCGATCTGGGGGCGCACGAGCAGCGACGTGTTCGTCGGCGGCGCCGGCGGGCTCACGCATTGGGACGGGAAGGCGTGGAAGGCGACGCCGTTCGATCGACCGGTGTCGCTCGTCGCCGGGAACACGGCCGCGCTCTATGTGGTTGCCGGGACGAAGGCGCCGCCATGAGCCTCCCGATGATCGCGTGCGCCGCGGGCGAGCCCGTCCTCCTCACGATCGACGGGAAGGACCTCCTCGCGTTCGACGCGACGACCGGCGCGGCGAAGTGGCGGCTCTCGTTCGAGCGCCGGCTCGCGGGGGTCGCGTTCGCGGCGCTCGAGCGCGGAGCGACGAGCCCGTGGCGCGCGCCGGCGAGCGCGTCGGAGGCGGTCGTCGTCGACGCGTCCGGCACGCTGCACGCGGTCGACGCCGCGGCCGGTCGCGTCGTCGGGAGCCGCGAGGCGTCCGGCGCGCCGTCGGCGCTCGCGGGGAGCGGCGACGTCGTCGCGGTCGCGTTCGATCGACGGGTGATCGTGTGGAGCGAAGGGGCGACGCACGAGATCGCGATCCGCGCGGTGGCGCTCGCGGTCGCGCGCGACGGGAGGACGCTCGCGATCGCGACGAACGAGGGCGATCTCGTCCTCGTGGACCCGGCGACTGGCGCGACGACGGCGCGTCACGCGCTCTGCGTCGACGTGAACGGCGTCACCGCGTCGCCGGAGGGCTGGATCGTCGCGTGCGACGAGGGGCTGCGCGCGGTCACGCCCGACGGCACGACGCGGCGTCTGCTCGACGGGCCGGTCGAACGCACCGCGCTCGACGTCGCGTCGCGCTACCTCGCGGTCCATCGCTCCGACACGAGCGTCGTCGTCTACGACTGGCCGCCCGCGGGCGCGCCGGCCGCGCGCGTCACGCTCGGCAAGGGCCATCACCTCGTCGACGTCGCGTTCGGGGAAGAGAACCTGCTCGCGGTCGGCATCGATCGCGGCGACGCCTCGCTCGTCGACCTCGCCGCGTTCACCTCGCGCCGAACGGAGGCGCACCCCGGGCGCGCGCCGCACGACTGGCTCCTCACGGTCGAGGACGAGACGCAACGCGCGTCGCGGGCGGAGGCGCAGCGCAAGACGAGCGCGGGCGCGGGCGCGCCGGCGTCGGTGACGAACCACAAGGCGCGGCTCGCGATCGGCGCCACGATCGGCTTCGGCGTGTTGCTCTTCCGCCTCTTCTCGCTGCAGTCGCCGGCGTCGACGTTCTACGAGCCTCCGCCGTTCCCGCACCTCGAGCCGCACTGCGACGAAGCATGCGCGCGCGTGCGGCTGTCGGTGCTCGAGGCCACCTGCCGCGACGAGCCCGCGCTCGGCTGCAGCCGCGCGGCGGAGGAGGCGCAGGCCGCGTTCGGACGCGGGCGTTGCGAAGAGGTGACGAGGGCGCTCGACGAGGCGGAGGACGCGAGCGCGCACGCGGACGGCGGCGCGACGGAGATCTTCTCCGCTACGCTGCGGCTCGCGCGCGAGGGCGCGAAGACCGGCTGCAAGGACCAACCGGCGGAGGTCGAGGTGGTCCAGCTGCGCGGTCCGGATCGAAGCCCGGAGCCGACGGGGCTCGCGGTGAGCGCGACGGATCGCCTCGAGCTGTGGGCGACGCCGAGCGGCACGCTCTTCGCGCTCACGGTGCCGCCGCCCGACGCCGGCCGCACGTGCACGTTGCGGCAGCGTTCGCCCGTGGGCGCGTGGTCGACGCGGTTCGAAGAGCGCTGCGCCGCGGCTTCGCTCCACGGGCGCAGCGCGGCGGAGGCGTACGTGTCGTTCGACGCGAGGCTCTACGCGTTCGACGGCCGCGAGTGGAGGGCGAGCGCCGGGCCGAGCGGCCTCGTGATCGATCAGCTCGCGTCGACGAGCGGTCCGACCGGCGAGCTCTTCGCGCTCGACCACGGCGGCGCGCTCCATCGACGGCGCGACGGCAAGTGGAGCTCGCTGCACGTGGCGCGGCTGGAGCGCCTTTATTCGGGCCCCGCGCTCTTCGCGCGCGGCGCGACCGACACCGCCGCCGACGCGCTCTTGCGGTGGAGCGGAGAGGCGTTCACCGTTCAGCGCGTCGTCGCGGATCGCGCGACGAGCGTCCGCCTGGACGCGCCGATCGTCGACGTGTGGTCGAGCCCGACCGGCGAGCTCTTCGCCGCGCGCCCGACGAGCCTCGGCCGCTCGAAGGACGCCGGACGCAGCTGGGAGGATTGGTCGGCGCCCGGCTCGATGAGCGTCGTGTGGGGCCGCTCCGCGAACGACGTCTACGCCGGCGGCACGACGGGCCTTCGCCGCTTCGACGGCGCGACGTGGTCGACGACGGGCTACGCCGAGCCGATCCGCGCGCTCACCGGCAACGCGCGCGACCTCTGGGTCGCGATCCAGCGGCGCTGACATGCGCTCGCTCCGCACCTCGCTCCGCACCTCGTGGTCACTTCACGCTGTCGTCACGCCATCTGGGCGTTGTTGCCGGCCTCGAGCGCGTCGACGGAGTCGATGAGCGGCGCGTTCGTCTTCTCTTTCTCTGCGCCCTTGAAGGCCATGCTGGCGCCGGGCGGAGCGTCGAACGGCGCGCGGCCGAGCTGCTTCGTCTCGAAGCGGCGCGGGAGGAACGCGGTGATGATGTAGCCGCGGAAGACCCAGGCCCAGAAGCTCCGCCAGTTGAGGACGGGATCGATGTGGTGCGCGATCTTCTCGTGCTCCTTGCGGAGGAGCGACCAGTGCGTGGCGGCGTTGGCATGGTGGACGGTGTGGAAGCCGTTGTTGAACACCATGAAGTTGAAGATGTAGCCCGTGATGTTGCGCGAGTGGTTGTACTTGGACCACGGGTCGCAATGCACGTGCTGCATGTAGTTGAACCACATCATCGAGTACGACCCGAAGAGCGACGGCAGGCCGAACGCGAACACCCAGGTCTTGAGCCCGAGGAGCGGGCCGTGGACGACGGCGCAGGCGGCGGCCGAGCCGAGGAGCACGGTGAGCCAGATCACGTACTGCGTGACGATCTGACGATGGAGCTTCGGGTTCGCCGTCTTCGCCTTCGCGATGTACTCCTTGATCGGCGTCGCCTGGTAGTACGCCGAGACGAAGAAGTACGTGACCGCGACGTACCAGGTGTTGCGGTTCGTGTGCCGCCACGTGATCGTCGCGTCGCCCTCGCGGTTGACGTGTTTGTGGTGATTGAGGTTGTGCGTCGGGATCCACGCGAACGAGGGGTACCCGTAGAAGACGCTGATCCAGTTCGCGTAGAGCTGGTTCATCGCCTTCGATTTGAACGTCGGGCAATGATTGTGGTTGTGCGCCATCGTCCCGGCCGCCATCGCGAAGTAGAAGCTGAGCGGCGAGAGGTACGGCACCAGCTCCGGCTTGACGAACTGCGCGCCGACGACGACGGGCATCAAGAGGGCCCACAGAATCGACCTGTAATCGGCGGAATTGCGGGGCAACATCGAGCTTTTCCGTAGCCTCCTAGGCGGCTCGGGGCAAGGTTGTTTCGGTGCTTTCTTGCTGCGCAGCAGCATACGCACCGAGGTGCAAAATCAGCGTTCCTCCCAGGTCAGGTCGAGGAGCCACGCGTTCGGGTCTTTCAGCGCGCCCTCGTCCCAACCGCACGCGACGTAGTTCGCGACGCGTGTTGGCACGTTGAGGCCGAGGATCGTTGGATCATCCGTCGGCGGCGCGCCGTGCCAGGCGAAGCGCTGGGTCCAGGCGATACCGGTCGTCGTGTACGACGCCCACTGCTCGATCCCGCCCCGCGTCGCGAAGTCGGCACAGATACTGCCAAGCATCAAGGCGGCGACGTCCGTACGCGCCGTCGAAGAGATGGAGAAGTCGACGCGCCGGACGTGCTCCTGGTCGGTGACGTCGAAGGGCAGGCGCCACAGCACCCAGTTCGCGTGCGTGCGCGCGCCGAGCCCGTTCAGCCGAACGCGCTCCGCGGTGAGCCGCACGCGCTGCTTCACCCACGGCGCGTCGGGCGGGCTCGGCGGACGCTTGAGGTCGAGGCGCGGAAGCGGCTCGTCGAACGGCCGCGGCGCCCGCGCAGGCGCGACCGTCAGCGAGAGGAGCGCAAGCGCGAGGACACGAGCCGCGCGGCCGACCGGGCCGCGGCGCGGCGGTGCCGGGGACGGTGCGGGGTCCGGTGCCTCGAACGCTTCGGCATCTGTCCACGCCGGCACGCGAGACATGTCGATCCAGCGTACCAACATCCGCTATATCCGCGTCGCCAATCGAGCACCACGATGAGGTCCGAAGCGAACCACGACGTCAGCGAGGACCGCACCCCCCCAAGCGGCCCCACGACCCCACGCACCGACGCCACAACGCCTCCCACCGAGCACCTCGAGCCGCACCCCGACGCGTCCGCAACGCCTCCCACCGAGCGCCTCGAATCGCACGCCGACATCGCCGTGACGCGCGCGAACGACGATGCTCCCGCGAGCGCGCCCGAGGTCGGGACGCGCGCCGCCACCGCCGGGCCGCTCGAGGCGCGGAGGTACCCGGTCGAAGCACGCGTGGACGATGCCGAGGTGCAGCGTCCGGCGGGCCGGGTCGAAGCGCGCGTGGACGATGCCGAGGTGCAGCGTCCGGTGGGCCGGGTCGAAGCGCGCGTGGACGATGGCGAGGTGCAGCGCCCGGCGGGCCCGGCCGAAGCGCGCGTGGGCGATGCCGAGGTGCAACGGCCGGCGGAGCGCTCCGAGGTGCGTGTAGACGAGGTCGAGGTGCTGCGCGTGGTCGAGTTGCTGGAGGCGTGCGTGGACGACCGCACGGTGCTCGCCGCGATCCCGACCGAGCTTCGGGTTCGTCTCCTCACGGCGGCGGGGCGGCTGTCGCGGCCGGGGCGCGACGAGTGGCGCTCGATGGCGCGGGCGCTTCGCAAGAAGGAGCGCCGCACCGCGCGCGAGGAGGACCGCGAGGCGATCGCGCAGACCGAGATCCGCTCCGCCCGACGCGCCGAGGTCTTCGTCGCCCCGGCGCGCGTCGTCCTGTCGTCGGAGCCGCATCCGCATCCGAGTCCGAATTCGAGCGCCGGCCCGGGGCCCGCCGCGGAGGCGCCGCGCGAGCTCTCGAAGTCGCGCAACTGCTACGTGTGCAAGGACGAGTACACGCGGCTCCATCACTTCTACGACTCGATGTGTCCTCCCTGCGCGGAGCTGAACTACGAGAAGCGCTTCCAGACCGCCTCGCTCGCGGGGCGCACCGCGCTCATCACCGGCGCGCGGATCAAGATCGGCTACCAGGCGGCGCTGATGATGCTCCGCGCCGGCGCGCGCGTCCTCGTCACGACGCGTTTCCCGCGCGACGCGGCGGAGCGCTTCGCGCGCGAGCCCGACTTCGCGTCGTTCCGTGACCGCCTCGCCGTGTTCGGCCTCGACCTCCGCCACTCTCCGAGCGTCGAGACGTTCGCGCGCTTCATCACGCAGACGGAGTCGCGCCTCGACATCCTCATCAACAACGCCGCGCAGACGGTCCGCCGCCCCGCCGGCTTCTACGCGCATCTCCTCGCGCTCGAGACCGCGCCGTTTGCCTCGCTGTCACCCGCGGTCCAGTCGGTCCTCCGCCGCCACGAGGAGGCCGCCTCCGCGATCGACGAAGCGCCGATGCCGTCGAGCTTCCTCGAGTGGCGCGGCGGCGCCGATGCGGCGGGCATCCGTTCCTCCGCGCTCCTCTCGCAGCTCCCGTGCGCCTACGGCGACTCGGAGGCGGACAAGCGCGCGTTCCCGCTCGGCCGCCGCGACGCGGACCTTCAGCAGATCGATCTCCGCACCATGAACAGCTGGCGCCTCGCGCTCGCGGACGTCCCGAGCCCGGAGCTCATCGAGGTCCAGCTCGTGAACGCGATCGCGCCGTTCATCCTCGCGTCGAAGCTGAAGCCCTTGATGATGCGCGACGTGACGAACGACAAACACGTCGTCAACGTCTCCGCGATGGAGGGCCAGTTCTCCCGCCGCACGAAGACGGACAAGCACCCGCACACGAACATGGCGAAGGCCGCGCTCAACATGATGACGCTCACGAGCGCCCCCGACTACGCGAAGTCGGGCATCTTCATGAACGCGGTCGACACCGGCTGGGTCACGGACGAAGACCCGATCGTGCACTCGCAGCGCAAACAAGCCGAGCACGACTTCCAGCCCCCGCTCGACATCGTCGACGGCGCCGCCCGCGTCTGCGATCCGTTCTTCCACGGCCTCCTCACCGGCGAGCACGTGTGGGGGAAGTTCCTGAAGGACTACCGCAGCGTCCCGTGGTGACGTGCGTGGAGCCCCACCGCGCGCCGGTGGCGTTCTCCTTCACGCGCCGCCAAACATAGCGCCTGACCGGTGGACTTCGTCGCGTGTATGTTCGGCGGATGAACGTGCAGGCGCTCGTCTGCTGCCGCTGCGGCGGCCCGCTCGCGAACCCCGAGGCGCTGCCGGCGCTCATCGATTGTCTGTACTGCGGGACCGTCAACTCGGCGACGCGAGAGGCGACCCGCGCGTCGGACGACGAGACCGCGTGGGAGGTTCGCAAGAAGGCGATCGACGAGTTCACCAAGGCGCTGGTCGCGGCCCTCGAGGAAGGTCGGTCGCCGCTCGATGCGTGTCGTGCGGCCTCGGCGGCTCACCTCGGCGTCGCGGGGCGCCCGGACACGGTCGCGCGAATCGTGCTCGCGCTCGCGCGTGACTTCGAGCGTGACACACGGGTCTCGATCGTACGCGACGCGACGGTGTTGTCCCGCATCGCCCAGGCGTACCTCCGCGCGCTCGACGAGCTGCGTACGAGCGAGGACTACGACCTCAATCTCCCCTTCCTGACGGCGAACCAGGACGGACCCGTGCACTTCCGGCGCAAGCTGACCGCGAAGCTCCTCGTCGAGCTCGCCGCCCGCGATCCGCACCAAGAGCCCGCACCCGCCCTCGCCCCAGAGGTGCCCGCGCCCGAAAAGAAGAAAAAGGGGTGGTGGCCGTTCTCCTGAACGAAAGGCGCCGACGCGGTCGCTCCCATCGCACCGGGCGACTCGTCTCCCGACGGACGTGCGATCGCGACAGCGTTGCCCTCGGGGCAACCGCGAGGGACGTGTTGAGGCGATCGAGCCGCAACGAATTCGACCGCTGAGGGCTGCAATCTCGGCGACGGCGGTCGGGCGAGCTGCTACGTCGCGCATGCAAACGGAGGTGTTTACATGCGTTGGGCGGGATGGAGCTTGGTCCTGGGGGCGGCGGTCACGGCGTGCGTCGCGCCCGAAGTCGAGGAGCCGGTCGCGGAGGAGAGCGCGGCGGCGACGGGGGAGCTGACGCTCTTGCCCGCGGCGCGGCTCGCGACGATCCGCGCGTCGCTCCCGCGCGTGGCCGACGAGAGGCTCGCGTCGATCCTCGAGAGCCGCGAGACGATCTGGTACGACCGGACCGCGATCGTCCCCGGCTATCAGGACTCGTTCGGCGACAACGTGATCGCGCCGATCGGCTTCCGCCCGAACACGATCAAGCCCGGGATGATCAACCTCGCGGTGCCGGGCGGGCACGAGAAGCTCTTCGTGACGAAGGGCACCTTCCACTTCCCGTTCGGCATCAGCGGCGCCGCGACCGATCCGCCGAACATGAGCGTCGTCGACTTCTGGGTGCCGCCGCGCGACTCCGCCGGCAAGCCGCTCCCGGTCGTCTACTGGCGCCGCGACCCCAACCAGTACACGCACAAGTACGTCTGGTCGTTCCCGAAGGGGACCGTCTTCGGCGAGGTCCTCTACCTCACCGCGTCGAACGGCGCCGCGTACGTCTTCGAGATCCGCACCCGCACGCGGGAGCTCCACCAGTGGCGCGTCGACGCGTTCCGGCCGTTCCCGCAGGCCTCCGATCTCGCCGCCGCGCTCGAGGACGTCGCGCCCGCGCTCGCGGCGAAGGTCAAGGACGAGAGCAGCGTCACCGCCGCGACGCTCGAGGCGTCGTTCTTCCGCTCCGCGTTCCCGCGCGAGAACGGCGCGAAGGACGTGCTGCCCCCGCTCGGCGAGGCCCTCGCGATCAAGCTGCTCACCGAGACGGAGTTCAAGTCCGCGCGCGGCGCCGTGTGGAAGGAGAGGGGAGCGCTCAAGGCGTGGGCGCCGACCGCGAGCGAGCCGTTCTCGATCGTGCCGCGGAACAACCGCGCCGGCTTCTTCGAGGTGAGCGAGGCGTCGTGCGAGCGCTGCCACCGCGACGCGGGCCGGCCGTTCAAGGACTGGTACCCCGAGGTCCTCGCGTACGGCGAGCTCTGGGGAGAGGACGAGAACTTCACCTGGCACCCGTTCGACGCGTCCAAGTTCGTCGACGCGAACGGCGACGTGCGCAACTTCAACTACGACAACCGCGCGATCCGCTCCGACTTCGTGAACGCCGGCCTGGTCGCCAAATTCGATCCCGCGAAGCACCCCGCGGCGACCTATACGGAGATCCCCCGTGCGTGGCGCAACTTCAAATATTGATCGGCGCACCCTGCTCCTCGGCCTCGCCGGCGGCCTCGCGCTGACCGCGCTCGGCTGCAGCGACGACGAAGACGCGGCGACGAGCGAGCTCGCGCTCGAACGCGGAGACGCGGGAGATACCGGCTCCGGTGACGCCGGCGCGCTCGTCGTCCTCTACGACACGTACGCGCAGGCGCTCTACCTCGACGGCACGCTGGGCCCGAAGACCGGGATCGTCCGCGCGACAGACATGGGCGTCGGCGAGGACAAGGTCTACGACTTCTGGCACGGCCACGAGGGGCGGCTCCATCGCTTCACCGTGACGGCGGCGCACTTCGCGCGGCTCCGCCAGAAGCAGCGCGTGACGATCGCGACGACGGTCGTGAGCGATCACCAGCACACGCTCTTCATCGATCCGGTCGATCTGCGCTGGCGCGTCCCCGGCGCGCCGCCCGTCTCGGTTCCCGTCTGACCGCCGCTGCGATAAAGGCGGATCGCCATGCGGTCCGCCTTCGCGATCGTCACGCTCGGCCTCGCGGCCTGCACGCCGGCGGTGGTGACGCCCCCGCCGCCAGCGCCGCCGTTGCCCCTCGGCGCGGAGCCGGCGCCGCCGCCGAAGCGCGCGCCGGTCGTCGCGGCGGCGAAGCGGCCGGTGACGCGCACGTACTTCGATACGCAGGTCACCGACGACTACGAGTGGCTCGAGGACGCGACCGCGGAGGAGACGCAGGCCTTCACCGCCGCGCAGACGTCGCTCGCGCGCGCCACGCTCGACGCGCTGCCGGAGCGCGCGACGGTGCGGGAGCGCGTCGCCGCGATCTACGGTCAGACCTCGCCCGACTGGCGCGCCGTCGCCTACGAAGGCGGCCGCCTCTTCGCGCTGAAGGACGCGCCGCCGAAGCAGCAGCCGATGCTCGTCGACCTCGGCGCCGGGAAGGCGATCGACGTCACGCAGGAGCGCGTCGTCGTCGATCCGAACGCGCTCGACCCCACCGGCAAGACGACGATCGACTTCTTCGTCCCGTCCCCCGACGGCAAGACCGTCGCGGTCTCCCTCTCGACCGGCGGCACCGAGAGCGGCGACGTGCACCTCTTCGACGTCGCGACGGGCAAGGACCGCGGCGAGACGATCGCGCGCGTGAACGGCGGCACCGCCGGCGGCTCGGTCGCGTGGAACGCCGACGGCACCGGCTTCTGGTACACGCGCTACCCGCGCAGCGGCGAGCGGCCGGACGCCGACCTCGATTTTTACCAGCAGGTCTATTTCCACAAGCTCGGCGCGCCGGAGTCCGCCGACACGTACGCGATCGGCAAGGAGCTCCCCCGCATCGCGGAGATCGATCTCCTCCGCAGCGACGACGGCAAGCGCATCCTCGCGCACGTGTCGAACGGCGACGGCGGCGAGGTCGAGCATCACGTCCTCGACACGACCGTCGCGTCCCCGCGGTGGACGCGCCTCACGCGCTTCGAGGACGAGATGGCCGCCGCCGCGTTCGGCCCCGACGGCCGCGTCTACCTCGTATCGCGGAAGGACGCGCCGCGCGGCAAGGTCGTCGCGTTCTCTCCGCCGTTCGACAAGCCCGCGACGGACGTGCTCCCCGAGGGCGACGCGGTCGTCGACGGCGTGGTCGTCGTGAAAGATGCGATCTACACGATCGAGATCGCCGACGGCCCCTCCCGCATGCGGCGCTTCCCGCTCGCGACGAAGTCGGAGCCGCTCGCGCGCGAGCCGAAGCGCCCGAAGAAGGGCCAGCCGATCCCGATCCCGCAGACGATCGCGCCTGGCGCGCGCGGCCCCGTCGCGGCGGTCCTCCCGTTGCCGCCGGTCTCGAGCGTGACGGGCGTCGTGCGCACCGGCGACGATCTCCTCGTGCGGCTCGAGAGCTACGTCGAGCCGCCGCGCTGGGCGCACTACCGCGCGAGCGAGCATCGCTTCGCTTCGACGCCGCTCGCGAAGCGCGCCGCGTACGACATGAACGACGTCGAGGTCGTGCGCGAGAGCTGCACCTCGAAGGACGGCACGCGCGTGCCGATGAGCGTCCTGCGAAAGAAGGGCGCGCCGAACGCGCCCGCGCCGGCCTACCTCACGGGCTACGGCGGCTTCGGCGTGACGGTCCGTCCGCGCATGCGCGCGCCCTACCGCGTGTGGCTCGACGCCGGCGGCGTGGTGGCGGAGACGAACCTGCGCGGCGGCGGGGAGCGCGGCGAGGCGTGGCACAAGGCGGGCAGCCTCACGAACAAGCAAAACGTGTTCGACGACTTCGCGGCGTGCGCGAAGACGCTCGCGGACCTCGGCTACACGACGCCGGACAAGCTCGCGATCAGCGGCCGCTCGAACGGCGGCCTCCTGATGGGCGCGGCGCTCACGCAGCATCCGGAGCGCTATCGCGCGGTGGCGGCGGCGGTCGGCATCTACGACATGCTGCGGAACGAGCTCTCCCCGAACGGCGCGTTCAACGTGACGGAGTACGGCAGCGTGAAGGACGAAGCGCAACTCCGCGCCCTCCGCCGCTACTCCCCGTTTCACAACGTGAAGGACGACGTCGCGTATCCGGCCGTCCTCTTCATGACGGGCGCGAACGATCCCCGCGTCGACCCTTACCACTCCCGCAAGATGATCGCGCGCCTCCAAGCCGCGACGTCCTCCGACCGCCCCGTCTTGCTCCGCGCCAGCGCCGACACGGGCCACGGCATGGGCACCCCGCTCGCCGCAGAGATCGAGGAGGTCACCGACCTCCTCACGTTCCTGCTCCACGAGGTCGGCGCCAAGCTCTGATCCGCCGCCGGAGCGCACGACAGCGCGATCAGGCTCGCGCGCGGACCTCCCCGAAAAACCGCCGCGAATCGCGCGGTTCGCGTCGCGGCATCGCTGTTGCTGCGGAAGGGGCGCATGTCTCCCTTCGATCGCCTCGCCCGTCGCCTCGCGCCCTGGACCGGACTCCTGACGGTCGCGGGAGCGTGCCAGGACATCGACTGCGAGGAGACGGGCGACACGGTCGAGGCGCGGCTCCACGCGGACGCCGTCGTCACGGCCGACCTCGGCACGTCGAGCGACGGTGTGATCTCGGCGCCGCGATGGCAGTGCACCGGGGCTCTCTCCTCGTCCACGCGAAGGCCGCGCGCGAGCGCCGCGTCGATCAACCTCACGTCGCAGATCCACGTCACCTGCGTCCTCGAGGGAAGCAGCCTCGTGCGGACGTACAGGTTCGACGCCCCGCTCCGCGATCCACGCGACCTCCCTTCGGAGCCCGAAGAGCGCGACGTCTCGATGAGCGTCCACATCCAGACGACAGGCGCCCCGGGCAACCCGATCACGCCGGTAGGCTGCAACGGCGCCGTCCCAACGCACCTCCGCGTCACCCCCCTCCGCGCCGCCGGCACGAGCGCGCCGCCCCCAGCCCACGTGACCCCCGACTTCGTTCGTGAGCTCGAGCTCGAGCTCGCGACCGACGCCACATCGGAGGCGACCACGGGCAGCACCTGCCGCATCGACCTCCGCGGCACCTTGAAGCTCGACGTCACGGTGACCCCCTCGAGCTTCTCGGAACAAACGGCGACGACGTGTCTTTGAGCGCGCAGAATCGTGGTCTGCACGAGGTCGGCGCCAAGCGTTGACGTGGTACGCTGCCTGGAGCGCGGCAAGAGCATCATGGGGCGACGGGCGGTACCGACATCATCCTGCGTGGCTCTCCGCGGAGTGACGAGGGATCGTTCATCGTCGAGCGACTCCGCCGCCGGTGGCCCAATCTGGTCGTACAAGATGCCTCCGCCGAAGAAGCGGTGGAGCTCTTCGTCGACCCCACCGCGATGCCTATCGAGCTCTTCGTGTACCGTACGCGCTCCGATTTCGAGTCCTGGATCGAGAAGGGCGCGACCGACGAGAACAGCGACACGATGATTCATGTGATCCTCGGCGAGCAGTCCACGACGCTCGTTACCGCTGGTCCCGAGTCCGAGACTCTTCGCTTGGGTTTGCGCTCCGCGACGCCCTCCTGTTCAGGCGCATCTTCGAGCACCTCCGCGCTACGAATCTCGCCTCGTCGCCACAAGCGGGCGCGGAGCGAAGATTCCGCGAATTGCTGGTCGAGCTATTGCTGCTCGGTGCGGAGGAGGATCGTCGGCTCGAAGCGCTTCGAGCGTGCTGGGTAGGAATGACGATCGAGGAACGCGATCTTGTCGGAAGGGCGTTCATGAATGACGTCGAGGTTCGGGCCGAGCCGCTCATGCTCGAGGATGTCGACGTGAATCAGGGGATGGGCGTTCCGCCGATTGCACAGCGAGCTGCGTAGTGTACGTCGCCGCACTGCATGTGATTCGTCCGGCGGATCGGAAGGAAGGATTCAACGCCTTTCGCTACGCACATCCCGATGGCGGTGATTGGCTTGTTCCGCCGGACGCGGTGCCCGACCACGATCCAGGCGTTCTGGTGAACCGCCACATTCAACTTGCTCCGAGAGGAAATCGCGTTCGCAGCTATCTCGACATCATTGCCCCCGACAATGCGCCGCGGTCGGAGATTCACCAAAAATTTTCTCGCGTTCATTCTCGATTCCGAGAGCTCCCCATTTCCTCGTGTCGGACTCGTCGGCCGATGTCGCTTCCGAACGGGGATGGATGCGGGATTGACGATTCAGTGGCGCCACGAGCTTGGCGCTCTCTACAACGCTGCTGCCGCGGTGTCGGGCGGTCACGTCGCGAGCGCTTGAGCCGCGCCGCCCGCCGCGCTTCGATCGAGCGCAGCAGCGTTTGGTCATCGCGCGTGCGCGACGAGCGTCTCCTCGAACGCAGCGAGGAAGGCGGGATCGGCGGGCGTAGCCGAGGCGCCGAGGCGACGCCGAACGAGGAGCGCGAGGTTGTCGGCGAGGACCTCCTCCGGGTGAATCGTATACGCCGTGTTTCGCCCGATTCGGCGGGCCCAGTCCGTCGCGCGCGCCTCGATCAGCACCGGCGCGCCGTCTACCTCGCGGACCACCGTCGCTTCATTCGGATCGATTTCGAGCAGCGTCGCGCGGACGACATCGAGCACCGACGTTCGCTCGATGACGTCCGCGAGCGGCAGCGGGCTGGTGAGGAGCGGCACGACCGCGCGCTCCCCGAGCCGCAATAGTGCCCGAGCTCGTGGGCGTCGGGGTTCGTCAATCTCCGGTCGTCGAGCTCGAGCGGCGACGGGATCGGCCCGACGCGCACGAAGCCGAGGAGCGCGTACGCCGCGTCGCGGAGCGCCCGCGACGTACGAGACGCGACGTGGAAGAGCTCATGAGCAAGGAGCCGGAGCGCGCGCTCGCCGCGGAGGTTTCTCACGCGCGTGGCGGGTAGGACAATCGCGTTCGATCGCGTGTAGGCGTGGTCGCGCTCTTCTCTGCCGGTCGTCTTCACGACGAGCACCTCCCGCGGGAGCACGCCACCGAGCCCGCGCGCGCCCCGCGCTACCGCGGCAAGTGTCTCCTCCCACGTCGCGGCCTCCTCACTCGTGAAGTCCAGCGCCTGCTCGCCGAGGAATCGCCGGAGATCCGCGTCGTCGACCGGTGCGCTCGTCCGCATCCTGAAGGAGCGGTCGAAGCCGCCCAGCGCGCGAGTGAAGTCGTCCTTGGCAGCGAGGATCTCCCGCCCCTCGGATGCGCTCGCGAGTCGGAGTAGCGTCATCTCTGGGCCGATACCACTGCGAGGCTGACGCAGCCTGTAGCCGCCGTGCTCGCCCGCTTGTTCAAGAGTGCTCCCAGGAGCTGTACGCGGGGAATTGTTCAGCCGCCCGACACCCGTCGCTTGAAGCGACGGCTGAAGTGGGCTGTGTCCGCGAAGCCGCACGCATAGCCGATTTCGGTGACGGAGAGCTCGGTGGTCTCGAGCAGGCGGCTCGCTTCACCGTTCGGACGCCGCGCGACGTCTTCGGCGTGCGGATCCTCTTCTTGCGGCGCTTGAACGCGCGCTCGAACCGGCTCCACATGTCCTGGCGCAAAGCGGCGTCGACGACCATCGCGACGGACGGGCCGACGGTGACGCCCTGCTCCGCCAACTCTATCAGCACGGCGTCGCGCAGCTCCTCGACCAGCTCGACGTACGGCGCGAACTCCCGGACCGTCCGGGTGTTGTCGAAGGTCTTGCGGATCTTCACGTACGCCGCGCGCATCTTCTCCGGGAGCAGGACGGGCGACGCGCCGGGGGCGGCGGGCTCGTCGAGGCCGGGGAGCTGCGGGGCGCGCCAGTCCTGGATTCCGAAGCGGGGCATCGTCCCGAACGCGTCACAAGAGGGCGAGGGACAGCGTGTTACCCGTGGGAAAGCCTGAGCAAATGTCAGGGACGCTGAACCCCCGCACCACTTCCACGTTCTCCACAGGCACCGTCCGGACGCGCCCGATCACACGGCGAAATTTCGGGTGCGACCCCAGGTTGTCCCCAGACCAATTCACACCACTTTCCCACAGCCTTTTCACTGTCTAAAAGCAGCGGATTTCCGGCTGTTTCGCCCCGAAACAAAACGCCGAGATGGACTGGCGAAGCGCGTCCGGAGGGAGTACCCCTAACTCGACGTTCGGCTCCTCTCGCCCGGCCCGAGCCCCGCACCCTTGACGGGGCCGACGATCCCAGGCACTTCCTTGGGGGACTGAACAGAAAAAGGGCCAGAGGTGATTCCAGCCACCTCCAGCCCGGATGAGCCCGTCCACCTTGCCAGGAGAACAAGACCTTGAGCGAAGCTACCACAGGACTGATCAAACGCACTCCTAACTCTCTCGCGGACCTCGATACCTGGCGCATCGCCGAAATCTTGATCCTCGGGATGACGTACCCGGCGTACTCGAACAAGTACACGGAGCTCGTGTGCACCGGGGCGATCGACGAGGAGACGAAGCGCCTCGTCCGCATCCACCCACTGCCGAAGCGCTACCTCGACGAGGAGAACGACTTCCGCACCTTCCAACGCGCTCGCGTGCGGTGGCAGCACAACAGGCACGACCCGCGGCCCGAGAGCATGCGCGTCGACTTCCGCACTGTCGAGCCGCTCGACGTGATCGCGGCGAAGGAGCAGACCCGCCGCCGCTCGTACGTCGAGACGTCGCCCAGCATGGCGGCCTCGGTGGAGGAGTTGCAGGATCTCAACCGCCGCTTCAAGACGTCTCTTGGCATCGTCGTGCCGAAGGAGATCGTCGACGTGAAGGTCCGCCGCCGCACGGAGGAGGAGCGCCAGGAGTGGCTTGCGACGGAGAGCACCTTCCTCAGCCAGAAGACGCTCGAGTTCGTCCGTCCGCCGAAGCGCATCGCATTCCCCGAGGCGGAGTTCATCGTCTGGTTCCGCTGCAACGACTCCCGCTGCACGGAGCCGCACAGGATGAGCCTGAAGTCGTGGCCGATCCACGAGGGCTATCGGAAGATGGTCGAGAAGGGGGACCCGGACCGCGACGGGAAGGCGCTGGCGCAGATGGAGGCCGAGTTCGACCTCGCCAAGCGCGACGTCTTCCTCTTCCTCGGCACCTTCCACAACCACCAGACCACGTTCGGGCTGATGGACGCGTACCGCCCGAAGAAGATGAAGGCGGAGGCGCAGATGGACCTCTTCAAATAGTCAAATAGAGGCCTGAACGCGAGCGGCCACTGACGGTCCGTGCGCTTGATCACATTTCGACTCAATAGTGTGGCGCGCCGATGGCCGCGCCCACCTTCCAGAGATCTAGGCAGTCAACCATGGGAATTCTCAATCTCTTCTCCAACCGGCACAAGCCGCTTCCCGACGTCTTCCAATACGAGGCGCTTCCACATGCGCTACGCGTGCAAGTCATGCACCTCGTTGACGACTTGCTCGATCGCCATTTCGCGGACGGCACAGGATGGCCCCGTCTCAACAAGCAAATCGCAAAGGAGCATGGGCTAGTCCACCTTCCTGGAGAGGAGTACGAGCACTCGAAGGACGCAGGGCTAAACTATATTCTGCAGACTCAAGATACGGTTCGAACTCTCGACATGATCGAGTGGTGCTTTCGCGTCATCGGAGTCGTCATGAAGCAAGCGTTCACGCCGCAGAAGGCTGTTGATGCGGTGGCCGAGCTCAACCAGCGCTTCCGCATGCACGGAGTTGGATACGAATACGTGAATGGCCAGATCGTGCGGGTGGACTCACAGCTGCTCCACGCAGAAGCCGTAATCCCCGCGCTGACCCTGCTGGCAACCTCCAGTTTCGAGAGTGCCAACAAGGAGTTCCTGTCAGCGCACAAGCACTTCCGCGAAGGCCGGCAGGAGGAGGCGATCACCGACGCCTGCAAGGCCTTCGAGAGCACGATGAAGGTGATCTGCGCGAAGAAGAAGTGGGACGTCGACAAGAACGCGACGGCGAGCGCCCTGATCGCGACCGTCCTGAAGAACGGGCTCGTGCCGCTGTGGAGCGAGGAGCAGCTAAAGAGCCTCGACAAGTGCCTCATCGGCGTCGCAACCGTCCGGAACAAGAACGGCGGGCACGGTGCGGGCGCCACGCCGCGGGACGTGCCCGATCACCTCGCCGCGTACGCGATGCACCTGGCCGCGAGCAACATCGTGTTCCTCGTCGAGTCGTACAAGGCCCTGAAGTAAAGCGCTCAACTCGTACTGAGGGGTACTGAGGGGAACACCATGCCGGATCCGATCACGCTAGGTGCCGTCGCGCTCACCGCCCTCGGCGGTGGTGTCGCGGCGAAGAAGCTGCTTGAGGTGGCGCAGAGCGGCGTCGGAGCGGTCGCACGCCCGTGGCTCACCGTCCGGGACGCCCAGGCGAAGGCAAAGGCCGACAAGATCCTCGAAGCTGGCGCGATCGAGGTCCGCCAAATGCGGGAGGCGGCCGAAGCGCCGCCCCCGCGTCCGAGCGCATCTCACGCGGCTCCCACCGTGCCCAACCTTCCAGCCCCCGAGCTCGCCCCACCGCCGAGGACTCTCCCCGCCGCGCCGGACCTCGCCCTGCCGAGGGCGGACGAGGCGCTCGCCGTCGAAGTCGTGTTCGACGACCTTCCCGCACTGCCGGCGAGAGCTGAGGCGCGCCTCATGTACCAGGAGGCGAAGCGTCAGCACAATGTGGAGAGCGTGATCCACGAGGCCGCCGAGGAGCTGAAGGACGTTCCCGACGCTGAGATCTCGGAAGAGCGCGTGGACGACGACTGGACAGCGCGCTTCTTCAACGACGTCCAGGACGTCTCGAACGGGCAGATGCGAAAGATCTGGGCGAAGGTCCTAGCCGGAGAAGTGAAACGGCCGCGATCGTTCCACATACGGACGCTCGAGACTCTGAAGAAGCTCTCCCAGGCCGAGGCCGAGAGCTTCTCCGAGATCCTCTCGTACACGTGCGGGCCGGCGAGCCAGCAGGCCCTCATCATCCGCGATGAAGGCGACTCCGTGAGCTTCGAACAAGGGCTCGCACTGGCGGACGCGGGGCTTCTGTCGCCGTCGCCTGTCTCGTTCAGGGTTTCCGCCTACGACGCGAGCCCCGCCGACGAGTTCCGGCGAGTACTAGCGTTCCACGACAAGGCTATTCGTATAACAGGGCCAAGGGAAGACGCCGCCGTCCGACTCGACGCCTGGGCGCTAACCCGCGCGGGATGCGAGTTGAGCTCCTTGATCCCGCGCGGGACGCCAAGCATCGACTTCCTGCAAGCGGTGGCGCGGCACGTCTCGAACTACGGCTTCGACGTCGAAGTGTTCGAGCTGAAAACGCCAGTCAGGCCCGCAGCTTCGGACAGTGACGACTCCGAGGATCGTTACGATCTTGGCGCGTCCGTCTACCAGCTAAAGCGGCCCAATCCGCAAGGCCCGTTTCATCCGAAGTAGAGAGAAGAACGTGACCGTAGCGCCGCCCCTCCGCGGTATCTCCGCGCGAGCGCAAGGGAGACGGCAAGGAGCGCAAGGACGACGGCATCGTCACCTCTGGCGCCCGTCGCGCCGCTCGTAGCCGAGTGTTGACGATCGCGAGGAACCGGAGGAATCCGATCGCGGCGTGACGGGGTGAATTGCGCGCACACGCCGCGACCGGATGCGAGGGGTCAGCGACGGCGCTTCGGTCGACTGCTGCGCGGGCGAGGCTTCGCGTCGGTGGGGTCGTCGTTCGCGCCGTGCCGTTGTCGCCACGAGTCGCCGTCGATGTCGAGGACGTGGCAGTGCTGGGTGAAGCGGTCGACGAGGGGGCGCGCAGGCGGCGCCGGGGAAGACGGTGCCCCAGTCCTTGAAGGCGAGGTTCGTCGTGATGATGGTGCTGGCCTTCTCGTGACGTTGGCTGATGATGCTGTAGAGCAGATCGCCGGAGCGGGCATCGCGCGGGAGAAGCGCGCGACACTCGGCTCGATGAAGCCGCTCGATCGCTTCGACTGGGGCTTCCCGCGATCCATTGACCGACCGCTCTATCAACGGGTCGTGGGGGATGACGTTGCCGTCAGGCACGTGCGCGCCAAGCTCGAGGATGACGGGGATGGGGCGGTCGGCGTTGCGCCGCGCCTCCTCGCAGCGGAGCGCGAGTGCGCCGGGATCATGGAGACCGCGTGCGAGGACGTCGGCGACGGCCCTCGACGCGGCCTGATCTCCGCTCCGGTGGCTACGTGCGTCCGCCCCACCCAGCCGCGACATCGGCAAGAGCAGGACCACCGCTCACGCCGCCGCTTCCACCCGATCCGTGCGATGAGCCGCCCAGAACCGCGGCGCCGAGTCCACGCCAACGGCCGTTCGATTTACCTACGCGCTTGCGGCTGGTCGGCGAACGTCTTCGTCGCCTCCATCACCTCGTCGCCGAGCGTGTGCGACCGGCGGATCGGATCACGCCGCGCGCGAGGTCGAGGTCCGCGTGCTTGCCGCGACGGCGCAAGGGACGGAGCGTGCTCGGGCGCTGGTTGCGAGCACGAACCCGAGCAGCATCATCGCGACAGCCGCGGGTAGAGCTCTCGGAGCTTCGCGAGCCACACGGCCGTCTCCTCCGGCGTGAGCGCGTTCGGCTCCTCCTTCGTGTACGTCCGGTGGCCCTCACCGATTACGACCAAAAACTGGCAGAGATCCGCGGTCGCGTAGGCACGAACTCCGCGTACGAAGAGAGCATCCGACCGGTCGTCGAATGCGCGATTGACGATATTTATCCCGAGCTCGTCAAGGGGCGGGTCATCGAGAACGCAAAGTAGAAGATGGCCAAGCGAACGGAACTCTTGATGCGGCCTACCCGCTCCCTCCAGTTGGCCATCATCAAGCGACGCTTCGAAGTCGATTCGGCTTGACGAGAAATCTGACTCTCGGTTCGACCAACTGGGGCTCGACGGTACTCTCGAAGAGTGCGGCAAGCGGCATCGGAGATCCATGACAAGGAAGCCGAGGCCATTCTGCGCGAGATCGGCGCTCCCGAGCGCCTGATCCGACACGGCGAGCTCGTCGATGAAGCTGCGGAGGAGGTCCTCGCCGCGGTGATGACACTCGTTGCCGTCGATGGTCGCCTCGTTCGTCTCGGCGCACGGCTCCACGACGCTGGCAAGGCCCTGCAGGAGCTCGATCAATCCGGACGTCGCCACGAAGATGATGGTGGTGCCCTCCTCCTTCGGCACGGCGTCGACGAACGCGTCGCGCGAATGTGCCGGACCCCATGCGCGGTGGCGAGACGAGTCCGAGGTGACGATCGAGGAGTTGCTCGTCGCACTGGCCGACTGTCTCTGGAAGGGACGACGCGATGACGAACTCGAGCAGCGCGTAGTCGATGCGGTCGCCACGCTTGCGGGCAAGGGTCGTTGGGATGTCTTCCGCTCGACAACGCCTTCGAGAGCATTGCGGCCGGTGGAGAAGATCGACTCCAACGCAGCCGCTATTGAAAATCTTGCTGGCCTGCCGGCAACGGTACGTCGGATTTATCGTAGCGCTGGGACGGTCACGTTGATCCTTCGCTGGGCTGCTTCGGCGGACGGCCGGGCTTCCGCTTTGGTCTCGACTTCGGAGGTTGAAACAGATCCGGGAGGTTCGTGCTGAGCGCATCCGCGAGACGCACGAGAGCGCGGATCGTCAGGTTGCGGCCCGCCTCGATTCGCCGGACTTCACGCCCTTCGATCTCGAGCTTTTCCGCGAGGTCCTCCTGCGTCCAGCCCTTCGCCTGGCGCAGCTCGCGGACGCGATGCCCAACGTCGCCGCAGGCACGTCGCCATCTGCGTCGCTGGTCGTCCACGTACTCCGGACGGTCGACGCTGGACGTCTCCGAAAACAGGGTCTAACGTGACCTAATATGCGTCGGAGGGATCTCACGCATCAGCTTGCGGTAAGCGCATGACCGAAGTGGACGACGACCTTCGGGCTCGCGCAGAGGCGCGGGTCGGTACAGTCCTTCGCGGCAAGTACACCGTGGAGCGCGTCATCGGCATCGGGGGCATGGCGTCGGTCTACGAGGCGATGCACCGCAACGGTCGACGCGTGGCGTTGAAGCTTCTTCACCCGGAGCTGTCGATCCGCACGGACCTCCGAAAGAGGTTCTTGCGGGAAGCGCAGGCGGCGAATGCGGTAAAGCACTCGGGGGTCGTCGCAGTGGTCGATGACGACGTGGCTGAGGACGGCGCCGCCTTCCTCGTCATGGAGCTACTCGAAGGACAGAGCGTCGAGGAGCTATGGGAAGCATACGGTCGGAAGCTCCCCGCGAAGACGGTTCTCACCATCGCGTCGGATCTTTGCGCAGTGCTCACCGTTGCGCACGGCGCGGGCGTCATTCACCGCGATTTGAAGCCGGCGAACCTGTTCGTGACGACCTCAGGCGAGCTGAAGGTGCTCGACTTCGGAATCGCCCGCGTTCGCGACGCGGCGGTGTCCAGCGCGACATCGACGGGGTCGGTGTTCGGCACGCCGGCCTTCATGGCGCCCGAGCAGGCCGGTGGCCTCGTAAACGAACTGGGGCCCCTGACGGATATCTGGGCTGTGGGCGCAACCATGTACACGCTTCTCAGCGGACGCTCCGTTCACGAAGGACAATCCGGGCAGCACATCGCGATTCTCGCGGCCACTCGTCCTGCGCCTTCGCTCGCGGCGGTGCTGCCTGAAGCGCCGACGGAGGTTGTGGAGCTTGTGGACCGCGCGCTCGCGTTCGAGAAGGCAAACCGATGGCTATCTGCTAACGACATGCGCACCGCGTTGGAGGAAGCGCAGACGCGCTTGAAGGCGTTCGAACCGACCGAGGACGCGACGGTCGTTCGGGGCACCCTCAGCGAGACGATGCTCGCGGTTGCTGGCGTGAAGCCAATCAATCAGCGTTCTGGCACGCTCGCGTCCCCGGGAAATAGGGCAGCCCTTCTTGGCGGCACCACGGGGCGGCCAGTCTCAAGCGCGCCAATTACCGAGTGCGACGCAGCGCCGGGAACGCCGGCGTGGAAACGCGTTGGCGACGCCTTTCGTCGCTGGTTCCAATCGCGCACTAGCAATGCGCCAGAACCCGATTCGGACGAAGCTCCGACGCGACGGCGGTTCTCGCCGAGATGGGGCGTGGTGGGGGCCATTGCGATCGTCGTCGCGCTCGCCGCCGTGGGTGTGCACACGTTGGCGAATCCTCGCGACGAAGCCGTTCAGTCCGCTTCACTTGTTTCACCCAGTGAAACCCGCGGCGAGCCCGCTTTGCCCCCCGCAGCACCGACTGAGCCGGCAATTGCGCGCGAGAACGAATCGCCGCCCGCGACCACGGCCGCACCCGCAACAAGTCTGCCGCGGCCGATCGCTTCTGCAACGTTACGGATCAAAGCTCCCGCAGTGAAGCCACGCGTAGGAACGACGACGACCGCAACGTCGCCACGACTCAACTGCAATCCGCCCTTCACCATCGTTGACGGCATTCAAGTTCACAAAGCTGGGTGTCCATGAATATGTGGATCCGCACGGCTTTTTTGACAGTTGCTGCAACGACAGCGGAGGCTACCGCGCACGCTACCGAGGAAGCCGCGTGTACAACAGCCCACGTCCAAGCGCAGGTGCTCCGCCGCGATACGCCGGAGAAGCTTCTCGCTCGTCGAGCCGCGCTCCGCACTTGCTCCAGCGCCCTGTGCCCACCGTCGATCGTGCAGGCGTGTACTGGCTGGTTGGGGGCCGTCGCGCCGCTGATACCGAAGCTGACGGTGCGCGTTGTTGATCGCCGCGGAACCCCGTTGGCCGCAGCGGCGATCAAAGTCGATGGAATGTCACAAGCGCCCGGACAGGCGCTCGAGTTAGACCCAGGCGAGCACACCGTCATAGCCACCATGGGGACCACCACCGAGTCGCGCGCGGTCGTCGTGCGGCTGGCTGAGACCGATGGCGTGTTGGAGATCGCGCTGCCGGTCGACATGGTCTCCCTGGAAGCGCCGGCCTCGTTGCCCCCGACACCTGAGACGAAGAGTGGCGTGCCCGTCGGCACGTGGGTGTCCTACGGGATCGGCGCCGCCGGCCTCGCAACGGGCATCGTGTTCTTGGTGAGCGAGCGTCTTCAAAATGCGTCGCTCGCGAAGACCTGCACGCTCGACGCTGACGGCGTGCCGACGGGAGCGCAGACTGAGCGCTGTCCGCGTGAGCGTGAAGCCGAAGTAGACGCACTCACGCGAGACAGGATCCTCCTGGGGATCGGATTCGGTGTCGCGGCGATCGGCCTCGGTCTCGGCAGCTATTTCCTAGTTGCTAGCCCATCGAGTCCGACACAAACAAAAACGACGAGTCGAACAGACGTCCGACCTCTGATCGGACTTGGATGGCTGGGCATGGGAGGCCGCTTTCAATGAAAAATGCCTTACACCTATCGTTGCGCGTCTTCGCTTCGACAACCGTGGTACTCGTCTTCATAGCGACAACCCAATGTGCCTCATACGAACTAGTAGCGCAGCGTGCCGATGCGCCTGATGCGGCACCTACCTCTTCGAAGGACGCTGCCGGAGGTTCAGTTCAGCTAGCCGATGCCGGTCGACCGCCCGACGGAGCGATTCGCGACAAGGTGCCACCACCCGATGCGGGCCCACCCCCCGCGCCGCCGACCAACGCTGGCGAAGAACCCACGCCGACGTCTGGCCCTGAAGACGCGAGCGTACCTCTTCAGGACGCCGGCGCGACCGTCCCCAGCGGCCCGGGGACGTGGTGCTCCAACAATCCTCACGGCTTCTGCTCGGATTTCGACGGACCGTCGCTCGAAGGAATCTGTCCCGGCTGCTGGGATGGCTTCGTTGTGGTTCCAGCCGGCGACACCTCGACGGCCAACGTTCAGCAATGGATCGGGGCGCCCGATTCGAAGGGGTTCCTGGCGCAGATCCGCATCGGCGGCGACTGGCAAGCGTACCTCCACAAGACGTACGACTTTCCGTACGACCGTCCGCACGTCGTCTTCGAATTCGATCTCAACCCGTACTGCTCGGACGCCAGCTCGTACATCAAACTCGCGTACCTGAAGTTCGGTTCGTTCTTCAATCCCGTCGCCGAGACCTTTCGAATCGAACTATTCTTGACCGAACACGGATACGGCGGGTGCATCAAGAACTACGGTGCCCGCGAGTGCAGCTCGTTCCAATACTTTTCACTTCAGCCTGAACCGAACTACAAGTGGGAGCACGCAAGGTTCGACGTCATTCGCGCCAGCGGTACAGCCTCGATCACGGTTTTCGGCTACGACCCGAAGACCAAGAGGATGCACCAAGTTACTCGGCCCTTCGGCCAGGTCGCGGGAGTCGGGACGGCCGATCTACAGATGCAATTCTCGGTGGGAGCACGAAACGTCGGGTTCGCGAACCCAGGGTATTGTAACGTTATTTACGACAAGGTAACGGCGGACGCGTTCTAAGAGGTTCGGCAACTGGGCGCGTGGTTTCGCGACACTCGAGGCTTTTGGTTCAGGGAGAGGGAGAGGTTCAGGGAGAGGGAGAGGTTCAGGGAGAGGGAGAGGGTTCAGGGAGAGGGAAAGAGCGACGGAGTCGAAGCTTCGAGGTCGAGTGCGGGCGGGCTTGGAAACGTCGATGGGTCGAGTGCTCGTCGCGGTGTTCGATGGTGTTCGCGATGTGCCGGCGGCGTGAAGAGGACATCGTAGGTGAGAAGGCCCACCAGCGCCCCACGCGAGGACGTCGAAGCGCGAGACGACGTCGTGCGGGCCTAAAGAAAAATGACTCGAACGCGCATGTCCGCTCGAGCCCTCACTCCTCGCGCTTCGCGACGACCTGTGGGGCGAGGCTCGATGGGCCCTCGTCCGCTGCGCGCTCGGCGAGCATGCTTCGCGCCCGCTGTGAGTACACGTTGGCGTGGGCGCCCTCCGCTGCGCGCTCGAAGTCCTCCCGCGCGAGGTGGTCGAGGCCGCGGACGCGCGCGTAGTAGAGGCCGCGCAGGAAGTAGAAGATGGTCGCGCGATCGCCCGGCGGCGCCGGCGCGCCCGTGACGTCGCGCGCGAGCGTCGCCTCCTTGCCGAGGCGGTGGCGCGCGAGCGACTCGAGGAAATGATCCTCCGGCGCGCGATCGCGCAGGCGCTCGAGCAGGACGAGCGCGCGCTCCGCGTCCGCCGCGTCGCGATCGAGCAGCACCAGGCTCGCCGCGTCGAGCGAGCGGACGTCGTAGCGATCCCGCTTCTCCAGCGTCGCCGTCACCTCGAGCGAGCCCTCCAGATCCCCCGCGAGGTGCCGCGCGCATGCGATCGCATACCGCGCCGAGCTCCGGACCGACGGGAAAACCCGCAGCCACGAACGGTCGAGCTCGGTCCCGGCCCGGGCCGCCTCCTCATAACGCCCCGCGAGGAGCAGGCGCGCCGGCTGCCACGCCCGCCACCCCGCCCGGAGCGCCAGGAAAGAGCCCGCGATCGCCGCGGGAATGGCTGCATAAATGGTCTCCACCGTTCGCCTTTTCCGTCGTAGCAAAGATCGTTGAGACGCGAAGGAAACGCTTTCGGACGGGCCCTCCCGGCGGCCGATGCTAAGCCGCACCGGCGCTCGATGAAGATCCGCTCACTTGCGTTCGCCCTCACCCTCCTCAGCGCCGCGTGCGGGACCGAGGTGATCACGAGGACCGAGCAGCCGACCCCTGACACGAATTCGACGGAACCCACGAAGACGGTCGCGGGCGGCGTCTCGATCGATCGGGTCTCGATCTACCAGGGCGTCGAGGTGCGGCTCGTCGAAGACGGCGCGCTCACCGAGGAGCGGAACGCCCCCATCCTCACGAAGCGCCCCGCGCTCGTGCGCGTGCACGCGAAGCGGCTCGCCGGCGCGCGGCCGCCGAAGGTGTCGGCCAAGCTCCACGTGAAGAGCGGCGGCGAGGAGACCGTCCTCTCCGCCGGCCCGCGCTCGCTCGGCGTGTACGTCGACAGCGACCTCGACACCACGTTCAACTTCGAGCTCGACGCCGAGCTCGTGACGAAGGACCTCGAGCTCTCCGTCGACGTGATCGGCGCGACGAAGGACGACGCGATCCACTTCCCGGAGGGCGACGAGACGATCGCGGCGGAGGCGGTCGACGCGCCTCCGCTGCGCGTGCAGCTCGTGCCGGTGAAATACACCGCCGAGGGCGAGGAGCGCCTGCCCGACCTCAGCGACGCGAACGTGAAGCGCTACCACGACGCGCTCTACAAGCTCTATCCCGTCTCCGAGGTCGAGGTGTCGCTGCACGCCGAGCTCGCGTTCCCGATCCCGATCGCGCCCGACGGCGACGGATGGAGCGAGCTCCTCAACACCGTCATGAACATGCGCGCGGAGGAGGAGGTCGACGACGACGTCTATTACATCGGCGTCTTCACCCCGGCCCCTACGCTGCGCGAGTTCTGCATGAGCGGCGGCGGCGGATGCATCCTCGGCATCGCGCCCGCGAGCGGCTACAACGCCGAGCTCGACACGAACATGTCGCTCCGGTCCGCGCTCGTGCTCGGCTACCAGACCGAGAAGTCGGGCGGCACGCTCGCGCAGGAGCTCGCGCACGCGATGGGGCGGCTCCACGCGCCGTGTGGCAACCCGAACGCGATCGACAAGAAGTACCCGTACGAGGACGCGCGCGTCGGGACGTCGGGGTGGGATCCGCTGACGAAGGAGCTGAAGAGCGGCGAGGACCACGCCGACTTCATGAGCTACTGCAGCCCGGTCTGGGTGTCGGACTACACGTGGAAGGCGATCCACCAGCGCATGAACAAGGTCACCGACGTCATGGCGGCGAAGGACGGGACGACGAAGAGCATCGAAGTGAAGAAGCCCTCGTCCATTCCGAAGCTCTCGCCCGAACAGATCGCCTGGACGCGGGACGCGCTGTAAAAAGCGCGCCGTCTCTGCGAGAATCGGCGCCTCATGGCGGACCGAGTCGAAGAGCTACGCGTTGCCTGGCACAAGGCGACCGAGAAGAACAAGCCGCAGGACGCGCTGAGGGCGCTCGTCGAGCTCGAGAAGCTGCAGCCGAACGAGCCGCAGTGGTCGCAGCGCCTCGGCGAGGCCTACCGCCGGACGAGCCAGCGCAACGAGGCGGTCGAGGCGTTCGTGCGCGCGTTCGAGCGCTACCTCGCGAAGGGCTTCCTCCCGCGCGCGATCGCGATGGCGAAGCTCGTCAGCACGATGGACTCGGCGCGCGGAGACCTCCTCGAGAAGTCGCTGCCGAAGGACGCGGGGCCGATCCTCACGCGGCCGCCCCCGCTCCCCGTCAACGCGCCGCAAGCACCAAAAGCGGGGAATACGCCGCCGCTGCCGCTCGCCCCGCGCGTGGGGACGAGCGACGCGAAGCCGCCGCCGCTCCCGGTCCGCCCCGTCAAGCTGACGCCCGCGCCGGACGTCGGCGCGGACGAGGTCCGCTTCTCGGACGCGGGGGAGGCGAGCATCTCCGTCCTCCTCGAGGACTTCAGCGTCTCGGAGCGGATCGAGGTCACGCCCGAGCCCTCGGCGACCGCGGAGGTCTCGGAGGCGCCGACGCCGGTGTCGCTCTCGGACGTCGAAGAGGTGAGCGACTTCGACGCGCTGAAGAAGATGGCGAGCTTCCGCCTCTTCGCCGCGCTCTCGCGCGACGCGCTCGTCGCCCTCACCGACGCGGCCGAGCTCGTGGAGTTCGTCCCCAGCGCGATGGTGATCGTGAAGAACGAGCTCGCGTTCGCGCTCTACGCGATCGTCTCCGGCACCGCGCGCGTGATCGTCGCCGGCAGCCCGGAGATCCGGCTCGTCGAGGGCGACGTGTTCGGCGAGTCGTCGCTCCTCGACGAAGGGCAGCGCCAGGCCGACGTGAAGGCCGAGTCGCAGCTCATGACGCTGAAGATCGACAAGACCGCGCTCGAGCGCGTGATGGCGAAGTTCCCCGAGGTCGAGGACGCGCTCTTCGATCTGCTCGCGCGGCGCCTCATCACGAACCTGATGCACACGTCTCCGCTCTTCTCCGCGTTCGATCCCGCGGGGCGCCTCGAGCTCTCGCAGCGCTTCGAGGTCCGCCGCGCCGACGCGGGCACCCTCCTCGCCGAGCGCGATCGCCGGAGCGACGGCCTCTACGTCATCCTCGCCGGGAACGTCGTGCAAGAGCCGACCGACGGCGAGCCGATCCGCATCGCGCGCGGCACCGCCTTCGGGCACGCGTCGCTGATGGGCGGGAAGTCGGACGTCACGATCCGGGCCGCCTCCGAGGCGGTCCTCCTCCGGATGCCGTCGGGGCAGTTCGCGTCGCTCGCGGCGACGTACCCGCCGGTCCTCGCTTACCTCGCGGAGACGGCGAACGAACCGCTCCCGATGAGCAGGCGTTGACGCGTGGGGTGACGATGCGAACGTGATGGGTTGTCCTCGCGCGCCCGGCGCTCTAGGGTCGTCACGCCATGCGCGAGGCCCTCGAGAGCTACGTCCTCGTCTTCGGCGTCGGCGCGACGGTCGCGATCGGCGCCAAGCGCGCGAACGTGCCGTACAACGTGGCGCTCGTCGTCATCGGCCTCCTGCTCGTCTTCGCGAACGTGCTGCCGCACGCGCCGATGGAGCCGGAGGTCGTCCTCGTCGCGTTCCTGCCCGTCCTCGTCTTCGAGGGCGCGCTCTTCGCCGACGCCGACAGCTTGAAGAGCGCGGCGCGGCCGATCCTCGCGCTCGCGGTGCCGGGCGTCGCGATCTCGCTCTTCGCGACCGCGTCGGTGGCGACCTTCGCGCTCGGGCTGCCGTTCAGCGCCGCGCTCCTCCTCGGCGCGCTGCTCTCGATCACGGACACGGTGAGCGTGCTCCTCGCGTTCCGGAGCACGCGCGTCCCCCACCACCTCGCCGCGATCATGGAAGGGGAGAGCCTCTTCAACGACGGGACCGCGCTCGTCCTCGTGAGCCTCACCGCGGGGATCCTCCAGACCGGCACGGTCGAGGTCGCGTCGACGACGCGCGCGCTCCTGCTCGCCATCGTCGGCGGCCTCGGCATGGGCGCGATCTTCGGCGCGCTCGGCTCGGCCGCGCTGCGGCGGACGCCCGATCACCTCACCGGCATCCTCGCCTCCGGCGTCCTCGTCTTCGCGACGTCGCTGCTCGCCGAGCACATCCACGCGTCGCCGGTGATCGCGGTCGTCATCGTCGGGCTCGTCGTCGGGCGCGCGGCCCGGCGCGAGCTCGATCCCTCGCGCGTCCTCGCGCTGCAGGGCTTCTGGGAGGCGATCGGCTTCGGCATCAACGTGCTGCTCTTCGTGCTCGTCGGGATGCAGATCGACGCGCGGATGTTCATCACCGAGGCGCTCGCGATCCTCGCCGCCGTCGTCGCGCTCCACGCCGGCCGCGCGGTCGCGGTGTACTGCACCTTCTTCGTGCTCCGCGCGCTGAGGAAGGAGGACCTCCCGCTCAAGTGGCAGCACGTCATGGTCTTCGGCAACGTGAAGGGCGCGCTCTCGATGGCGGCCGTGCTCGCGCTGCCGCAGGGGCTCCCGTACCGCGAGCGCCTCGTCACGATCGTCTTCGGCGTCACGTTCATCACGCTCATGACGCAGGCGCTGCCGTTCCGCCGCTTCATCCAGTTCCTCCGGATCGGCTCCGCCACCGACGACGTGTTCGACGTCGCGCGCGCGCGGCTGATCGCGGCGCGGCGCGGGCAGGTGGAGCTCGACGGCATGCTCGCGACCGGGATCATGTCGCGGCCCGAGCACGCGGTGCGGCGCGCGGCGTTCCAGCGCATCATCATCGACGCGGAGGGCTCGCTCCGGACGCCGGAGGCCGACGCCGCCGACGACGCGATCATCGACGGCGCCGTGCTCGCGGCGCAGAAGGCGGCGCTCCTCGACGCCGCGCGGCGCGGGCTCGTCGCGATCGAGACGGCGGAGAAGGAGGTCGAGCGGATCGACCGCGAGCGGTTCCGCCTCGCGACCACTCACGGCGCTCCGGCGCCGACAGGAGAGCACAAGTGAAGATCGTCATCGCCGGCGCAGGCCGCGGCGGCCTGAACCTCGCGGTCTATCTCCAGACGCGCGGTCACAGCGTGGTCGTGCTCGAGCGCGACGCGCAGGTCGTGAAGCAAGCCTCCGAGGCGCACGGCATCGTCATGCTCGCCGGCGACGCGACCGACGCGACGGTGCTGAAGCAGGCGGAGCCGGATCGCGCGGACGCCGTGCTCGCGATGCTCTACCGCGACGCCGACAACCTCGGCTGCGCGCTGCTCGCGCGCACGCTCGGCGCCAAGCGGGTCCTCGTCCGCATGCGCGACCCGGGCTACCGCGGCGTGTACACCGCGGCCGGCATCCACGAGATCCTCTCCGAGACGGAGATCCTCGTCGGCGCGCTCGGGATCGCGATCGAGTTCGACGCGGTGAGGCACTCGATGGTGCTCGGCACCGGCACCGGCGAGACGATCGCGTTCGAGATGACGATCCCGGAGGGGGCCTGGGTCGTCGGCAAGACCCTCGGCGAGATCGCGCAGGCGAACGTGCTGCCGGCGTCGTGCGTCGTCGCGGGCATGAGCCACGACGGCAAGCTCGAGACGCCGCGCGGCGGCTCGACGTTCGAGGCGGGCATGCACGTCCTGCTCGTCTCCGCGCGCGACGACCTCGCCGCCGCGATCGACCTGTTCCGTCGCGCCGACCGGTAGCGCTCTCGGTCTTCGGTCTTCGATCTTCAGTCGTCGCGGAGGTCCGCGCGGAGCATGTCGAGGAGGACGCCGTCGTGGTACGAGCCGTCGGGGCCGCGCTCGTACTGCCGCAGGACGCCGACGCGGCGGAAGCCGACCTTCTCGTAGGCGCGGATCGCGTGCTCGTTCGCGGCGGCGGGATCGATCGTGATGCGGTGATGGCCGCGCTCGTCGAAGAGGTAGCGACAGACGAGCCGGATCGCTTCGGGCCTGAGGCCTTTGCCTTGCGCGTCGTCGGCGAGGAACAGGTCGATGCCGGCGTGCCGGTACTCGGGGTGGTTCTTCTCCCAGCCTCCGATCCACCCCACGACGCGCCCCGCGAGCTCGATCGCGAAGGCGCTCATCGCGAGGTCGTCGTCCGTCTCGATCCCGAGCAGCTCCTCGTCCCCGAGCTCGAACCCCCACCGCGCCACGCCAGGCTCGCCGAGGATCTCCCGCAGCCGCGCGAGGTCCCCCTCCACCACCGCCCGCAACGCCACACGCACCCCACGAAGCACCGCCATGCGCGCGGAGGATAGCGCTGGACGCGCCTCCGAAACGTGGCAAGAAAAAAGCAACGGGGGAGTCATGCCTCGCAAGCCGATCAACCAAGGCGGCGTCTGCGCGACCTGCGGGTCGACCGATCTCGGGACGCGCAATCGCTGCCGGCCGTGCCGCGCGCGCGCGTCACGCGAGAGGTGGGCGGCGAACCTGCTCGGCGAGCGAGAGTCGTCGCGCCTTCGCACGAAGGCATGGCGCGCCGAGAACCCGCTCAAGGTCCAGGCGCAGGACCGGAGGCGTCGCTACGGCGTCACGACGAGAGACGTGCGGGCGATGCTCGCGGCGCAGGACGGGCGCTGCGCGATCTGTCGTGCGCCCGATCCTGGTTGCGTCGATCACTGCCACGACACGCGGCGCGTCCGCGGGATGTTGTGCCGCAAGTGCAACGCAGGGCTCGGTCAGTTCCGCGACGATCCGCGGCTCCTGCGGGCGGCGATTCGTTACCTCGAGCACCACGGCAAGGCGCTTGACATCGGCGCGGAGACCGATGATGTTTCGCGTCCCTCACGGGCCTGCCTGGTTAGCTCAGTTGGTAGAGCAGGGGATTGAAAATCCCCGTGTCCCTGGTTCGATTCCGGGACCAGGCACTGGAAATTACAGCGAAAATCGCCAAAGCGCTCCCGCAAAGAGACTTCGGCGTTTTTATGTCTGCCACGCGGCGCGGGACGCGGACTTCATCCAGGAAGGGGCGCACAAGATCGGGATCGCGCATCGCGACGTCTTCGTGCTCGGCGGACCGCGCGTGCGCGCGGAGGGCGTGGTCGTGAAGCTGCTCGACTTCGGGATCGCGAAGGTCGTGCAGGATGCACAGAAGGCCGGCTTCGGCACCGTCGGCGGGAAGATCATCGCGCCGGGATGCGGCGACCTCCTCGGACGAGGAGCGAGTGCGACGACGAGTGGCTCACCCCGCGCCGAAGACCGCGTTGGTGCGGTCGTATGGCGTTGGATTTCGCTGCGCCAAGACGCTGTGAGTGGCGTGAAACCGGAGATTGGGTCACGGCGTAGAGACCTTGGTACGCTCCGGACGCCGCGATGCTCGCAGACCCGCTCTCCCTCGTCGGTACTACGGTCTCGGACAAGTACGAGATCGAGCGCGTCGTCGGCGAGGGCGGCTTCGCGCTCGTGTATCGCGCGAACCATCGCGTGTGGAAGCGGCCCGTCGCGCTCAAGGTCTTCCGCGCGCTCGGCGATCTCCCGCCCGACAAACGCGCCGGGCTCGTCGAGGACTTCATCCAGGAGGGGCGACTCCTCGCCGATCTCTCCGAGCGCTCCGCCGCGATCTGTCAGGCGCGCGACGTCGGGGAGCTCAAGACGCCCGACGGTCGCGAGATGCCGTACATGGTCCTCGAGTGGCTCGAGGGCCAATCGCTCGAGGAGGTCGTCGAGGCCGAGCGCGCCGCGATGCTGCCGCCGCGCACGGCGGAGCAGGTCGTCCGCATCCTCGAGCCCGCGGCGGAGGCGCTCGCGCTCGCGCATCGGAAGGGCATCGCGCACCGCGACGTGAAGCCCGCGAACATCTTCGTGCTCGGCGATCCGCGCGGTGAGCTCTCGGTGAAGATCCTCGACTTCGGGATCGCGAAGGTCGTGCAGGACGTGCAGCGGCTCGCCGGATCGTTCCAGAAGACGACGGGGCAGGTGTCTTCGTTCACCCCCGCGTACGGCGCGCCGGAGCAGTTCAGCCGCCAGCACGGCGCGACGGGGCCGTGGACCGACGTGTTCGCGCTCGGGCTCATCTTCACCGAGCTCATGACGAACCGGCCCGCGCTCTTCGGCGACGACCTCACGCAGCTCGCGTTCTGCGCGATGGATCCGCGCCGCCGTCCGACCCCGCGGACCTACGGCGCGCAGCTCTCGGACGCGCTCGAGGCCGTCCTTCGCCGCGCGGTCGCGGTCGACATCCAAGAGCGCTTCCAGTCGATGGGTGAGTTCTGGGAGGCGGTCCGCGGCGCGCTCGGCATGGAAGCGCTGCGCGGCCTCGCGACCGACTCGTCGCGCAACACGGGGGCGGGGTACGCCTCGATGCAGCAGACAAGCCTCGCGCCGTCGGTCCCCACCGGCGCCGGCGTCACCGGCCCCACCGCGCCCGGCTTCGTCACCACCGCCGCGCCGGAGAGCCAGCGCGCGCCGGAGAGCCAGCGCGCGCCGAACGCGACGATGCGCGCGAGCGGCCCGGTCGCGCCTCCCGGGGGCGGGAACCTCGGTCTCGTCCTCGGCGCGCTCGGCGCGTTCGTCGTGCTCGGGGCGATCGGCACCGGGCTCATCGTGTACCGCGGCACCGCGGCGAAGCCGGCGCCGGTGGCGAGCGCGTCGGTGTCGGCCGTGCCCGCGCCGCCGCCTCCTCCTCCGACCTGCCCCGAAGGGATGGCGCAGATCCCGGGCGGGAAGTTCTTCATGGGCTCGGACGACAAGGACGACCTCGAGGAGGAGCGGCCCGCGCACCAAGTCACGCTTTCGTCTTATTGCATGGATGTGACGGAAGTCACGGTAGAGGCGTACAAGGCTTGCAGCGACCGCGGCGAGTGCAAGCGCGCGCCGCGCGACAACGACTACCCCGGCATCGACGCGACGGCGCACAAGATCTACGACCCGCTCTGCAACATCCGCGACCCGGAGGGGCGCGCGAAGCACCCGATCAACTGCGTCGACTGGGAGCTCGCCGACGCTTACTGCAAGGCGGTCGGGAAGCGGCTCCCGACCGAGGCGGAGTGGGAGTTCGCGACGCGCGGCTCCGACGGCCGCAAGTATCCGTGGGGCGACGACCCGCCGTCGAACGGGCAGTTCCTGAACGCGTGCGGGACCGAGTGCGTCGCGTGGGCGAAGCTGCACCCCGACCCGAACAACGCGCTCGAGGCGATGTACCAGGCGGACGACGGCTTCGAGACGACGGCGCCGGTGGGGAGCTTCCCGAAGGGCACGTCGCAGTTCGGGCTGAAGGACGTCGTCGGCAACGTCTGGGAGTGGGTCGCCGACTGGAACGCGCCGTACACCGCCGACGCGCAGATCGATCCGAAGGGCCCGGCGACGGGCGAGCTGAGAGGTGTCCGCGGCGGCTCGTGGAACGGCGCCGACCCGGCGTGGGTGCGCCCGACCTACCGCCGCTTCGCCGCGCCCCCGACCTTCCGCAGCCACGGCATCGGCATCCGCTGCGCCCGCGCGCTCGAAGTCGTCGACGGCGGCTGATCCACAGCTCGCTCGGCTGCGCAATTCGGTCCGGACCGCGCGCGTCTCGCGAGCACCGTCGCGCGCTCGATCCGTCTCGAAGATGGGCCGACCGGAAGGGCGCACATCGGCGAGCAGCGGAGGATGCGCGCGTCTTCGCGCGCGTCCTACGGCTGCGAGCGGGGTGCAGGGGCCGCAGGCCCCTGCGTTGAGGCGATCGAGTCGGCTGGCGTAGTTAGGCCGCCCGCTCACGTGGGGTCGCGGACTTAGCGATCTGCGAGGTGGGTCCATCCCGATCCAAGCCTGGATCGTGTAGTCCACAGGAATATTCCAGCCCACCTGGAACGACACTGGTGCAATTTTCCAAGTATGCGATCTTTCAGATCGTTGTTGCTTGGGGAGCACATCCTACATCTCGGACATCTCCGGCACGGTGGGTGCTGTAGGGAATGTCGTCACGTCGGGGACAACGGGACAAGAGAGAGGGAGACCCATCATGCGCGCTCACACGATTTCGGCGGCGGTTCGTTTCGGGATGATGACGGCGGCCGTTCTCGGCCTCACGCTCGCGACGTCCGAGGCCCGCGCCCAGGGCGACGTCGACTCGGAGGGGCCGAGCGCGTCGGCGCCGAACTCGTCGATCGGGTCCGCGTCGCTCAAGTACGAGCACGGCAAGGGTCTCGAGAGCTCGATCCAGACCGGCTGGGTCGGCCCGAGCATCGTGCAGGCGAACGTCGGCATCAAGGTCGATCCCGTCACCAACGGCGGCCCGCTCTTCGTCGTCGACATGCCGAAGGGCGCGAACGTCGAGGCGAGCTGGGGCGACGACAAGAAGATCATCCTGAAGGCGCAGACCGGCGGCTCGAACGACGGCCTCGTCTCGGTTCGTCACACGCTGACGCCGTCGATGGACCTCAAGCTCAGCGCGTTCGGCCTCAACGCGACGTTCTCGTACGACGCGACCGACCTCCTCAACAAGATGAAGGGCGCGAACTTCCGCTACGACTCGAAGGCGCAGCAGCCGTTCGCGCCGTGGGGCTTCACCGCCGTCTCGACGAAGCTCAACGCGCCGGACCTCGCCGCGGCGGAGCTCTTCACGATGCAGATGTCCGAGATGCCGGACTTCGTCGCGAACAACGTGACCGGCGAGTTCGGCGTCCGCGCCGTCTCGAAGCCGACGTTCACGTACAAGACGACGAAGGTGACGATCTCGGGCGCGGCGGGCCAGATCGCGGACGGCTCGAGCGAGCTCGTCATCGACGCGGCGGACGGCGACTACCTCGAGGTCATGACCGCGGTCGAAGGCAACATGGAGGTCACCGGCGGCATCTCGGTCCAGCCGTTCGTCTTCATCGACAAGGTCGCCAGCATCAACGCGAAGCTCAACGTCGGCTACGACGTCTACACGAAGGACTTCACCACGCCGGCGACGGCGGTGAACTTCCAGACCGTCCTCGTCCACATCCCGATGCCGAACGTCCGCGCTCCGAAGAACGTCGACCTCGGCGCGGTGAAGGTCGGCGGCTCGGCGACGAAGAAGGTCATCATCGAGAACACGGGCGAGAAGGACGCGACGATGAGCTTCTCGAGCTCGAACCCGGCGTTCAAGGTCGAGGGCGGCACGGTCAGCGTCCCCGCGAAGAGCAAGTACGAGCTCTCGGTGAAGTTCGAGCCGGAGAGCGCGGCGGCGGCCTCGGCCGACATCACGATCGCCTCGAACGACGCGGACTCTCCGCTCCAGACCTTCAAGATCGGCGCGAACGGCGCGGACGTCGAGGACGACGAGGAGTCGGACGGCTCGACGAAGAGCGCCGGCGCCGAGGGCAGCGACGGCTGCGGCTGCAAGGCGGCCGGCCACTCGACGACCCCGGGCTGGGCCGGCCTCGGCCTCATCGGCCTCGGCGCGATGGTCCTCGTCCGCCGCCGTCGCACCGCCTGATTCGCAGACCAAACATGCTCTGACCGCGGCGCGGGAGCCGAACCCTTCCCGCTCTCTCCACTCCCGCGCAGCAGCCCGAGCATTCAAGCCCGTTCCGGTCCTCCCCAACCGGAACGGGTTTTTTCTTGGTCGGGGGCTCTGCCCCCGACACCCCCGCCCCGCGACCACGGCCCTCGCGCTGGCGCGCGAGGGTTGCTTCGCAACCGCTTTCGCGGCCGCGGTCGCGGGGCCCCGGGGGGCGCCGCGTCGGTTCCGTCGGTGGAGAGGGGTCAGGGGCGTTGGTAGTCGCGGCGCCAGGGGCCCTTTTTCCAGCGGCGCCAGAAGAGGATGGAGGCTACCGCCGTTTCGCCGACGAAGCCGAGCCAGCCGCCGAGGGCGCCGAGGCCGAGGTGCTTGCCGAGGACGTACGCCGAGGTCGGGAGGAACGACCACACGATGAGGACGCCGAGGACCGCGACGACGCGCACGTCCTTCGCGCCGCGGAGGGAGCCGCGGAGCACGATGTTGATCGCGTCGAGCACCTGGAACACGGCCGCGACGAGGAGGAGGCGCTTCGCGTTCGCGATGACGGCGGGGTCCGACGAGAAGAACGCGCCGAGCGGGCCGCCGAAGAGCGCGAACGCCACGCCGCAGAGGAACATGAAGCCCACCGCGAGCGCGAGGCCGCTCTTCACCGCGCCGTCCGCCTCGGAGAGACGGCGGCGGCCGAGCGAGCGGCCGACGAGCACGCTCGTCGCCTCCGCGATCGCCACGCCGGGGAGGAACGACGTGCGGATGACGTTGAGCGCGATCTGGTGCGCCGCGATCTCCTCCTTGCTGATCGAGCCGAGGAGGACGGTGAACACCGTGAACGCGAGCGTCTCCGCCGTGAACTGGATGCCGGTCGGGAGACCGAGATCGAGGATGTCCTTCGCCGCTCTACGAACGGTGATGGTCGGCTTCGTCGTCGCGCGGCGCTCGTCGCGGAGGAGGAGCGCGAACATGATCCCGAGCTCGAGCACCTCCGTCGTCGCGGTGGAGTAGCCCGCGCCACGGACGCCGAGGGCGGGGAGCCCGAAGTGACCGTAGATGAGCGACCACGCGAAGAGCGCGTTGAACGCGTTGCCCGCGATGCCGACGATCATCGGCGTCCGCGAGTCACCCATGCCCTGACGGTGCTGGATGAGCGCCGCGAGCGCGCACGTCGCCGGCGCGCCGAGCGTGACGGCGGCGAGGAAGTCCTTCGCGTACGGCACGATCTCGGGATCGGCGCCGAGCCGCGAGAGGACGCCGCCGACGTCACGGCACGCGACGAGCACCAGCGTCCCGAAGAGGAGGCCGACGATCATCCCCGCGCGCGCGTAGGCGAGGCCGTCTTGCGCCTTGCCCTCGCCGACCGCGTGCGCGACGCGGACCTTCACCCCGCGCATCCCGCCGTACGTCATCGCGTACGCGAGGTACATGAACGTGGTCGCGACCCCGACGCCGCCGAGCGCCGCGGACCCGAGCCCGCCGACGAGCTTCGTGTCGATGAGCGAGAGCGCGGTCTCGCCGAGCATCGCCGCCGCGATCGGCCACGCGAGCTGGAAGAGCTCGCGCGTCACGCCCGCGCTCGGCGTCACGTAGCGGAGGTAGGCTCTCACCTTGCGCTGCTTGCGCTCGTAGAACCCGGAGGAAGGTCGTCCCTCGACGCGGGCCGCGAGCCCGTCTGCGTCGTGGACGACCGATCGTTTTGGACGTTCACTGCCTCGTTGCCCTGTTTGGGCACCGCCATCCGAAATAAGCACGCTGCACTCCCTCGGAGCCCCTCGTCCACTCGGTCGACTTTACCGTCACCGAGGGCGGGGCTCCGTGGGTTCCACGGCGGTGACGGCGCTAGCGATCGCGACCCTGCGGGCAGATGTCGACTCGCTTCGTCATCACGCTCTCACCATGACAGACGGCCTCCACCCCGACAAGCGGGGAGGAGGTGAACCTGCGCATGGGCTTTTCCGCGCGCCAGGGGCGGCGACGAAATTCGTGCGCGCCTATTCATCTCAGCCGTGTCGAAAGCCGAGTGGGTGCAGGGGCGCAGTCAGCGGCGCACGAAGCGGTAGACGCTGGCGGGCTTCGACGCCGTCGCGCGCTTGCCGCGGGCGTGCTCGATGACGCCGTCCTCGAGCTGGCGGAGGACGCGCTTGCGGAAGTTGCCCGGGTCGAGGGCGGCGCCGCCGATCGCCTCGTGGACCGCGCGGAGCTCCTGGATCGTGAAGGTCTCCGGCACCAGCTCGTAGGCGATGCTCGTGCGATCGAGGTCGGCGCGCATGCGCGAGAGCGCGGCGTCGACGATCTCGTCGTGGTCGAACGCGAGGTCGCTCTTCGCGAGCTCGCTGACCTCGATCCATTTCGCGTGCGAGACGTCGCCGCCCGCGCGGATCAGCGGCACGAGCGTCGGCCGCACGAGCGCGTAGTACGCGACCGAGATGACGCGCATGCGCGGGTCGCGCCCCGGCTTGCCGAACGCGCGCACCTGCTCGAGGAAGACGCTCGCGCTCGCGGTGTGCGAGAGGCCGGTCTCCTCGAGGAGCTCGCGATGCGCGGCGGCGTCGAGGTCCTCGCCCTGGTCCTTGCGATCGTCGGTGACGCGGACGAACCCGCCCGGCAGCGCCCAGCGTCCCTTGAACGGGTGCTCGTTGCGCCGCACGAGCAACACGTGGAGGAGGCGATCGATGACGGTGAAGACGACGAGGTCCACCGTCACCGACGGTCGCGGAAACGCCCCCGGCCGATACTGCTCGAGGAACTGCGCCTCCTCATCGCTGATCGCACGCCTCTTCACGGCCGAGCACCATACTACGTCGGGGCCCCAGAAGCGGCCGCCACAGCGGTCGCGAAGCGAGCCGAGCGCTCCGCGCGAGGGCCGTGTCTGGGGTGGGGGTGTCGGGGGCGAAGCCCGACGTCGAGAGTCAGAAGAACCCGGTGTTCGGGCCCGGCTTGATGACGCCCTGGCTCGCGCGGATGGTCGATTGCTTCACGAGGCCGAAGACCTTTCGCATGCCTTGCGGCGTGGCTTGCGCTTGCACGGTGACGCAGCCGTCGGGGACGCCCATCGCCTTGGCGACGGCGCGGAAGTCGACGTCGGTGCCGACCCCGACGAAGGCGAGGATGAACTGCTCCGAGGCGAGGAGGTCGCGGCTCAGCGTCGCGCAGTCGCTCGCGCGCCGCTTCGAGCCGCAGTCCTCGCCGTCGGTGATGACGACGACGACGCTCCGGCACGGCGTCCCTCCGTCGCGGAGCTGCTGCGCGTACGCGACGTTCGCCGCGAGCGCGTCGCACCACGTGTCGTAGAGCCGCGTGCTGCCCGCCGCGTTGTACGTCTTCTTGTCGAGCCGCGTCGCGTCGCCGACCCCGACGTACGAGTGCACGACGCGGACGTCCTCGTTGAAGGTCCAGAGCGCCATCAGCACCGACTCGGACGCGGTCGAGCACGCGAGCGCGTCGACGAGCAGGTTCTGGCCCGCTCGCACCGCGTCCTCGAGCCCGCGCTGATGGATGCTCGACGAGGCGTCGACGAGCAGCGTCACGAGCGTGACGTCGGACGTGAGGATGTCCTCGTTGTCCTTGCCCGCCGCGCCGGCGATGACGACCGCGCCGAGGTTGCCGGTGATGATGCGGCGGCTCTGGTTCGAGAGCGTGCCGCTCGCGTTCGCGCTCGCGAAGAGGTTGGCGAGGCCGAGGACGGTGTTCGGATCGATCTTCGAATTCGACATGGAGGTCTCCTGTGCCGCGCGCGCGCGGCCGCGAAAATTTGGTGGTGGCGCGATCGGTCAGAGCTGGATCGGGTCGGTCGTCTTCACGAGGTTCATCCCCGCCGCGCGGAGCTCGGCGAACGCGGCGTCGGCGATCTTCGGGAAGTCGAGCGCGGGCGGGAGCGGATCGAGCGCGGGCGCGGGGACCGGGCTCGTCGCGTCCTCGAGCACCCAGATCTTGCTCATCAGCTTCGGATCGACCTTCGCGATGTGCTCCTGCATGTCACGCAGGGTGGAGAGCACGCAGTGCGACTTCGCCTGGCCGAAGACGTACACGCGATCGAAGTCCATCAGCAGCTTGAAGAACGCGGCGTTGAAGGTGCCGACGCTCTGCCCGCCGAGCTCGCGGACCTCCGGCGACATCACGGAGTAGTTCTCCGTCATCGCGTGGGTGCCCTTCGTCTCGAAGTGCGTCTGCGAGTTGCGGACGAGCGAGTGGAACATCGCCGCTTCCATCAGCGCCGGCACGAGCGCGTGGCTCACGCCGCCGAGGAGCGTGTGGTACGGCCAGATCGTGAGCGTGTACTTGCCGCTCGCCTCGAGCTTCTTCACGTACTCGAGGCACTCCGCGGGGTGCATGACCGGCTTCCAGCGGCCGTCCTTCACGTCCTTCGTCGCGATGGGCGTGAAGGGGCCGGGGTGCTTGCCGTCGTCGTCGATCCACCAGGCCGGGTGGAAGATCTGGAAGACGCGGTGCGTGTCGAGCGAGAACGCGAGCTGCGTGATCTTGTCGAGGTTCTTGTAGAGCCAGTCGATCGTGCGCTGCGTGTCCTCGACCGCGCCCGGCACGAAGAGCGACGCGCCCGGCGTGCAGAAGCCGATCTGCGCGTCGATGCCGAACGCGGCGATCCGGACCTTGTCCTGCGCGGCGGACGGGACCTTGTGCTTCTTCCGGTACTCCTCCGCGATCTCGGCGACGAGCGACGCGCGCTCGACGTGAACGGTGGGGACCTTGGCGGCGTCGTGGAACAGGGGCGCGGGCAGCATGGCGGCTTTTCCTTTCATCCAGTGAAGCAGAGGTGCGTGACTTCGTCGTCGGTGACGGCGTAGAGGGTGCCGCCCGTGCCGACGAGGAGGTCGTCGTCCGGGCGGGCGAAGTCCTTGGCTTCGGGGAAGAGACGCCCCGACGTGAACGCGCCGGCGTCGGCGCGAGTGAGGAGGAGGCCCGCGTCCGTCGCGACGAGGACGCTCCCGCCGGGGCCGACCGCGCGGCCCGCGAGCGAAGGAGGGAGGACGGCGCCGTCGTCGCTCGCGACGATGCGCGCGGCGGCGTCGACGAGGTGGGCGTGGTGCGTGACGTCGCCGCTCACCTCCGTCGCGAACGTGACGAGCACGTGCTCCGGACCGAACACCGCGGACCAACCTCGGAGGCGACCGGCGAGGGGAGGGAAGCCCTCGATCTGACGGAGCGGACCGCGCCGCGGATCGAACACGAACGCGACGGTGAGGCCGCCCGCGCGGTAGAACGCGAAGCCCAGCGTCGCGCTCGTGCGCACGTGGGTCTGGCGTTCGAGCACCTGACCGACGCGCGTGCCCTCCTCCGCGCGCACGAGCACGTCGCCCTGCACGTGGACGAGGCCGAGCGCCGAAGCGTCGGCCGCGACCTCGCCGTGCACGACGCCGACCGGATGCTCCGCGACGACCTTCCCCGCGACGAGCTTCTTCATCGCTCCGCCGGCGGCGAGCCACGTCGCGTTGGCGGCGATGCGCACGAGCTCGTGCGCGCCCGCGGGGGCGACGACGCTCTCGTCCTCGCGGCGGAGCACGCCGTCCTCCTCGCTCACCCAGCGGATCGAGCCGTCGAACGCGGCCGCGACGACGCGCGCGCCAAGCTTGTAGAATACACGTGAAACGCGGAGCTTCCCGCACGTGCGCACGACCGGCGCGACGTTCGCGCGCACCGCGCACGCCGGGCATCGCGTGCGCGCGTGCTCGGTCCCGCACGAGCACGCGGTGAAGCGCGCGTCGAAGAGCGCCGGCGGGAGCGGCGCGCGCAGGTCGCGCTCGAAGACGCGCTCGAACCAGCCGAGCGCGTCGTCGGGGAGCACGTCGGGGCGCGCCGCGGAGGAGGGGAGCTTGACGTCGGGGCGGAGCGCGGAGAGGCGGGCCTCGGCGCGGCGGAGGAGCGTCGGCTGCGACGGATGCGCGCCGCCGTACGGATGCACGAAGAGGAGCGAGGTGAACGCCATCACCGCGAGCGCGTACCAATCGGTCTCGCGCGCGAAGACGCCACCGCGCGCGAGGTCACGGCCGTAGAAGCGCGGATCGAGGAACCGCTCGTGCGCGACCACGCAAGGATGCGCGGGAAGATGCATCGAGTCGGCATCGATGAGCCAAGGAACGAGCGCGGCCGCGGCGGCGGCGGGGGGCGCGGCGGCGGCGCCGGTGTCTCGGGGCGCGGTCGCGGGTGTGGTGACGACGACGTTGCCGTCGTTCAGGTCGCCGACGACGACGCCCGCGGCGTGGAGGCGGTCGACCACGTCGGCGAGCGCGCGCAGGACCGCGAGCACGTCGCTGTTCGTCGCGCGGCCCGCGCGCCACTTGCGCTGGGCGAAGCGCGCGAGGTCGGTCGCGCCTTCGACGAGACGCATCGAGTAGCCGACCACGTCGCCGCCGTCGTCCGTGCACAGCTCGATCGGCGCGACGACCTCCGCCGGCAGCGTCCGCGGGAACGCGCGCAGCTTCGCCGCACGCGCGGCGTTCGGCTGCGTGAACACCTTCACCGCGACGTCGCCGCGCCGGTAGACGCGACCCTCTCCGCCCTCCCCGAGCAGGTCGCGCGCGTCGAGCTGGACCCGCCGTCCACCGAGCTGGACACGGCATGAAAGAGTCATCGGGACCTATATTGAGTCCAAATTACTCTTTGTCAACGCCCCCTGCATGAGCCCGACGAATCGCGCCGTCGCGGTGAGCAGATCGAGCGATTCGCGCGCTCCTTCCGGCGGAGCGCTATGCCTGGCTGGGCGAGATGCTGACGCGGGCCCTCGAAGCGCGTCGTACATCGCGAGATCGCCGGCGGGCGTGAGGCGCTCGATGCGTTCCTGCGCAGCGCTACTCGTCGTGGAGCGGGCTGACGGTCGGCGGCGGGCTGCGGAACACGAGGCCGTTCGGGGTCGTGCCGAACCACGGGCTCGCGAGGCCGCACTGCGTGCATACGAGGCGGTACGCCTTCGCCGCGCCGTCGACCGCGAGCGCGATGCCGGCGGCGTCGCGCGGGCACGGCACGACCTCGCCCGCGCGGAACTTCGCCCAGAGCTGGGTGATCTCCGCGTGCGACAGGTGCGGTGACTCCGGCGTGCCTCCGCCGCCCTTTTCGCTCATGCCCCACCTTTCTACCTGCTTTTCGCAACGCGCGACACTTCTAAGCTATACCGGGCGTATGAGCGAAGGCCGGAAGCCGCGCAGGGTTCTCGTCGTCGGCGCGACCGGGCGCCTCGGCGTCGCGATCGCGGAGGCGCTCGCCGACCGCGGCGACGACGTCGTCCTCACCGCCCGCGATCCGAACAAGCTCGAACAGATGTCGGCCTCGCTCGACCGCGGCCGTGGCCGCGCCGCGTTCGTCTGCGCCGATCTCACCCATCGTGACGCGGTCCAGCAGATCGTCGAGGGCCTCCGCGCGGCGGTCCCGCCGACCGAGTCGCGCGGGAGCGTCGACGACATCGTCCTCGCCTGCGGGCCCTTCCCGCGGACCCCGTTCGACGAGCTCCGCCGCGAGGACCTCGAGCGCACGATGACCGTGCACTGCTTCGCGCCCCTCCTCCTCGTCCATGGCCTCGCCGGGGACCTCGCGAAGGCGCGCGGCGCCGTGGTCGCGCTCGGCGACTCCGGCACCACACGTCCGTACGAGCACCACGTCGCCTACCTCACGGCGAAGGGGGCGGTGAAGACCGGCCTCCGCGCGCTCGCGGTGGAGCTCGCGCCCGACGTCCGCGTGAACATCGTCGAGCTCGGAATCGTCGCGGATCCGGAGGCCGACGCGGACCCGCTCCGCGGCCACCGGCTCGCGACCCGCTCCCAGCTCGGACGCATGGGCACGCCCGACGACGTCGTCCACGTCGTCCTGTCGCAGCTCGACGCCAAGTGGGCGACCGGCGAAATCTGGGGCATCGGCCGCTAGGATTTTCCCTTGCGCTGGAGCTGCTGCTTGGCGGCGGCCTGGATCGCGCCGCTGACTTCCTTGCTCTTCGCGAGGTTCTTGATGTCGCTCTCGCGCAGGTGGAGCACGAACTTCGAGGCCTGCCCGAACGGGGTGCGGGGGTTGGCGACGAGGTTGTATTTGACCATGTAGTGGCGCGTCCAATCCTTGTTGAACGCGATGTCGCGGAGCACGTCCTCGGCGACGTTGCGCATGCCGGCGATGCGGACGACCTCGGCGTCGCTCACGCCCGGCGTGTTCATCGCCGCGACCGCGACGAGCGGGTTCGCGTCGCGGACGCCGAGCATGCGGAGCGCCTTCGCGTCGAAGCGCTGCTCGCCGATCTCGCGGCCGTTCTCGTCGTATTCGCGCATCGTGCCGATCGTGAGGAGGCGGATCTTCGCCGGCGGCCGTAGCTCCGCCCAGATCGCGTGGAGCGGACGCGCCTTCGCGACGACCTCCTCCTGCCCCGTCTCCTCGTTGATGCGATGCGTGTCCTCGTCGTCGCCGAGGTGGAGGTCGGCGGCCTTGGTCATGCCGTCCGAGAACTGCGTGTCGTCGAAGCTCGCCTCCTCGGTCGGCTCCGCGATGAGCTCGCCCTGGATCGCCGCCTTCGCCTGCGCGAACGCCGGGATGTTGAGCTCGATCTCGTTGCGGACCGCGAGCTCGAGGAGGCGGTCCGCCGTCGACATGCGGCAGTTCTTGTTCGTGTAGAGCTTCTCGATGATCGCGGGGTGCGCGAGGAGGCGCTCCTCGTTCGTGGCGATGAGCTCGCAGACACCCTCGGTGCCCACCGCCGCCATCCCGATGACGGTGTCGGGAAGGAGCTGCGGGTGGAAGAGGATCTTCTCCGAGACCGCGGCGTCGCGCGCGTAGAGCGGGCCGAGCGCGTCGAGGACGGCGGGGTGGAGATCAGGAAGGGCGAGCGCGCCGTTGAGGAGCGGCGGCGGGAGCTTCTCGAGCGTCTTCTTCGCCTGATCGGCGTTCGCGTCGTTGTTCAGCGACAGCGCGACGATGACGGCGAGGATGGCGCCGGGCCCGAGACCGGGCATCAGGCCCTTCGCGGCCATCGCCTTGAGCGGCGCGGGCCCCGACGGATCGAGGATCTTCTGCGCAGGACCCGGGAGGGTCGACGGATCGATGGCGGGGACGCTCACGACGTCCTCAGAATAGCGGGTCTAGCGGCGGCGCCCATCCGGATTTACCTTCGGTCCCGCTGATGTTTCCATGGGCGAACTCAGCAGGGAGAGAACGAAGATGGGCGTGATGGACTTCGTGAAGAACGGCGTGCGCGAAATGATGATCGCGCGACCGGACCACTTCAAGCACCTCATCGTCTACAAACACCCTGATCAAAACTTCCCGTTCTGGTCCCAGCTCACCGTCGACAGCGACGAGTGCGCGGTGTTCTTCAAGGACGGCAAGGTCGTCGGCGTGCTCCCGCCGGGGCGGCACACGCTCTCGACGCAGAACATCCCGTTCCTCAACAACATCGTGAACAAGTTCACCGGCGGTGACGTGTTCATCAGCGAGATCTTCTTCGTGAAGACCGCGCCGGTCCGGAGCGTCCCGTTCGGCGGCCCGATCGGGGACATGATCGACCCGCTCACGCAGGAGCAGGTCATCCCGCGCATCTTCGGCGAGTTCTCGCTCGTGGTGACGGACCCGGTCCGCTTCATCGTCGGCTACACCGGCCAGGCGGCGCAGGGCGACAACGACCAGATCCTCCACTGGATCAAGGGTCTCTTCATGAACGGCGTGAAGACGACCCTCGGCGAGCTCTGCGAGGTGGAGGGCAAGAGCGTCCTCCAGGCGGTCTCGCTCACGAGCAAGCTCTCGCAGGCCTTCGTCTCGAACGCGCCCGACCTCAACGAGATCGGCGTGCGCATCCTCCAGATGGGGCAGTTCAACCTGAACTTCTCGGAGGAGGACCGCGCGCGCCTCGTCGCCGCGAACGCGGAGGTCGCGAAGGCGAACCGCGGGATCAAGATCGCGGAGGCGCAGGCCAAGGCGAAGCAGTTCGAGCTCGATCAGAAGTACAGCCAGGACGCGCGCTACGTGCAGAACCTCGCCGGCAACTACCAGAACTACGCCGCCGGCCAGGCGATGATCGGCGCGGGGCAGGGCATGGCCACGCACGGCGTCGAGGGCGGCGTCGCGGGCGCGGGCATCCAGATGGCGATGGGCGTCAACATGGCGAACCAGATGGCGGGCGCGATGCAGCCGCAGGCGCAAGTCGCGCCGCAGCCGCAGTTCTCGCCGGGCGGCGCGACGGTGACGTGCGCGAGCTGCAACACGCGCCAGCCGGGCGGGAAGTTCTGCCAGGAGTGCGGGAGCGTCCTCGCGCAGGCGAAGAAGTTCTGCACCGGCTGCGGGCAGGAGCTCATGGCCGCGCAGAAGTTCTGCGCCAACTGCGGGACCCCCGCGAACGCTCCGCCGCCGAGCGCGCCTTGATGTAGCATCGAAGGGTGCTGAACCGCGGGCTCGCGACGGCGATCGTGACGATGCTCGGGCTCGCCCGCGCGCCGGGTGGGTGCGGCGGCGTCGACGATCCCGACGGCGGACCGAACGCGCCGTGCACGCGCAGCTCCGACTGCGGCGGCGACCTCGTCTGTTCGGAGGGGGTCTGCCGCGAGATCGACGCCGGCTCGCCCGCGCCGCCGATCCCCGACGCAAGCGACGGTTAAGCCGATAGACTGACCGGACGAGGCCGGCGCGTGGCGAAGAAGAAGATCCTGCTCGTCGATGCGGATCCGCGGAGCCTGCGGGTCGTCGAGGTCAGTCTCCGCAAGGCGGGCTACAACGTCGCCTGTTTCGAAGACGCGCACGCCGCGCTCGACGTCATCGATCACCAGCAGCCGGACCTCGTCATCTGCGATACGCGGCTCCTCCGCCCCGCGGGGTCGGGCGAGCACTCGCTCACGACCACGCTCGTGATGGCGTCGCCGCTCAGCCTCGACGGCTACGGCCTCGTGCGGAAGATGAAGGAGCGGCGCGACCTCGCGAACATCCCCGTCATCTTCCTCGCCACCCATCGCTCGGTGGAGGACAAGATCCGCGGCCTCGAGCTCGGGGTCGACGACTACCTCACGAAGCCGATCTTCGTCCGCGAGCTCCTCGCGCGCGTGAACCTCGTCCTCGCGCGCCGGGCGCAGGAGTCGATCGCGAAGGACCGCACGCTCGAGCACCGCACGCGCTTCGCCGGCTCGATCCAGGACATGACCGTCATCGATCTCCTGCAGACCTTCGAGGTCGCGCGGAAGAGCGGGGCGATCACGTTCCGGCACGGTCACGCGACGGGCTGGGTCTGGTTCCGCGACGGCAAGGTCATCGACGCCGAGATCGGCTCGAGCTCGTCTCGACCTGGCGAATACGCGGGGATCCTCCGCGGCGAGGAGGCCGTGTATCGCCTCCTCGTCTGGAACGAGGCCGACTTCGAGGTCGACTTCCGGATGCCCGATCGCGAGGACGTGATCGAGGGCTCCACCTCCGTGCTCGTGATGGAGGGGATGCGTCGCGCGGACGAGTGGGGGCGCCTCGTCGAGCAGCTGCCGCCGCTCCACAACGTCTACGAGGTCGATCACGGCGCGCTCCTCGAGCGGCTCAGCGAGATCCCCGACGAGCTGAACGGCATCCTGCGCCTCCTCGACGGCAAGCGATCGCTCGCCGACGTCATCGACGACTCGCCGTTCGACGATCTCTCGACGTTGCAGACGCTCTCGAAGCTGTACTTCGAGAGCCTCCTCGTGCCCGCGGCGGCGAGCGTGCCGGCGGTGGTGCCGGCCGCGCCGGCCACGCCGCGCGATCTCCCGGCGACGGTGCCGTTCATGCCCGCCGCGCTGCCGGCGGAGGCGGTGCCGCCGCGCGACGACTTCAGCACGACGCGGCCGTTCCCGCCGCTCGAGGGCGCCTCGAACGCGGCGGTCCCCGTCATCAAGGCGCACGCGCCGGCGGCGGCGGCGGACGACGACGACGACGACGAGGCGATGGACGTGAAGTCGAGCGAGATCTTCCTCGGTCTCCCGACCCCGCGTCCTCCGAGCGGCCAGACGAAGGCGGCCGCGCCGGCGACCAACGGCTCGCACACGCTCGCGGGCATCACGACCGCGGTCATGCCGGCCGCGCCGCCGCCGCTGCCCCCGCCGGCCGAGAAGTTCGAGCCGACGGAGATCCCGACCAAGATCACGAAGCTCGACCCGCTCTCGGCGGAGGCGGAGGCGCCGACCGAGGTGCAGCGCCTCCCGCCGGCCGCGTCGCGGGCCCCCGCCGATCCGTCGGGACCGTCGAAAGCGCCGGAGCCGGCGAGCTCGACGAAGACGGCGATTGCGGTGAAGAAGGACCCGGCTTCGCAGCGGGAGGCGGCCGCCGCGCGCGAAGCCGCCGCCGCCGCGCGCGACGACGTGGCGAAGGCCGCCGCCGCGACCGACGCCGCCGCGAAGGCGGCGAAGGAGGCGCCTCCCGCCACCATCCGCGAGCCCTCCGCCTCGAAACCCGGCGGAAAGACGGAGGCGATTGCCGCGAAGAGCGTCCCACCGCCCGCGGGGAAGCCCGGCGGAAAGACGGAGGTGATTCCGGCGGCGGGGGCGTCGGGCGCGTCGAAGGATGCGGCGTCGGCCGATGCGGCGCGGGCGGGTGCGGGCGCCGCGACGTCGGCTGGTGCGGCGGGGGCGGGTGCGTCGAAGGCGGCGAAGGCGGGGGCGTCGAAGGCGGGTGCGGCGTCGGTCGATGCGGCGAAGGCGGGTGCGGATTCGGCGTCGACCGAGGGGGCGAGGTCGGCGACGTCGGGGGCCGCGAAGTCGGGTGCGTCGAAGGCGGATGCGGCGGCCGATGCGAAGGCGGGGGCATCGAAGGCGGGGGCGGCGTCCGAGGGCGCGAAGGTGGGGGCATCGAAGGGCGATGTGGCGTCGGCGGAGGGCGCGAAGACGGGGGCCGCGAAGTCCGAGGGCGCGAAGGCGGGGGCGTCGAAGGGGGATGCGGCGTCGGCGGAGGGTGCGAAGGCGGGGGGCGCGAAGGCCGAGGGGGCGAAGGCGAGGAAGGACGACGCGAGGCCGGTCGTGTCGGCGAGGGCGCAGGTCGAGCCGCAGCGGACGAGCGGTCGCAGCGTCGCGTGGGCGCTCTCGCTCATCATCGCGGCGGGCGTCGTGGCGCTGCTTTATGCGCGCTACCTCTATCGCGGCGAGCACGACACGAAGGAGGGCCTCGAGCTCGCGATGCCGCCCGATGCGGCCCCGAGTGAGACGCCGGCGAACGTGCCGCCGCCGCCGTCGGACTCCGCGCCCACGTCGGAGCCGCCTCCCTCGCCGACCGCCGACGCGGACGCGAACGTCGTCACCGACGTCGACGCGGCGACCCTCGCCGTGACGCCGCCCGAACCGCCGCGCCCCAACACGCTCCTCGATCCGAACGCGAATCCGAATCCGATCCTGAATCCGAACCCGACGCCGCCGTTCACGCCCCCGGTCCAGCCGGAGGCGGACGCAGCGTCGTCGTCGATCGCGGAGTCCGCGCAGCGCGCGCTCGACGACGAGAAGCAGGCCACGCGCGCGGTGCAGCTCGCGTTCCTCGCGACGCAGGAGGATCCGACCAACGCCGACGCATGGCTCACGCTCGGCGCCGCCTATCTCGCGACCGGCAACGCGAGACAGGCGATCCAAGCCTACGTGACCTGCGTCCGCCGCGCCCCAAACCACCCGCGCGTCGGCGAGTGCAAACAGCGCGCAGGCATCACCGACTGAGCGCCGCTCAGTCCTGCGCGGCGTAACGAACGCACGAAGAGCGCCCCCTCCTCGAGCGCCGTCCAGCTTTGCACCGCGTAGCGAACGCACGAAGAGCGCCCCCTCCTCGAGCGTTGCTCAGTTTTGCACGGCGTAGGGGCGGTCGAAGAGCGTCCACTCCTTGCGGTAGCGGGGGGCCTCGATTCGATCGATCAGCGTGACGTGGAACGGCTTCAGAGAGCCGCCGATGCCCACGTCGAGGCCGACGGTGCCCTTCGCGCGGACGGAGCCGCCGGCGGTGCTCGTGGTGCCGGTGCCGGTGCCGGTCGCGTCGAGGCCGAGCTTCGTCGCTACCTCGGCGTACGGTCCCTCGTTGCTGTCGAAGACGAGCGCGAGCGCCTTCGCGCGGACGGTGCATGACGCGGTCACGCTCGCGTTCGCCGAGAAGCGCGGGCCGATCGGCGTGGCGCCGCTCCACGACGGCGTGAACGACGTGTCGAACCCGTCGCCACGGCCCCACGTCGCGCCGGTCTTGACCGAGCCCTTCACCGCCGCCCCGACCTCCGCGCGTACCTTGCCGGTGGACGAGAACTCGCAGTCGCCGGTCACGCGGAAGTCGAGCGCGAGCGGGTAACCGAGCACGCTCGTGATCGCGATCTGCTCGTGGAAGAGCGGGACCTCTCCCGTCGCCGCGCCGAACGCGCCGTCGAAGGCGCCCTCGAGGACGATCTGACCCTTCATGTCGAGCGTGAGGATCCCCTTCGCCGCGTCGGGGTTGAGGCACGAGCCGTCGACCTGCGTCTCGAGACTGCCGTCGACCGTGAGGTGTGAGTCCTTGAGGCGGATCGACATCTTGCCGAGCGATCCGATCGTGCGCTCGTAGAGGACGCGCGACAGGTCCACGTCGTAGAGGTCGAACGGGTTCACCGTGTTCGGCGAGCAGCCGCCGGCCGCGAGCGTGCGGAAACCCTTCCGCGCGAGCTCGGCCTCGGCCTCGGTGAGGCTCGCCTTCCGCGTCGTGAAGACGACGTCGCCGTTCGTCGCGGTCTCGACGCCGAGGACGCGACGGAGGTACCCGTTCCGGTTCGTCGCGTCGTGACGGAGGACGCGATCGGCGCCGACCGCGTCCGCGCGCCGATCGCCGACGAGGTAGACGGGCTCGGCGTTCTTCGTCGTCCGCGCGACGAGGTCGCTCACGCGCGCGCTCTTCGCGAGGCGCGCAGGGTAGATGACGTGGTCGGCGTCGAGCTCGACGAGCTGTGCTTCGTTGAGCTCCGTGAGCTCGTCCTCGGACGCGGCCGTCGTCGTCGCGTCGTCGTCGGAGGAAGAGGCGGCGCAGCCGACGAGCAGCGCGCCGAGAGAGAGGAGGAGGAGAGGGGTCTTCATCGAGCGCCCCCAACAGCAGCCATGGTGCCAATGTAGGTGCGGTCGCAAGTGCTCGAAATTCGAACGATGATCGGATCGTTCATGGACTGATCCCGGAGATCGCAGCGACGGATCCGGCGGCGAAATCGGTGTCGCGCGCGCGAGACGACCGTCACCGTACGGAGACGGTCAGAGCGCCGTGAGATAGCTCCGCTCGGTCAGCAGCAGGTAAGCCACGGCGGCGTTGAAGCCGGCGAGCGTGTTGAGGAACCAGTGCGTGTTGACGCGCTCGTCGAGCGTCGGCGTGTCGACGAAGTCGGCGACGTACGCGGACGACGCGGCGGCGGGTTTGTTCTCGACGAACGTGCCCCAGCTCCACCTGCCGTCGACGTTGCGCGGCGGGAAGTAGGGTCCGCCTTCGCCGTCCACGATCGTCAGGTGGCGTTTCACCTGCGCGGCCTGGAGCGCCGCGTAGCGGTCGCGGAAGTCGGCCGGAGATCGTAGCGCGAGGTACGCGTACGCGCTGTCCTGGATCGTGGCGTCGAAGCCCCACTCGGAGACGCGCCGCCCCCACGTCCAGTCGCTCGCCGGCGCCCGCGGCTCGAAGCGCTCGCCCCACGCGTGCTGATGACGGATGCGCCGCGTGTGGTCGGCGATCGTCGCGACGCGCTCGGAGCGGCACGTCCCGTCCTTGCAGACGTAGAGCCACACGTAGTCGGAGGTCCACACGTACGTCTCGAGCGCTCGGTCGGCGTTGAAGAACTGCGTGAGCGCGCGGAGACCCGACGGCGGGAGCGGCGCGCCCGCGAACGGACGGCGCCCGCTCCTCTCGTCGTCGACGACCGAGCCGAAGAGCGCGGACAGCGTCATGTCGTACGTCGCGGTGCACTCCGGTTTGCAGCGGTAGTGCCAGATGCGCTCGCCCTGCACGAAGTACGCGCGCGTCATGTCGGCGATCGGGTCATAGATGATGCTCACGGCGTCGAGGTCGCGCTTCGGCAGCGGCTCGGTCCACACCTCGCGGCCCTTCACCTCGCGCGCGAGGTCCTCGAGGGTCTTCGTGTACCGCGCGGTGCAGGAGCCGGACTGACAGGTGTAGTGCCAGAGGCGATCGCCCTTGAAGACGTACGACTTGATGACGCCGTTCATGTCGAACTGCGAGAGCGCGTCGACGTCGCGCGCGGGGAGCGGATGCGCCGCGAGCACGGGCGCTTCGTTCAGCGCCTCGAACTGCTTCGCGAGCGGCTGTACGAAGGTGGCGCGGCAGTCGTGGACCGCGGTGCCTCGATCGCAGGTGTACTTCCAGATGTCCCCGTCGCGGAGCTGATAGGCGTGGACCAGGCCGCTCGCGGCCTCGTAGTAGATCGACATCGTCCCGACGTCGGTCGTCGGCATGAGGAGCTGCATCCCCGCGGGCTGGTGCACGAGCGTGTACGTCTGGTCCTGGAAGCGGCCGCTCGCCGGCAAGCTGCCGTCCGCGCCGACGCGCGCGAAGTCTCCCGTCAGCCCGAACGACGCGTCCGTGTAGCGCGCGATCGCCTCTCCGATGCGCGACGTCCGCTCCGCCGGAGGGAGCTGCGCCGGCGCCTCCCGCGCCTCCCGCGCCTCCCGCCCGAGCTGCTTCTCCACCGCCCAGATCTCGGCGTAAGAGGTGAGGAGCGACTGCGTGTAGACGGGGTGCGGCGTGATCCCGTGGTTCGCGACGAGGTCCGCGCCGTCGGCGAACGGCCGCGGCTCGCCCTCCGCGCCGCCGTTCTGGTGCGAGTAGTCGAGGAGCTCCTCCGCGCGCGCGAGCCACTCGCCGCGCCGCGCGGCGTTCGGCAGGAGGTGATGCGCCGCGACGAGGTAGCTCGCGGTGAGGCCGATCTCCTCCGCCTGGCTGTTGCCGGGATCGCGCTGGCGCTCGCGGTACCCGGAGAGCGTGAAGCGCTCCCCGTCGTGGACGCGGTTCGCGAGCGACTCGGCCGCCGCGCGGAGCGAGGTCTTCGTGCCCTCGTCGAGCGCGCCGGCGATCGCGCTCGCGGCGAGGAGGCAGTCGAGGCCGGGCGCCGGCGCGAGCCACCACGCGTCGTTCGTGTCCGGGTTCGTGTCGGTCGCGACGTCGAAGTCGGAGGCGGCGGCGGTGACCCACGCGACCTCGAGGTCGCCGCGCGCGATCGTCTCATTGCGCTCGCGGCGCTCGACGGCGCTGAAGAGCGCCTGCGAGCACAGCGCGCGGTAGTACGTGTTCATCCGGCTCCGCCACACGCGCGCGGAGAGCCCGGTCGACAGCGGCGCGGTGTACGACGCGCTGCGATCGACGTAGCTCGGCGCGATGGCGCGCATGATCGCGAGCTCGTGCTTCGCGAACGTCGCGGCGGCCGGGGCGCCGAGCGCGGTCGATCTCTCGCCGCGCTCCTCGCGCGCGTCGTGTCCGTCGCCGGAGCAAGCGAGGAGAGCCATCGAAGCGATCGTGACGGCGGCGGCGCGCAAGGAAGGGAAGGACATGCTCGCCACGAAGCAGATCGCGCGCCGGCACGCGCGCTCACCAAGACGGCTCGCGGGCGATCCGATCTCGCGCGCCGCCCTGCCCGACGTGCGCGATGCGCCGCTCGATCGGGCGAGGTCCGTTCGCGATCCGCTGTGTCAGCCTATGGCGCCGGCGTCATGGGTCGAGCGCGTGGCTCACATCCACGGCGCGGTGGAATGCGTGGTGGTCGCGTCGCGTTTGGTGCGCATGCTTCTTCGTGTCGCCGTCGTCGCCGTCGTCGCCTCCGCGCTCGGTTGTCACGCCGCGGCGTCGTCGGGCGCGCGCCGTCTCGAGGGCGGGCGGTCGTGGGACGCCGTGAGCGACGCGGAGGTCCTGGCCGTCCTCTTGCCCGGATACGATTCGACGACGCACACGGCGCCGGTGACGCCATGGAGCGTCGAGGACGGCGGTGAGATCCGCCAAGGGCTCTCCTCCGCCCCCGGCGTTCGGGACTGCGCGGGGCGCGTCCATCCCGCCGTCCGACCCGTGGACGAAGCTCCGTCGTCGCGCACGCCCGTCGCCGTCTCGACGCGGACGGTCCTGAGCAAGGACCGCCTCGCGGTGTGGATCGTCACCGGTCAAGACGGCGGCTTCTGTGCTCCCAAGCTCGGATTCGTGGCGCTCCTGACGCGGCGGTCGAACGCGATCGCCGCGCGGACGACGCCGCTTCGGCTGTCGTGCGTGGAGGTCCCCAAGCGCTTCGAGCTCATCGAGCTCGGCTCCACCGAGCTCCTCCTCGTCGAGGACGGATCCGGCAGCGAGCACGGCGGTCGCCAGCTCTTCCATGTCCTGACGCCGACCGCCGACGGCCTCGTCGGCGCCGGCTCGTTCGAGGGCTCGGGGCAGGAAGGGCTTCCGCGGGACGGCGCGGTGCGAACGATCGCGTCGACGTACGTCGTGAGCGGCGACGAGCTCGTCGTGACGGACACGTGGACGGACGAGTCGTGCGCGCCCGACGCGGCGAGCGCGGAGCTGTACGCGTGCGCGCTGACGTCACGTGGGCGTGTCGAGAAGAGGCTCGCGGTCCGCGGCGGCAAGCTCGTCGCGCGGCTCGTGCCCCGAGGCTGACGTAAGCGCGTCGTTACATCCGGTGGGATCGCGGCCCCAGGGGCGTCGTGAAAACCTCGTGTTTTCGCGGGGTGTGACCATGGAACGCTCGCTGCTTCATGCTCGTCGCATGAAGGCTTGCCCGAACGCGCACTGCCCGCACCGCCTCCAGTACGGCACGCCCGCTCCGTACCTCGCGACCGCCGTGCAGTGCCGCCACTGCGCCGGTCACGTCGTCCCGATCGAGCACCTCGAGCGAGCCGCCCGATCGGCGACGACCGTCCTCACCGGCCGCGGACCCCGGCTCGGCGAGGGCATGCTCTTCTTCCTCGGCCTCGCCGGCGTGGTCGTGCCGCACATGCTCGCGCAGGCCTTCGGCAACGTCGCCTACGCGCTCCCCGTCCTCGCTCTCGCGTACGGCCTCAGCCGGCTCCCGCGGCGCAGCGTCCGGAGCACGCTCGACACGACCGTCGTCCGCGCCGTCCGCGCGCGCTGAGAGCCGTCAGAAGCTGGCGAGCGACAAGCCGGTCGACGTGCTGCCCGGCCTCGCCGTCGCGTCGTTGCCGGAGGAGGAGCCGGCGATCAGGACCCCGCCCACGACGATCGCCGCCACCGCGACGACGATCGCGCCGCCGATGAGCCACGGCGTGAGCGAGCGCGCCTCGTCTTCGAGCACCACGTGGAGCGTTTGCGTCTCCGCGGCCTTCACGTCGACGCTCTTCGAGTACGGCCGCTTCCCCGTCTTCCTGACGCGCACCTCGTGCTTGCCCGTCGCGACCGTCCCGTCGAAGCGATCGCTCACCGGCGAGAGATCGTCGATCGTGATCCGCGCCCCCGCTTCGGCCGTCACGACGAGACGCCCCTCCGGTGCGGAGACCGTCGCGCTCCCGAAGACGATCGTCTCGCGGCGCCCCTTCTCTCCTTCCTTGATCGCGATCCGCCGCGTCTGGATCGGGTAGCCCTTCTTCTCGAAGGTGAGCGTGTGCTCGCCGGGATCGATCGGGAGCGGCTCCGCGTAGAGGTGGCCGGCGAACGGTTTGTGATCGACGCCGATCTCCACGTCGGTGACGGCGACGCCGTTCTCGAGCGCGGTGAAGAGCACCGTCGGCATCGCGGCGTCGACCTCCTCCAGGTGCGCGACGCAGTCGTCGCGGACGATCTGCGGGCACTCCGGCGCGCTGCACGCGAGGAGCGAGACGCGCGCGGCTCGAAGCGCGCCGCGTCGGCGAAGGACGTCCGCGTCCTCGTTCGCGGAGATGCATCCTTCCTTCGAGGGCGCCGCGACCGCGGGCCGCGCGAGGGCGAAGAGCGCGACGGCGGTGACCAGGACGACGAGCGCGCGCCTCAGTGAACGCATTCGGGCTTCCAACGCTTCCTCCCCGTCGCATCGAAGACGTACGGCTCCGTGCAGTCGACCTTCACCGGCGCCGGCGCCGGCGCTGGCGCGATCGCGGGCGGAGCGGCGTCCGGGACCGGGACGTCCGCGACGGCGGCGTCGACGACCGGCGGCGGCGGCGGCGCGCTGGCGGTCACGGTGACGGTCACGGTCACGGGCGGAGGCGCGCTCTCCGGGCTCGCCGTCGGTTCGGCTCGTCGTGCCCGGATCGCGGGGGCGACCAGGACGCCGACGAGCCCGAGCACGGCCAGGCCGGCGACGACGGCGCCGATCGCGATCGCGGCGGTGTTGTCGTCCGTCTTCTTGGCCGTGATCGGCGGCGGGCTCGAAGCGCGCGGCGGCCCCCACGCTTTGCCGGTCGTGCTGGCGCCGACGGGCGAGAAGGGACCGGTCGCGGAGGGCGGCGTCCGTTGCGACGCCAAGGTCGGATCGAAGAGCGTGCGGTCTCTCGTCTTCGGTGTCGGTGTCGGCGCCGCGACCGGGGCGATCGGCGCGGGCGCGGTCGAGGAGCGCGGGACCTCGATCCCCGCCGTCGCGAAGACACCGGCGATCGTGGCGACGGACTGGCGTCCGAAGTCCGATGCAAACGGCGCGAGCGCGTTCGCGAGCTCGGCGACGTTGGCGAACCTGGCGGCGGGGTCCTTCGCGAGGCATCGGAGGATGACCTGCTCGAGCGCCTCGGGGATGTCCGGCCGCTTCGCACGGATGGGCGGCGCGGGCTCGTCGAGGATCCGCCCGCACAGCTCCGGGAGCGAGTCGCCGTCGAAGGGCGGCCGGCCGACGAGGCACTCGTGAAGGACGATCGCGAGCGACCAGATGTCGGTGCGTCCGTCGACGGCGCTGAACGAGCGGATCTGCTCCGGCGCCATGTAGAGCGGGGAGCCGAGCATCGTGCCCGCCTTCGTCAGCGCGCTCTCGCCCCCCGCGTCGATCACCTTCGAGATCCCGAAGTCGAGGACCTTCACGAGGTCGTGACCGTCGGCGCGCTTCGTGACGAAGAGGTTCGCGGGCTTGAGGTCGCGATGGACCATCCCCTGGCAGTGCGCCTCCGCGAGCGCCTCCGACGTTTGAAGGATGAAGTCGACCGCGGTCGCGATGGCTTGCCGACCGGACCGGCGGAGGATCCCGTCGAGGTCGGAGCCCTCGAGGAACTCCATCACGATGTACGGCACGCCGTGGTCCAGGACCCCGACGTCGAGGACGCGGACGACGTGCTCGCTCCGGATCTTGCGGACGGCCTTCGCCTCGCGGACGAAGCGCGCGATGCGCTCCGAGTCGCCCGCGTGCGCGGCGTGGAGGAACTTGATCGCGACCGGCTCGTCGAGGTGCAGATGCGTCGCCGCGAGGACGTAGCCCATCCCGCCATGACCGAGGACGCGATCGACGCGGTACTTGCCCGCGAGGACCGTCCCCGGCGGCGGCGTGTTGATCAGCTCCTCGCTCGCCATCGGTGCCTGCCGATGATACCCGCGAAGCGGCGACGTGCCTCGGCGATGCGCTCACGTTCTACGAACGAGCCTCGTGATCGTGAGATGGATCGCGAGGATCCGCTGCATCATTCCTTCGCGCTGAGGGGCTTCGGGCGGCGTGACGGTCCAACCGTCGACCTCCGCCTCGATCGAGCGGACGTCGCTCCGCAGGGTCTCGACCTCGGTCGAAGGTGGCATCTTCGCGAGCTGCTCGCTGGCCGTCCGGATGGCCTTCGTGATCGCGGGGAAACGCCTCTCCTTCGGCATCGAACGTCACCTCGAGCTGGCGTGCGGAGGGAGGAACGTCCCGCCGTTCTTCTCGATCAGGGTCTGGGTGGGAGCCTCCACCCCGATCATGTCGGCGAACGTGCTGCCGTCGAACCGGTTGTCCCCCAAGATCGCGTCCGTCAGGACGACGCCAGTGAAGTCGCAGAGGACGAAGCGTGCGCCGCGGAGGTCCGCGTCCTTGAAGTTGCATCGCACGAGCGACGTCCCTTGGAACCGAGACCCGCGGAGATCGGCGCCCGCGAAGTCGACGCCGACGAGCTCTCGATGCGTGAAGACTTCGCCGCGCAGCGCGGCCTTCTCCTCCTGGCTGTAGACGCGTTCGAACGTGCCATTGGGCGAGGACGCACTTTCCATCGTTGCTGATCGCCCCCACAGCAAGGTCGATACCGAGCAGATTTGCGCGCATGTCCGGCACGCCGGCGCGGGCCGGGCGCGCGGATGAGCCGATCGCGCCAATTTGGCGTAGCCCCCGACGCTCGAACACGACAACACGACGCCGTCTGAGCTCGTTCGTCGGCGCGCCGGTCACCTGAAGCGTCGATCCGACATCGTCCCTCGTGAATCGGTCGCACGAACGCCACGAGCGAGGCGAGGTGAGGAAACCTGGCGGTAGCGGTAGACGACAGCGTCGTCGGAGCGCGTGCTCGTACGTCTCGCGTGAGCGACCAGCTCTGCTCGCGGAAGGAGCTCGAGTGTGCCGCGGTACGGAGCCTGCACGTCTTGCTCGTGGAAATGGAGCAACAGAGGAGTTCGAGATGCGAGTTACGAGCGGAGCACTACCCATCATCCTGGGCTTGGTCGTCGGCGCGACGGCGTGCGGGAGAGACAAGACCAGCACCACGACCACGACCTCGAGCGAGACGCCTGCCGGCACCGAAGCGCGGTACGACGAGCCCGAGAAGACGGCCGACCAGATCGACCGTAGCGCGAAGATGGCGGCCGACGACGTGGGCCGTGCCGCCGGCGTCGCGAGCGACGAGATCGAGCGCGCGGTGGACGACAAGACCGCGACGCCGCTGACGGCGGGCAAGACGGGCAAGAAGGCCAAGGGACCCGAGACGCGCGCGGCGCAGACGAAGACCACCGACGACACCGAGGACGTCCGCGACGCGCGCGACGCAGAGGAGCCGGTCGGCGTCACGACGATCACCCAGGCCGAGGTCGTGGCGCCGACGCCGCCGCCGACCGCAACGCCGGCGCCGGCTCCGGCGCCGACGGGCGATCAGGGATACGTCAATCGCTCGACGGTGCTCGGCAACGGCCAGTCGGGCACGTACACCGACGGTCAGGGCACGTACGGCGGACGAGCGACGTGGGGAACCGGCGTCCCGAAGTGATCCGCCCTACCGAAAGGGGCCCGGCACCTCGTCGTCCTCCGGCTCGGGGACGTAGCGGCCGGCGAGGCGCTCGGCGCAGCCTGGATGAGGAACGCGTCGGGCGACGGCGCTGAGGGCTTTGAGCCACGTGCGGTCGTCGTTCGGGACCCCTTTGAGCACGACCCTCGCCGCGTCCGCCAGCGCGGGCTCGACGAGCTCGACGTCTGGTGGAACCTCGCGATCGAGCTCGGCGATCTTGCGCCGAGGATGCGCGAGCACGCCGCCGAGGTGCTCGACGGCAGGATCGCGGACTTCGGCGTGCCGAGCGACGTGCCTGCGTTCGCCGAGCAGCTCGATCGCGTCGTCACCCTCCTCGGCTGCTCCGGCCGCGTGCACGTGAGCTGCTACGGCGGCCGCGGACGCACCGGCCTCGCCCTCGCCTGCATCCGGATGTTGCTCGAAGAGGAGGCGCCGGAGGTCGCGCTCGCGGCGGCGCGTGAGGTTTCGGGCGGCCCCGAGACCGAGGCGCAAGCGGCGTTCGTGGTCGACCTCCATCGCGCCCTGCGCGGCGATTGACGCCTCGTGCGGTCGCGCCGACTGGCTCGTGCGCGAGCCGCGGACCGTCCTCGATCCGGTGGGCGGGTGGTCGTAACTGCTGGACTTCGCTGCGGTGTACGCTCGGGAGGAGCGGGTGCACCGGTTGCATCGAGGCGGCATCGCCATGCGCTCCACCATCGCTTTCTTCTCCACCGTCCTCTTGGCGTGCACCGCCGGTGGAACGACGCCGGACTCCTCGACGGAGAGCCACCTCTCCTCGACGTGCACCGGCGACGCCGCTTCGGACGAGGCGCGCGCGCTGATCGCGGCGGCGCTGCCGGACGGCAAGACGCCGTGCGATCTCGGCCGCCCGAACGACGCCCTCGACGCGATCTACCCCGCGTCCATCGCGCACGATCCCTTCCGCGCCTCGATCTACGAGCGCCTCTCGCAGCAGCCGCTCGCGATCCCGGGGACGGGAAAGAAGATCGCCGGCTCGCTCGCCGGCCCGCATCCGGTGGGGCGCGCGCTGCGCGAAGCCGCCGCGCTCTGGGACGCGCCGATCGCCGACGACGTCCCGCCGGCGGCGGCCGCGACGACGTTCGAAGGAGCGCTCGCTGCGTTCGGCGGCGCAGACGCGCCGGACACGAGCGCGATCCCGGCCGCGCTCAAGGACGATCTGCGGCCGGTCCTCCGCGCCCTCCGCGCCGCGATCGACCTTCGAAACGAGGCGATCCCGACGGACGCGGACCTCGCGCGTTGGTTTCGCGCGCCGCTCGGCATGTTCGTTCAGATGAGGGAGGTCGTGCCGACCGCGCAGAAGATCGATCTGCGCCGCCCGGCCGATCGCGCGTTCCTCGTCGAGCAGGTCCGCTACGACCTGCTAGCGCGCGCGGCGTTCGTCGTCAGCGAGGCGGTCGAGGGGCTCCGCGACCGAGCGCGGACGTATCCAGGGAGCTACGCGTTCAGCCACGCGACGCCGTTCGGCCGGATCGTGGTCCGCGGCACCGACGCGGACACGTACCTCGCGGACGATCCCAGCCTCGCGGGCGAGCTCCTCCTCCTCGTCGACGCCGGCGGCGACGATCGTTACGAGATCCCGACCGGCGCGACGCAGTCGCCGTCGAACCCGGTCTCGGTCGCGATCGACCTCGGCGGTAAGGACACGTACACGTACGTCAAGACGGTGCAGGGCGTGAACGAGCGGCCCGATCCCGACGCCGCGGGGCGCCGGCCGGCGGTGCCTCGTCACAGCCTCTCCGAGATCGGACGCCAAGGCTCCGGCCGGCTCGGGATCGGGATGCAGTTCGATTTCGGGAACGACGACGATCTCTACGAGAGCCTCCGCCTCTCGCAGGGCAGCGGCGTCCTCGGAGTGGGTGTCCTCTACGACGAGGGCGGCAACGATCGCTACGCCGCCGAGAGCGTCGCGCAAGGGGCGGCCCATTTCGGAATTGGCCTCCTCGTCGACGGAAAAGGCAATGACGAATACCACGCCTATTCGGTAGTCCAGGGCGGCGCCTACGTGAAAGGTGTCGGCATGCTCGTCGATCACGGCGGCGACGACGTCTACTGGGCAAACCCGGGCAACACGTACATCGCCGACGAGAACCGGATCGCGGGCCACGACTACTTTTATGATTACGGCATCGCGCAGGGCGCGGCGTGGGGGCGGCGCGGCGATTACCCGATCGACGGGATCGCCGGCGACGGCCACGCGTCGGGCGGCGTCGGCGCGCTCTTCGATCTCGGCGGCGCGGACAAGTACACGTGCGGCGCGTTCTGCCAGGGCACCGGCTACTGGTTCGGCACCGGCATCCTCTGGGACGACGGCAAGGGCAACGACGAGACGTACGCGCGCGTCTTCGCCGCCGCCTCGGGCGTGCACTTCGGCCTCGGCGTCTACCACGACGACGGCGGCGACGATCGCTACAACATCGGCGCGCGCCCGGAGGGCCTGACGCTCGGCGCCGGCGACGACCTGAGCCTCGCGTGGTTCGAGGACCTCGGCGGCGACGATCGCTACGAGGGCGGCCGCTACAGCTTCGGCAGCGGGACCGAGCGCGGCGTCGGGATCTTCCTCGACGTATCCGGCGACGACGAATACACGAGCAGCCGCAAGGGCGGCTTCGGATCGTTCGACGATCCGGCGGACTGGAACCGCCCCAGCCATCCACGCTTCCGGCTGCTCGGCGCCGGCATCTTCGTCGACGGCCAGGGCACGGACCGCTACACCCGCCCCACGACCCCGCCCGGCCAGACCTGCGCCGGCTGCAACTGGACCGCGCAATCGGCGGCGCCCAACGTCTTCGGCGCGGGCGTCGATCTCCCTCGGAGCGAATAGGCCTCAGCGACCGCACGACGCGTACGCCGCCGTGCACTCCGCTTCGGTCTTGAACAGCTTCTCGCATCCGGCGCCGCGGCAGCGCATCGAACCTTGCTCGGTCGCGGTCGGGTGCGTCCGGCACGAGGTGCCGTCCCACACATACACGTTCGAGGCCGGACAGCGTGGCGCTGGGAGCTCGTAGCGGATCGCAGCCTCGGGAGCGGCGCACCCGTCGTCGGAGCACCCGAACGTCGAGCCGTCTCCACCGATGCAACGGGGAGCGAGGCCGACGTCGATTCGGACGGAGGCCTTCGTGACCGCCCCATCGCACGAGACGAGGTACTCCGGCCCCGCGGCCTGACTCGGTGGCTGGGCGTCGTCGCTCGAGCACGCGGTCAGGATCGCCGTCAGAACGAAACATGCCTTCATCCATCGCGTCATCATGTTCTCGCCGAGCGTCGCACCGTGCGGAGGAGCCGTCCACCCTCGGTGGGCCTACCGCGAGGCGACGCGCATCCGCGGGTCGAGCAGCTGGTAGGCGAGGTCGACGAAGAGGGTGGAGAGGACGACGACGCTGCTCGTGACGATGACGCAGCCCATGATGAGGGGGCCGTCGCGGTCGAGCATCGCGTTGACGGAGAGGGAGCCGATGCCGGGCCAGCGGAAGACGCTCTCGGTGACGATCGCGCCGCCGACGAGGGTGCCGACCTCGAGGCCGAAGATGGTGACGATCGGGACGAGCGCGTTCCGGAGCGCGTGGCGCACGAGCACCGCGCGGCGCGAGAGGCCCTTCGCGCGCGCGGTGCGGACGTAGTCCTGCGCGAGCTCCCCGATCATCTCGTCGCGCACGATGCGCGTGTAATACGCCGCGCCGAACACGCCGAGCGTGATCGCGGGGAGGACGACGCTCGCGAGGTGCTCGCCCGCCGTCTCGCCGTAGCCGTCGATCGGGAAGAGGCGCAGCTTCACCGCGAACACGTACTGCAAGAGGAGGCCGATCACGAAGGTCGGGGCGCTCACGCCGAGGAGGCTCGCGCCGACCGCGATCCGATCCGCGGTGCGCCGCTTGTTCGCCGCCGCGACGACGCCCGCGCTGACGCCGATGATCGCCTGCACCATCGCGGCGCCGAACGCGAGGAGCAGCGTGCGCGGCGCGCGCTCGGCGAGGATGGTCGTGACGGGGCGCCGCTGCTGGTAGCTCTTCCCGAGATCGAGGTGGAGCGGCCCGAGCGTCCCGCACGTCGCGTGCGCGGGGTCCTCGTCTGCGCTCGGACCGAAGTGGACGAGCCGCGTCACGAAGAGCCCGTATTGCACGTAGAGCGGTCGGTCGAGCCCGAGGTCCTTGCGGATGCGCGCGACCGCCGCCGGCGGCGCCTGCTGCCCCGCGATCATCCGCGCCGGATCGCTCGGCAGCGCGTTGTTCACGAGGAACGCGAGCGTGATCGTCGCCCACACGACGAAGACGGACCAGGCCGCGCGGCGAAGGAGGCGCTTCACCGCGCGAGCGCCCCCAGCGCGTTCGGCGTGAAGATCCGCGCGCCGACCGAGCCCGCCGCGCGATCGAGCCAGACCTTGCCGAAGTCGTGGACCCAGACCGGGTGCGTGCGGTGATCGCGGAGGTAGGGCTGGCGCTGGGTGTAGAAGCGGAACGTCTGCGTGAAGGCCCACGGCGCGTCGTCGAGGAGGATCCCCTGCGCGTCGTGGAGGAGCACCTTGCGCCGCGCCGGATCGAGCTCGCGGTGCGCGCGCTCGACGAGGTCGTCGAAGCGCGGGTTCGCGTAGAACGACCAGTTGTTGGAGGACTCCTCCGCGATCGCCTTCGTGTGGAACATCGGCTCGAGGAACGCGAGCGCGTCGGGGTAGTCCTGGATCCAGAAGCCGGGCCCGATCGCGGAGCCGTGGCGGCGGCCGCGGAGCGCGAGGAACGTGGGGTAGTTGACGACGCGGAGCTCGAGGCGGATGCCGATCCGCTCGAGCATCTGCATGAGGAGCTGGCCGGTGTACTCCTGCAGGCCCTGCTTGTAGACGAGGTACGGGACGACCTCGGGGTAGCCGCCCTTCTTCGTCACCGGATCGTAGGGGTAGCCCGCCCTCCGCATGTGCTCGAGCGCGGCGGAGAGATCGGTCTTCTGGCCCTCGATGTCCGGCTCGTAGCCGGGGACGCCGGGGGGGATGAGCTGGTTCGTCGCGCGCAGGTTCGTCGCGCGCACGCGCTGGATCGCGGCGCGATCGATCGCGGCCGACACCGCGCGCCGGATCTCGACGTTGTCGAACGGCTTCATCTCGACGTTCATCGCCTCGCCGATGATCTGGTTGTCGCCGTCGTAGTCGCCGAACGGTTTCCAGCGCGCGTCGGCCTGGAAGCGGAGCTGCTCCGGCGGGATGAAGTCGCGCAGCACGTCGAGGTCGCCGCGCACGAAGCGGAAGAGCTGCGTGTACTGGTTCTGATGGAAGGTCCAGCGCACGGAGTCGAGGTAGGGGAGCCCCGGCTTGAAGTAGCCGTCGTGGCGCACGAGCGTCAGCGACTGCCCGTGCTCCCAGCCGTTCGGCGGCAGCTTGAACGGCCCCGCTCCGCACGGATGCCACGTGTCCACGTAGCGCGCGCCGCCGCTCTTGCACACCGGTCGCAGGACCAACATCGCGGCGAGGGAGAGGAACGTCGCGTCGGGCTCCTTCAGGTGGAACGCGACGACGTACCTCCCTTCGACGTCGACGCCGGGCATCGTCTCCGCCTTCTTCGCGTTCAGCTCGTCGAAGCCGTCGAGCATCGTGAAGTACGACGCGTACGGGTTCGGCGCGCTGCCGTGGAGCGAGCGCTCGACGCTCCGCTTCACGTCGGCGGCGGTCACCTCTTCGCCGTCATGGAAGCGCACGCCTTCGCGGAGGAAGAAGCGGTACGTCTTGCCTTCGTCGGCGAGCTCCCACCGCTCCGCGAGATCGGGGACGATGTTGCCGTCGTGATCGAAGTCGACGAGGCCGGCGAAGACCTGCTCGACGATCTGCGGCGCGAGCCCGTCGGCGACGTTCGCGGGATCGATCGCGCGGATGTCGCCGAACGTCGCGAGGTTCACCGTCCCGCCGCGCTTCGGCTCGCTGCTCCCCGCCGAAGGCAGCGGCGTCGGGACCTCGCTCGCGCAGCCGCACAGCGCGAGGACGCTAATCGCGGCGTGGATCGAGCGCATCGCGCAGGCCTTCTCCGAGGAGGTTGAAGCCGAGGACGGCGGTGAGGATCGCGACGCCGGGCGCGCCCGTGATCCACGGCGCGGCGGAGAGGTAGTCCTGCCCCTCGAACAACATGTGGCCCCAGGTCGGGGTCGGCGGCGCGATGCCGGCGCCGAGGTACGAGAGCACGCTCTCGGCGAGGATCATCTGCGCGACGAGGATCGTCGCGAGGACGACGAGCGGCCCCGCGATGTTGGGGAGGACGTGGCGCGTGAGGATGCGCGGCGTCGACTGGCCGAGCGCGCGCGCGGCGACGACGAAGTCGAGGTGACGGAGCTGGAGCGTCTTCGATCGCACGATGCGCGCGATGCCGAGCCACCCCGTGAGCCCGAGCGTGAGGAAGATCGTCGACGCGGTCGTGCGCTCGAGCGCGGCGCCGAGCGCCATGACGATGAGGAGGAAAGGGAAGGCGAGACCGACGTCGACGACGCGCATCGCGACCGTGTCGAGGAGCGTGCCCTCGTACCAGCCCGCGACGACGCCGACGACGCTCCCGATCGCGATCGCGATCGCGGTCGCGCACACGCCGATGAGGAGCGAGACGCGCGCGCCGGTCGCGAGGCGCGCGAACACGTCGCGGAAGAGGCGGTCGGTGCCGAGCCAGTACTCGCCGCTCGGACCGACCGGGAGCAGCTCGGGCGTGACGCCGCGCGCGAAGTCGCTCGTGTACGGGTCGTGCCTTGCAAGGAATGGACCGACGATCGCGAGGGCGACGAGGACGCCGACGAGCACGAGCCCGACGCGGACGTTGCCTCGGATCCGCACGCGTCCCATCGGTCAGCGATCGCTGGCGCGTGCGGCGGCCTTCTTCTTCGTCTGCTTCTTCTCGCGCGGCTCGGGCTCCTTCGGCACCTCGAGGAACGACGCGAGCGTGAGGGCGAAGGCCTGCGGCTGCTCGTCGGGCGGGCAGCGACCGCACTCCAGCACCTCGAACCGCGCGTGGAGCTCGCGCGCGAGGCGGCGTCCGTGCTCGATCGGCGCGATCGCGTCGTCGCGGCCCCACACCACGAGCGTGTCCGCGGTCACGCGCGGGAGGTGCGCGACGAGCGGGCGCGTGTCCGCCTTCGCGACCAGCGTCGCGTGCGCGGCCTGGCGCGCGCCCGGCGTGTTGAAGACGTCGTAGAGCTCGTCGGCGCGGCCGGCCGGCACCTTCGGCGCGCCGGCGTAGACGGTGGACTGCACGTAGGAGCGGAAGAGCGCGCGGCCCATCGCCTGCCGCCAGACGAGGGCGCCGACGAGCGGGAGGCGGCCCGCGCGCTCGAGGGCGTGCTCCTGCGGCGGGTAGACGAGCGCGGAGGAGAGCACGAGCTTGTTCACGCTCGCGGGGTGCTGCGCCGCCAGCGTGAGCGCGACGCCGCCGCCCATCCCGTGGCCGCAGACGTGGACGCGGCCGAGGCCGAGCGCGGCGACGAGATCGAAGAGCGAGCTCGCGAAGGCGTCCCAGCCGTACGCGTAGCGCTGCGGATCGGGCTTCTCGCTCGCCCCGAAGCCGGGGAGGTCCGGCGCCAGAACATGGAACCTTTCCGCGAGCTTCTCGATCGACGCGGACCACACGTCGCGCGACGAGCAGAAGTCGTGGAGGAGCAGGAGCGGCGTCTTCCTCGCGCCTTCGCCCGCCTCGACGAAGCGAATCCGCGCTCCACGAGCGGCGATGTCCTTCGGGACGAGCACGGTGGGCAACATACACCCACTCCGAATTCGTGCGCGAGGCGTGACATGGATGAGCGGCGATCGGACATTTTATGTCCTAGCGTGATGGATAAGTGCGCGTAGCTGCTCCATTATGGAAAACGTCTAAAAAAAAGCAGATCACGACGTTGACCCTCGTCTGTGGCTCGGAATATTGTCGCTCGCGTCGGAGCTATGCCGGCCTTCCTCCAGTCGATGGAGACGCGCCAGGCGACCTCGGTGGAAGCATCGCCGAGGTGCAGTACCCAAGCCTCTCACTGATCGCGAGCGAGCTCGCGCGGGGTGACGTGCGCCTTGGTTCGGGTCGGGGGGCTCGATGGAGAAAAGGTGCCGCGCTGTAGGACATCGGTCCTCGAGCGGCGCTCCGGGGGACGTGCGTCTCAAGGGCTGGTGCGTTGCGCCGGCAGCAACGGAGGAAGCAAATGGAGTCGAATCATCTCGAAGCTGGGGAAGTGGTCTCGGTCGTCGAATCGATGGACTCGATCGACAGCGGTACGACGGAGACGATCACCGGCGACGAGGGTCCGGCCCTCGCGACCGACGGTGCGCTCGCCCTCGCTCCCCAGCCGACCGAGGAAGAGAAGGTCACGCGGGAGCAGCGCCGCTCGCGCCGCAAGCGGGACATCCGCGCGCGCACGATCAGCGTGAAGCGCATGACGAAGCGCGAGCTCGAGATGGGCCGCCTCCTCTACCCGGAGGTCGACGACATCGTCCGCCCGAAGACGCGCTCGGAGTGCCAGGACGCGGAGCGCCCGTGCCCGTTCGTCTCCTGCAAGCACCACCTCTACCTCGACGTGTCCGCCCGCACCGGCGCGATCAAGTTGAACTTCCCCGACCTCGAGGTCTGGGAGATGAACGAGACGTGCGCGCTCGACGTCGCCGACCGCGGCGGCACGACCCTCGAAGAGGTCGGCGCGATCATGAACCTGACCCGCGAGCGCATCCGCCAGGTCGAGGTGAAGGGCCTCGCCAAGCTCCAGGCGCTCAAGGACATGAACGCCCTCCGCGACTACGTCGACGAGGGCCCGATCGGCAAGCGCCGCCTCCCGATCCTCACCAAGAACGAGGATGAGGACGAGGACGAGGACGAGTCGGAGTCGGAGGACGCCGACAACGACAACGACACCAAGGCCGACGGCACCGACAACGGCGACGCCGACTTCGACGTCGAGGAGTTCGCGAGCGACGCCCTCGGCGAGTGACGAGCTGTCCGATTCTTCCGTAGCTTCTTCGTCCCCCCTGCAAGACGGCCCGGAGACCAGCCCTCCGGGCCGTCGCTTTTTGCAGCTCCGGCACTTAACGTCCGCCGCGGGCCGTCGTTCCCAGGAGTGATGTTCTGGCGCCGCAAGGAGAGCTCGACCGGGATCCCGGCTCGGGCGTCCCTGGACGATGACGTCGAGCTGAACGCCGCGCTGGACGCGGTGGGCGAGATCCTGCGCGCGCGGGCGCGGCACGCGTTTCCGCTCGACGGCGAGAGCGCGCCCGAGGTCGAGGTCTACGAGCAGTGGGCCAAGCACATCCTCGTCCGCTCCGCGGCGCCGACCTCGCCCGCGGGCGAGGCGATCGTGGAGCATCGCGACTGGCGCGGGCTCGTCGACTTCGTCGCCAAGCGCGCGCGCCGCGAGAACGAGTACGTCAGCAACTCGATGCGCGACATGCGGAACGCGATCTTCGCGCTCGTCGACTCGATCTCGAAGACGTCGGGGACGCAGGGCAAGAACGACGCGTTGCTGCGGCGCCGCGTGAGCGCCCTCGGCGCCGCGGTCGAGTCGGGCTCGGTCGAGCTCCTGAAGCGCGAGGCGGCGCTCGTCGCGGACGCGGTCAACAAGGCGATCGAGGAGGCGCGGAGGACGGCGGAGCAGCAGAACGCCGATCTCAAGGCGCGGCTCGAGAGCCTCGGCGAGCAGCTCGAGCAGACGCGGCGCGAGGGTGACACCGACGGCCTCACGCGCGTCGCGAACCGCAGGGCCTTCGACCTCGCGCTCGAGCGCGCGCTGACGATCGCGAGCGTCGTGAAGCGCCCCGTCACCCTCATCATGGTCGACGTCGATCGCTTCAAGTCGATCAACGATCAGCACGGGCACCCCGGCGGCGACGCCGTCCTCAAGGCGATCGCCGACACGCTCGCGCGCTCCTTCCCGCGCCGCTCCGACCTCGTCGCGCGCTACGGCGGCGAGGAGTTCGCGATCGTCCTCCCCGACTCGGGCGACGCCGAGGTCACCGTCCTCGCCGATCGCCTCCTCCACGCGATCCGCGCGCTCCGCGTGAGGCTCCCGTCCGAGCGCACGCTCGCCGTCACCGTCTCCGCCGGCGCCGCGATCGCGCTCCCGAACGAGACCGCGAGCGAGCTCGTGGTCCGCGCCGATCGCGCGCTCTACGCGTCGAAGCGCGCGGGCCGCAACCGCTGGTGCGTCGCGCCCGCGATCGCGCCGGACGTCTCGGGCGCTGCGGGTGCTTCGGGCTCGGACGCTCCGGGCGTGAGCGCGGTGGCCTGAGCTCCGTGCATTGACCGCGCCGGTCGCGGTCGCTATCTCGCGCGCATGCCCATCCGGACCGCGCTCCTCTCCGTCTCCGACAAGACTGGTCTCATCGCGTTCGCGCGTGCGCTCGCGAACCGCGGGGTGACGCTCCTCTCGTCGGGCGGGACCGCGAAGGCGCTCGCGGCGGAGGGGATCGCGGTGCAGACGGTCGAGGACTACACCGGCTCGCCCGAGGTGATGGGGGGGCGCGTGAAGACGCTGCACCCGCGCGTCCACGGCGGCATCCTCGCGCGGGAGGGGACCGACGACGCCGACCTCGGCCGCCTCGGCGCGAAGCCGATCGACCTCGTCGTCGTGAACCTCTATCCGTTCGAGAAGGTCGCGGCGAACCCCGCCTCGACGCTCGAGGAGATCATCGAGAACATCGACATCGGCGGGCCGTCGATGGTGCGCTCCGCGGCGAAGAACCACGCGCGCGTCGCGATCGTCTGCGACCCGGCCGACTACGATCGCGTCCTCGCCGAGGTCGAGAAGGGCGGCGAGGTGTCGGCCGCGACGCGGCGCGAGCTCGCGGCGAAGGCCTACGCCCACACCGCGGCGTACGACGCGGCGATCAGCGGCGTCCTCTCGGGCTCGCGCGCCGCGGCCGACGAGAGCGCCGACAAGACGACGTACCCGCGCTACCTCACGCTGCCGTTCGAGCGTGCGTATGCGCTTCGATATGGAGAGAACCCGCACCAGACGGGCGCGTTCTACGTCGAGCGCAACGCGCCGGCGGGGAGCCTCGCGCGCGCGGAGAGCCTCGGCGCCGGCGGCAAGGAGCTCTCCTTCAACAACCTCGTCGACGTCGACGCCGCGCTCGAGGCGGTGCGCGAGCACACCGAGCCGACGGCGGTGGTGGTGAAGCACACGAACCCGTGCGGCGTCGCGACCGCGAAGACGCTCGCGGACGCTTATCGAACCGCGCGCGACGCCGACGCGCTCTCGGCCTTCGGCGGCATCGTCGCGCTGAACCGCGAGGTCGACGCGGCGACGGCGGCGCTCCTCGCGGAGACGTTCCTCGAGTGCGTCGTCGCGCCGTCGTTCGCGGCCGCCGCGCTCGAGGCGCTGCGCGCGAAGAAGAACCTCCGCCTCATCGCGACGGGGAGCCCCGATCCGAACCACGCCGCGCTCCAGTACAAGCGCGTCTCGGGCGGCCTCGTGGTGCAGAGCGCGGACGCGACCGCGGCGCTCGAGGCCTCCGGCGGCAAGGTCGTCACGAAGCGGGCCCCCACCGCGGAGGAGCTCACCGCCCTCGAGTTCGCGTGGCGCGTGTGCAAGCACGTGAAGTCGAACGCGATCGTCCTCGCGAAGGGACAGCGCACCGTCGGCGTCGGCGCAGGCCAGATGTCGCGCGTGATTTCGGTGCAGATCGCATGTGAAAAAGCAGGGGACGAGGCGAAGGGCTCCGTCCTCGCGTCCGACGCGTTCTTCCCGTTCCCCGACGGCATCGAGGCCGCCGCGAAGCACGGCATCACCGCCGTCGCGCAGCCGGGCGGCAGCGTAAAGGACCCCGACGTCATCGCCACCGCCGACCGCCTCGGCCTCGCGATGGTGACGACAGGCTTCCGCCACTTCCGGCACTAGATTTCACGGTCAGGGGCTTCGCTCCCGACACCCCCGCGCCCGCGAACGCTTTCACGGTCAGGGGCTTCGCCCCCGACACCCCCCCGCGCCCGCGAACACGACCCGGCGCGAGGCGCCGGGTTGCTTCGCAACCGCTGTGGCGGTCGCGTTCGCGGGCCCTTCCACCTGACGGCTTAAGGCTACGGTCGTTGGCTTTCACGGTCAGGGGCTTCGCCCCCGACACCCCCCGCGCCCGCGAACACGACCCGGCGCGAGGCGCCGGGTTGCTTCGCAACCGCTGTGGCGGTCGCGTTCGCGGGCCCTTCCACCTGACGGCTTAAGGCTACGGTCGTTAGCTTTCACGGTCAGGCCCGGCTTAAGGCTACTGTCGCTAGCTTTCATGGTCAGGCCCGGCTTAAGGCTACTGCTGATACCCTTTCAACTAGGAGAAGTTGGATGAGCATCGTTGACCATTTTGGCGTGACTGTTACGGATTTCGAGAAGGGGCTCGCGTTCTACGAGAAGGCGCTGGCGCCGCTCGGGATCAAGGTCGTGATGAAGATCGGGAAGGAGCTGACCGGCGGGCAGTACGAAGGGGCCGGGTTCGGCAACGAGAAGGGAAAACCCGACTTCTGGATCGGGGCCGGCGGCGGGAAGAAGCCGGCCGGGAACGCGTGTCATTTCGCGTTCGTCGCGGCGAGCCGTGCGGAAGTGGATGCATTCTACAAGGCCGCGCTGGACGCGGGCGGCAAGGACAACGGACCGCCCGGCGTCCGCGCGCACTACCACCCGGCCTACTACGGCGCGTTCGTCCTCGACCTCGACGGCCACAACATCGAGGCCGTGACGCACAAGCCGGAGTGACGCCCGCCGACTGACGCCCGCCGACCGCGCGGGGACACGACACGCCGACGATTCGCCGCCGTCGCGGTCGCCGTCGCAGCCGTGCCCCAGGTCAGCGCGTCAGCGCGTCAGTTGCAGGTGCCCTTGCGGAAGACGCCGGCGCCCGCGGCGGCGGCGCCGCACGCGTTCGAGTAGGTCTTGCCGTCGCAAGCGCAGACCGGATCGTACTCCGCCGTGCAGACCTCGGGGCGGAGGCGGCAGACGGCGACCGCGTCGGCCATCCCGCAGTACGCGCCGGGCTCGTACGCGCAGTACTCGCGCTCGCCGCACGTGTCGCCGAGGCGACCGCCGCACGCGCGCTCGGCCGGCGGCGGCGGTGCGCACTCGCCCGGCGTGAACTGCGTATGACCCGCCGCGCGCGCGCCGCACGCGTTCGAGTACGTCTTGCCGGCGGCGCAGACGGGATCCCACTCCGCCGTGCAGATGATCGGCTCGGGCAACGCGCACGGCGCCTCGGCGAAGACGCCGGCGCCTGCGCGCTCCGCCGCGCAACGGTTCTCGTACGTCTCGCCGTCGCAGCCGCAGACCGGCGCGTAGATCTCCGCGCAGATCTCCGGGCGCTTCTTGCACGAGCCGAGGTGATCGGCCGCGCCGCACATGTGCCGGACGTCGTAATCGCAGAACTCGTCGCCGCCGCATTGCAGGCCCAGGAACCCGCCGCAGGCGCGCGGCGCGGTGAGGTCGCTCTCCTGCGCGGTCGTGTCGTCCGTGGGGGACGCGCACGCGGCGAGCGAACCGACGAAGAGGGTGAAAACGGAAAGGCCAAGGGTGGAGGAAAGCTTCATGTCCTACATTGGAGCCAAAATCGGGCCAATCCGGATTCATTGAGCTTTTCGGCGAGAGCGCTGCGGGCAAGAGGCCTCGATCGTCGGCCTGCGAGCCTCAGTGGATCGAAGGCACGCCGCCTCTTTTTTGGCCCATCGCTCCCGGCCGTGCGACCGGTGAACCATGGCCGGGATGAACGAGACCTGCACGGTGTGCGGGCGGGGGTTCGAGGTTCAGTTTCGCTACCAGATGGAGGAGCGCGACAACGCGTTCTCCTTCTTCTGCTCGCAGGCGTGCCACGGCAAGAGCCTGCGCGGCGAGACGACGAGCGGCGTCGTCTGCGACTGCTGCAACAAACGCTTCGTGGTCGACCTCGTCTCGCAGGTCGTCCGCATCAAGGGCGAGGCGCGCTACGCGTGCTCCGAAGGCTGCCGCTCGCAGCTCCTCGCCGAGGCCGGCGGCGTGCGCCTCGGCGCCACGATGCCGCTCGCGAAGCCGACGCCGCAGCCCGCGGTGATGCAGCCGCTCTCCGCGCCTCCGCCCACCGTACCGTCCACCCCCGTCGCGATCGCGGCCGCGCCCGACTCCAGCGTCATGCTCGGCTGCGATCCCCCCTCGGTCACGAACGTCGCGGCGGCCGCCGCCGCGCCGCCCGAGTCGACCGCGCGCGTGACGGCGATGCGGCCGACGATGGCCGGCCCGCGGAAGATGGCGATCTTCAACCACAAGGGCGGCACCGGGAAGACGACGACGAGCGTGAGCATCGCGGCGGGCCTCGCGCTCCGCGGCTACAAGGTGCTGCTCGTCGACACCGACTCGCAGGGCAACGTCGGCGTCTCGCTCGGCGTGAAGTCCGACAAGACGCTCTACCACTCGCTCGTGATGGGCCTCCGCGTGCAGGACGTCGCGGTGAAGGTCCGCGAGAACTTCGACGTCCTCCCCTCGAACGAGACCCTCGCCGCCGCGGAGCTCTACCTCGCCGGCCGCCAGAACCGCGACCGCATCCTCAAGGACCGCCTCGCCGCCGCGAGCCAGGCGTACGACGTCATCATCCTCGACTGCTCGCCGTCGCTCTCGCTCCTCAACCAGAACGCGCTCGTGTTCGCGGAGGGCATCATCGTCCCCGTCGCGTGCGACTTCCTCTCGCTCGTCGGCGTGCGGCAGGTCATCAAGACGGTGAAGAACGTCAACTCGCTCCTCCACCACCCGGTCCAGATCCACGGCGTGCTCCCGACCTTCTACGACGGGCGCGCGCGCATCTGCCGCGACGCGTGGGGGACGATGAAGGAGCACTTCGGCGAGCGGTGCTTCCAGCCGATCCGCTCCACGACGCGCATCAAGGAAGCGCCGGCGCAGGGCAAGACCATCTTCGAGCACGCGCCCAAATCGGACGCGGCCACGGACTATCAGCGCGTCGTCGAGCGGCTCATCACGGGCCACGCCGCCGAAGCGGGGGGCGACGCCGACCTCGAGGTCGACGAGGCGATGACGGGCTGAGCCCGGCGGCGGCACCAGGGATTTCACCGAAAGGAAACGACGATGGCAGCGCGAGACGAAGCAGGGCTTGGAACGGCACGAGTGCTCGACGGCGACGAGGTGGAGGGGGTGCTCTCGGGCGCGTTCTACAACCCGGCCCCCGCCGCGCCGGCGTCGGAGCGGCAGCTCAAGGCCGAGAAGCCGACGCACTACAAGGTGATCTGCATCTCGATGTACACGAAGGACCTCGAGCGCCTCGACCAGATCGTGGAGCAGCTCAAGATCCGCGGCATCACGAAGGCGAACCGCAGCGCGCTCATCCGCGTGGCGCTCGAGCAGCTCGATCTCGACAAGGTCCCGCGCGGCCTCTGATCCCCACCCGCGCCGCTTGCGCGCGGCGCGGACGTTTGGCATGAGAGGCGTGCCATGCGCCTCCGGGGATTCGCGGCCGCCGCCTTCGCGCCGAGCATCGTGCTCGTGTGGAGCTGCGCGACCGAGCCGCCGCCCGAGGTGGTCGCCGCGATCGATCCGTCGATCCCCACCATCGACGCCTCGTGGTCGCCGTCGCCCGCGGCGCCGTCCCCCGTCGACGCCGCCGCCCCGCCGTCGCCGCCTCCGCGCGAAGAGCCGCACGACGAGCGCGATGAGCGCGACGAGCCCGACGCCGCCCCCGCCTCCGCGCCGCCGCTGCGCGCCGCGGCCGGTGAGCTGTTCCTCACCGAGGTGATGTACGACCCGCTCGGCCCCGAGCCCGCGAGCGAGTGGTTCGAGGTCTACAACGCCGCCGACACGCCGCGCTCCCTCGCCGGCCTCACGCTCCACGACGGCGCGGACCGCACCCACACGATCGCGGGCGAGCCCGTCGTGGCGCCGGGCGCGTACGCGGTCCTCGCGCGCGATCGCGACGCCGCGATCGCGGACGGCGTGCCGGCGGACGCGATCGTCTACGTGTACGGCGCGGAGGCGAAGGACGGTCAGGGCATCCTCCTCGCGAACGGCGCGACCGGCGCGATCGCGATCGCGGACGGCGCGACCGAGATCGCGCGCGTCGAGTACGGCGCGCTCGGGTTCGCCGCCGCGAGCGGCCGATCGGCGCAAGCCACGGGCGACGACGCCGGCACGTGGTGCAGCGCGGACCCGACGCCGGGCTACGCCGCGAACACGACGAGCTGCTTGTAAGCGAGCATCGCGCCGTCGCTCATGCGCTCGGTCGTGAGGATGAAGGTCGAGAGCGCGGCGTTGCCGACGACGTTGTCGCTCGCGTTCTGCGTGTCGGGTTGACCGTATTGCTTGTATTCTGCATGAGATTCGAAGATCTCCTGCACGAGCGTCTGCTCGAAGACGACCTGCGAGGTGAAGGTCTGCCCGTTCACCGTGACCGAGTAGTGGATGTGCGGGGTGCGCCCTCGGTACCAGCCGGGGAAACACGAGTCGAAGGACACGACGCCGTCGTCGTCCGTCGTCTGCACGCCGCGGAAGTAGTGCTTCGCGCTGTCGGCTTGGTCCTTCAAGCACATGCCGTTGTTCGGCGTGTCGCCCGAGTAGCTGCCGTTGATCTGCGTGTGCCACACCTTCACCTTCGCGTTCGCGATCGGGTTGCACGCGGTGTCGACGACGCGGAAGGCGAGCCGCATCGGGAGGCCGGTGTAGCCCTCGCTGATGTCCTCGCGCACTTGATCCGCCGCCTCGGTGCAGGGGCCCTCCGTCACCCGCGTCAGGAGCACGCACGTGAGCGCGGGGACCGAGAACGGATCCGGGTAGGACGCCTTCGCGGTCATGTTCTTCGTGCCGCCCGTCGCCCACTCGGTGTCGGAGCCGGTCGTCGACCCGCTCGAGGTCGAGCTGCTGCTCGAGGTCGAGGACGATGACGACGATGATGACGTGCCCTCGTCGTCGATGACACCTCCGCCGCCGGAGCACGCGCTCACGGAGCGAAAGAGGAGGAACCCGCCGAGCGAGGCGAGAACGCCCTCGGCGGCCTGGCGGCGGCTGATCATTGGCTGAGATTTGCGCATCGCCCGCTCTGGTGTCGCCCGCCCGCGAAAGCGATCACAAGCCCTCCCAAAAAGCCGAGAGGTCGGGCGGGAGCGGCGCTTCCATCACGAGCGGCCCGCCGAGGACGGGGTGCTCCATCGCCATCCGCGCGGCGTGGAGCGCGTGGCGCGGGAGCTCGAGCATGACGAGGTCCTCCTCCGTCAGCTCGCCGTCGGCGCCGCGCGCGAAGCAGTCCTCGTCCGGGCCGTAGAGCTTGTCGCCCACGATCGGCGCGCCGAGGCTCGCGAGGTGGACGCGGATCTGGTGCTGCCGCCCCGTCTCGAGCTCGCAGCGGACGAGCGCGTACGCGCGGCCGTTCTTCGCCGTCTTCGTCGCCTCGACGTGGAAGCGCGTCGCCGCGTGGAGCGCGTCGCTCGTGACGCCGAGGCGCATCTTCACGCGGTAGCGGCCGGCGGTGTCGAGCTCGAGCGAGCGCTCGAAGCGGAAGGCCCCCGGCGCGTCGTCCGCGGGCGTCACGTTGGCGCCGAGCTCCGCCGCGCGCTCGGGCTCCGGAACGCCCCACGTGATCGCGCGATACGACTTCTGCACGCCGGCGCGCGCCTCGATCTTCATCTTCAACGCGCGGTCCGCCGCCGCGCTCTTGCCGCATACGAGCACGCCGCTCGTCTCGCGATCGAGGCGATGCCCGAGCGACACGAACTGCCCCGGCCGCGCGTCCTTCAGGATCTTGATGAGCGTGTTCTTGTGGTACCGCGCGGTCGGATGCACGGGCAAAAGGGCCGGCTTGTTCACCGCGAAGAGGTGCTCGTCCTCGAAGACGATCGGCACGTCGGTCGGGACCGGATCTTCGTCCCACGGCGGGCGCCACAAGAGGAAGTGCTCGTCGGCCTGGACGCGGTGGTTCGGGCGGAGCCGCTTGCCCTTCGGATCGAAGGCGCTGTTCCGGACGATGAACTGGGTGCGGGTGCGGCTCGTGCGTTTCAGCTCGCCCTGGAGGAACACGTCGAGCCGCTGCCCGGCCTGCTCCGGGGGCACGCGAAACACGCTGACGACGGCGCCCTCCGCGACGCCCTCGGGGCGCGCGAGGCGGTCGATGTCCGTGTCGCTGATCCGCAGCCTCGTCACGGCTTTTTCTTAGCGTGATCCGTGGTAGCGTGCCGACCGAATCGCATGGAAATCCTCTTCGTTACGACCGAGCTGGCTCCCTACGTGAAGGTCGGCGGCCTCGCCGACGTGAGCTCGGCGCTTCCGAAGACGCTGAAGGCGCTCGGCCATCGCGTCACGGTGGTCATGCCGCGCTACGCCGCCTTCGAGGACGCGGGGCTCCTCCTCGCGCGCCGCCTCACCCCGCTGTCGCTCACGCTCGGCGACAAGACGTACCCCGTCACCGTCTACGACACGCGTCTCTCGTCGCAGGTCGAGCTCACGCTCCTCGAGGTCCCCGGCCTCTTCGATCGCGCCGGCGTCTACGGCGAGCGCGGCGAGGACTACCCCGACAACGCCGCGCGCTTCGCGGTCCTCTCCCGCGCCGCCGCGGAGCTCGCGAAGCAGCGCGCGGCCGACGGCGCCCCGTTCGACGCCGTCCACGCGAACGACTGGGCCACCGCGCTCGTTGCAAAGTACATGAAAGACCTCGACGTCCCGACGCCGGTGGTCCTCACGATCCACAACGTCGCGCACCAGGGCGTCTTCCCGAAGGAGGCGCTCGCGCAGGTCGGCCTCGGCGCGAGCGACTTCACCGTCGGCGGCATCGAGTTCTACGGCGGCATCAACCTGCTCAAGCAGGGGATCCTCTCCGCCGACGTCGTCACCACCGTGTCGACGACGTACGCGCGCGAGATCCAGACCGCGGAGCTGGGGCATCGCCTCGACGGCGTGCTGCGCGCGAAGGGCCGGATCGTCGGCATCGTCAACGGCGTCGACTACGGCGTCTGGAACCCCGCGACCGACTCGAACATCGCCGCGCGCTTCGACGCGGAGGACGCCTCGAACAAGGCGCGCTGCAAGGGCGCGCTGAAGAAGGAGCTCGGCTTCGCGCAGGAGCCGGACGTCCCGATCGTCGCGTCGGTCGGCCGCGTCGTGCACCAGAAGGGGAGCGATCTCCTCGCCGAGGTCGTGCCGCGCGTCCTCCGCGGGAGCGACTGCAAGGTCGTCATCGCCGGCGCGGGCGACGAGGGCCTGATGGCGAAGCTCGACGCCGCCGCGCAGAGGTCGCACGGCAACGCGGTGTACCTCCGTGAGGTGCCCGAGGCGCAGGTGCATCGCATCTTCGCCGGCGCCGACGTCGTGCTCGTGCCATCGCGCTTCGAGCCCTGCGGGCTCGTGCAGCTCTACGCGCAGCGCTACGGCGCGCTCCCGGTCGCGCGCGCGACGGGCGGGCTCGTCGACACCGTCATCGACTGCGACGCGAAGCTCGAGACGGGCACCGGCTTCCTCTACGAGGCCGACACCGCCGACGCGCTCTACGGCGCGGTGCAGCGCGCGCTCGCCGCGTACACGTCCCCGCGCTGGTCCGCCCTCCGCCGCCGCGTGATGCGCCTCGACCGCGGCTGGGAACGCGCCGCCCGCCAGTACGAGCAGACGTACAAGAGCCTAAAGCCGCTCTCCTGAGCTCCGAGTCTCTTCACTTAGGCGCGCACGACTCTCCAGTCCACCGCTACGCCTTCGGTATGCGGCGTCGCGAGGATCAGCCTTTCCGCTCCCCATCACGCCCACACTCGAGCCGGCCCTCCATCCCCGAGTCCATCACCCAACGTCGGGGGCTTCGCCCCCGACACCCCCACCCCAGACACGGCCCTCGCGCTGCGCGCTCGGGGCGCTACGCGCCCGCTGTGGCGGCCGCGTCTGGGGCCCCGAGTCCATCACCCAACGTCGGGGGCTTCGCCCCCGACACCCCCACCCCCGACACGCCGACACGGCCCTCGCGCTTCGCGCTCGGGGCGCTACGCGCCCGCTGTGGCGGCCGCGTCTGGGGCCCCCGGAGCTTCGGTCCGAGGTCGCTGCTGGTGGATCTTTCGTTCACCAGGGATCCAGGATCCGCGGCTGGTGGGCCTCAAATCACTGGGGTTTTTACCAGGGGGTGGAGGGCACACAGTGTGCGTCCATGGCGGTATGCGCTTCGTCGCTGGTGTCTTGACGTGTGTCTTGGCTGCGGGCTGCGCGGGCGGCTCGGAGTCGGTGGGGAGCGCGGATCAGGCGGCGACCGGCGCGTGCCGCGTGATGTTCGAGGACGAGGACATGGTGCTGTTTCGCACGCCCGAGGGCGAGCGGCTCATCGCCTCGAAGCGCCTTCACGTCGTCGACGTGCGGATGACGCCGTCGCAGCGGACGGCGAGCGCGCTCGAGGGGACGCGGTTCTGGGACTCGCACGTCGAGTACGTCCTCGCTCCGCGTGTGACGGAGGAGTCGCTGATGAAGATCGGGAACATGCTCGGCGAGCAGTTCCCGGCGGCGCCGATCACGATCAACACCTCGACCGGCGCGGTCGACACGACGATGCGGCCGGCGTCGACGCGCTTCAGCGCCGAAGGCGAGAACGTCGTGGCCGATCTCGTCGACCCGACCGACGGCGCCTCGCCGGTGATGAACGCGGCCTACCGCCGGTCGTTCCTCCGGAGCGCGCGCGTCAACGCGACGGCGGCGTGCGGCGGCGGGCAGATCCCGATCACGCTCGAGACCGGCGCGGGCGCGCCGACCTTCGAGGCGACGAAGGCCAAGTTGTTCCAGGCCGGCAACGACCTCCGCGCGCTCGATCAGTTCCTCGCCACCGCGAACGCGATCAAGAGCGGCGATCGCTACCGCGACAACCTCACCAAGGTCGGCCCCGAGGTCGCGTCGAAGATGACCGCCTTCGCGGAGCTCGTCGATCGGGAGATCCGTCCCTTCGCGAACGTCTACGGCGCGAGCGCGGGCCGCGCCGAGCTGCAGGGCAAGGTCAACGCCGCGTGGGCGTCGTACCTCGACCTCGCGGGCACGGTCCTCCGCGCGACCAACTCCACCGTCGGCGTCGAGGCGCTGTTCGTCAGGAACGGCGACGGCTCGTACGGCATGAACGAGGAGACGCCCGCGCTCGCGAACGAGCTCCTCCCCGGCGCGAACACCTTCCGCTTCACGGTCGAGGGCGCCCTCGCCGAACGCGGCGACCTCTGGGCCGAACGCGCGCTCCAGCCCTGAGGCTTTCTTGTTCGAGCGGGGCCGGCAGGGTCTGCCCCTCTCGAGCTCTCCCCGCCGGGGTCTCTCCGCGCGCGGGGCGCGTTCCGCCGCCCCGGACCCCCGAGAGGGCTACCGCGGCGTCCGATCTTCAGCTCCGAGGTGCGTCGGCGGTCAGGCGCGTCGCGTGGGCGAGCCATGACGTGCGGAGCGCCGCGCGGCCGAGGAGCAGCGTTTGGTGCGCGGCGAAGAGGAGCCAGATCACGTTGCCGCTGCGTGATGCCTCCCAGTCGTTGAGCGTCGCGCCGGTGCCGACGAGCCAGAGCGCGACGCCGGCGCGCCAGGCCCAGCCGAGGCCGGCGGCGGCGGGGCGCGTGCGCGCGACGCGCAGCGCGGAGAGGATCGCGTTCGTGATCGGTCGCTTCGTCTCGCCGAGCGCGACGTCGCGCGCGAGGGCGACCTTCGCGAGATCGCCGAGGACGCCGGCGGCGAGCACGAGCACGAAGAAGGAGCCGAACACGACGAGCCGCGCGACGAACGCGCGTTGATCGCCGTAGGTGCGCTGCATCGCGTGGTCGAGCGACGACGAGAGGTAGTAGCCGACGCCGAGGAAGAAGCCCTCGAGCAACGCGGCGAGGAGCGCGACGGCGAGGAGCGGGAAGAACGCCGAGAGCCCGACCCGGAGCGCGGCCCCCGGCCTCGGCTTCGCGGAGACGAGCGACGCGACGACAGCGCCGAACACCACCTGCGACGCGAGCCCGAACACGACGAACAGCACGAGCGTGGTCCTCAGCACGATCGCGAGCGTCGGCCCATCCGCGTTCAGCCACTCCATGAGCGCGAGCGCGCCCGGCCGAAAGAGCACCGCATCGCCGTCCGGATGCCCCCCCCACACCGCGCGCGCCCACGCATACACAGGCGTCGCGAGCACGTACGCGCACCCGAGCTCGAAGAGCCACACCCCCACGATCGTGCCCGGCCGCCGCCGCGCCCGCACCCCCACACCACGCACGGCCGCCGCCGCCCCGCCATCGCGCGATGCTGCCGCCCCATCGTCCGGTGGCGTGCTCTTGCTCATGGGCCGAGGCCTCCGAGCAAGGTGGCGGCCCACCACGTCGCGCGCGCCAGCGTCTTCGGGGCGCCGGCGCGGGGCTGGCTTGGCGCGGTCGCGAAGTCGTTCTCGCGGTTTCCGTCGAGGAGGATGTTCTCCCAGCGATCGACGACGGCCGCGCGGAGGGGGCGCGCGCCGGAGTAGGGGACGCGGATCGCCTCCGACTGGCCGTCCCACGGGACCACCGTGGTCGTGCCGTCGTCCGCGATGAGCGTGACGTCGACCGGAAACTTCAGCGTGCCGCGGCGGACGACGAGGACCCAACCGTCGTAGAGGTTCTTGCGCTTCGCCTTCTCGAGCGTGAGCGTCTCGCGCTTGCCGTCGCGATCGAACATGCCGGCCGCGCTGCGCGACGGGTGCGAGCTGATCTGCGTGATCGCGTAGTCGACCCAGCCCTTCTCGAAGAGCGCGACGCGGAGGTTCTCCTCCGCTCGCGGCGAGACGTGCTCGCCGATCGCGCGGAGGAGATCGTCGGGCGTGGGGTGGCGGAAGCGGTGGGCGCGCGCGTAGGTCCCGAGCGCCGCCTCCATCTTCTCCCGCCCGTACGCGCGCGCGATCGTCTCGAGGATCGCGGCGGTGCGGCTGTAGATCAGCGCCCCGTACGACGCGCCGGTCATGAACGCGCCGGCGCCTTGCGCGACGCGCTCGTCGTGGCCGAAGTGGCGCGCGCGCTCCGACTGCGCCTCGACGTCACCCGCCTGGATACCGAGGAAATCGATGCCGGAGCCCGCGCCCTTGAACGCGCGCATGCCGTCGTTCTCGGCGTACGAGTTGACGCCCTCGTCGAGGAACGGCCACGCGTCCTCGTTCGTCGCGACGAGGCCGTAGAACCACTGGTGCCCGAGCTCGTGGATCGTGACCGCCTCGACCTGATGGATGCCGCGCGGCAACCACGACGGCCACCCCGTCGTGATGAGCGTCGGGTACTCCATCCCGCCCGCTTCGGGCGCGCCCGCCGGCGGATGCACCACCGTGAGGACGGGGTACGGGTACTTCCCGTAGCGCGCGCCGTAGTGCGGGAGCGCGAAGCGGACCGTCTCGAGCTCGCGCGCGGCGTGGTCGTCGTAGTGCGGCGGCGTGAGGACCGTCACGTCGACGTCCGCGATCCGCTCCTTCCGTACTTGCCACTCGTCCCACGCCGTCCACGCGAAGTCGTGGACGTCGCCCTGCACGTGGCGCTCGACGTGGCGGCCGCCCTCGTCCTTCTCCTCGATCGCGGGGCCGGTCGCGCCGATGACGAAGCCGGCCGGCACGTCGAGCGTGACGTCGTAGGTCCCGAAGTCGGCGTAGAACTCGCCGAGGTGGTGGAACGGAAAATGCGCGAACGTCCCGTCCGCCTCGAGCTTCGCGATCTTCGGGAACCACTGCCCGAGCATGTGGAACGAGCCGAAGTAGCCCGTGCGCTCGACGATCGTGGGCAGCTTGTCGTCCCACTCGATCTCGAGCGTGATCGACGCGCCCGGCTCCACCGCGTCGGGGAGGGGGAGACGCGCGTCGGTCTCGTCGTCGTCGCCGCCTCGCTTCGTCTCGAGCTGGCCGAGGAGATCGGCGCGCGCCGCGCCGTCCACGAGCGTGAGCTTCTTCACGTCGATCGCGCCCCAGTCGGACGGGACCGTGCTCCCGCGGAAGCCGCCGATCGGCGCGCGCATGAAGACCGACGACTGGTTCTTGAACGCGTTCAAGTAGAGGTGGAGCCACAGCTCCTTCACCGGCTGCTTGCTCGCGTTCTTCCACGCGATCGTGCCGCTGCCATGGAGCGTGTGCGCGGAGGGATCGAGCTTCGCGTGGAGCGTGTAGCTCGCGATCGGATCCGCGTGCTCGAGCATCGGCGTCGTCGCGCTCTCGCTCCGCGCGGGCTCGCCGTCCTTCGCCTCCGTCGTGCCGGTCGCCCCGGTCGCGAGCACGACGAGGCTGAGCAGGATCCCGGCGCGCGCGGCTCGCATGCGGCCGCGAACGTTAGTCGATCACGGGAAGAACGACGCGTACTTCTGCTCGAGCGCGGCCGGCACGTCGCGCGCGCGGCTCATCTCGCCGAGCGCGGCGGCGGCGGGGCGCTGCGTGCGCGCCTTCGTCCGCGGGTCCACCGCGTAGAGGCCCATCCGCATCTGCATGCCGTGGTTCCACTCGTAGTTGTCCATCAGCGTCCAGGCGTAGAAGCCGCGCACGTCGATGCCGGACGCGATCGCGCTCTTCACCTGACCCATCGTCTGCACCATCCACGCCGCGCCGGCCTGCGGGTTCGCCATGTCGGCGCCGGTCTCGCTCACGTAGAGCGGGAGCTTGTAGCGCTCGTACACGCGGCGGAGGGTGGCCTCGAGGCCCTTCGGATCGCCGTCGAAGCCGGCGAGCGGATCGAAGTCCATGTACGGCGAGATGCCGCCGGTGAGCCAGCCGAACCAACCCGGCTTCGCGCGGAAGCGGAAGTAGTAGTTCACGCCGATGAAGTCGACGCGGCCGGCGATGTCGGCGCGGACCGGCGCCTTGCCCGGGCCCGCGTTCCACTCCTCGTCGAGGCGGCCGTTCACGACGCCGTCCATGAACATGTCGTGGAACACGTACTGCGCGTGCTCGGCCGCGCGCTTGTCCTCCGCCGACGCCGTGTTCGGGACGATGTCCGAGAACGCGTAGACGATGCCGACCTCGGAGCCCGGATCGTTCGCCTTGATCGCGTCGTACATCTTCGCGTGCGCTTCGATCATCGCCGCGGCCGCGGTCTTCGCGCCGTCGAGGCGGGCCCAGAAGGCGGAGAGCCCCGGCGGGTTCGAGCGCATCGGCGTCGCGATGAGGTAGCCGGGGAGGACGACGGCGGAGAACGGCTCGTTCAGCGTCGCCCAGCGATCGACCTCGCTCCCGAACTCGTGCGCGACGAAGCCGGCGTACTTCGCGATCTCGTTCGTGATGCGGGAGCGATCGGGATCGGCCCAGCCCGCCTTCTTCGCGCGGATGCAGTCGTCGAGCGACTGGTTGCACATGTTCCCGTCGTGGACCCACAGCGGGAGCGAGTAGTGGTTCACGGTGACGAACGGCTCGAGGCCGCGCGCCTTCATCGCGCGGAAGAGCGAGTGGTAGAACGCGAGGCCGGCCGGGCTCGCGATCGCGCGGAGCTCGGCGTGATCGGTGATGCCCCACGTCGCCTGCGGGAAGATGCGGCTCCACTCGATCGAGAGGCGCACGCTGTTCGAGCCGAGCTCGTTCGCCGCGCGATCGAGGTCCTCTTCGTAGGTCTCGAAGAAGCCCGGACCCGACGACGGCGGATCCTTCGACATGAAGAGGATGGGGTTGTGGACGATGCGCGGCGTCGTGATCCACTGGTACCAGTCGCTGCTGCGGTCCTCGCACTCCGCGGCTGGGACGTTGGGGCAGCCCATGTCGACCTGGAAGCCCGCGATCGCGGCGCCGAACTTGAAGTCCTTCGGGAACGCGCTCGCCGTCGCCATCGACTCGTCGGAGGCGACGTCTTCGCCCGCGCCGCTGCAGGCAGCGAGGGCACCGATCCCGAGACAGAGCGCAGCGGAGCGAAGGAAAGTCATACAAGGGGATAGCATACGTTTGCATACATGTCGGGTGATATCGCGACTGGAGGTATTCTTTTCCAGTCTACCTGTGTTCTTGAACCATCTTCTTCGATGTAAATAGTTGAAATTACGTCAATCTGAAATCGGCAGGCTCCTTGCTCGATGTGCGCACTATGCGTACATCTGCATACGCCCTCCTCTTGATCGTCCTCGCGTGCATCGCGGCCTGCGGGGCCGGCGACGAGGCGAGCGGGACCTCCGAGTCGGAGCTCGGGGAAGCGCCGTCGCTCATCGTCGTCCAGATCGATCCGGCGCTCCCGCGGAGCGTGGGCGATCGGATCGAGGCGCTCGTGCGCGAGACCGCCGACGGCGCGCGCGTGCTGCGCGTGACGCCGGAGCTCGATCGGTTCGCGGCGGGCGACCACGTCCTCGCGATCGGCGACGTCGCGGCGGCGCGGCTCGTCATCGAGGACGGCGAGGCGGCGGCGCTCTCGCCGGAGGGCTTCGTCGTTCGCTCGACGACGACGGCGAGCGGCGCGCGCATCCTCGCCGCGCGCGGCAAGGACGCCGCCGAGAAGAGCCACTACGCGCGTCCGAACCGCGGCACGCTCTACGGCGCGTACGCCGCGCTCGAGGCGATCGGCTTCGGCTTCCTCCATCCGCTCGCGCCGACGAAGCCGGCGCGCTTCGAGGTCCCCGCGCGCTCCATCACGAAGACGGAGAGCCCGCGCTGGCACGTGCGCGGGATCCACCTCCACACGATGCACCCGCTCGAGCTCACGAACTTCCTCAACGGCTGGGGCACGACGCCGGAGGACCGCGCGGGCTGGGAGGCGCAGCTCCCGGAGTGGGACCGCTTCCTCGAGTGGATGATCGCGAACCGCCAGAACCAGGTCGAGTGGGTGCTGCTCGAGGCGAAGTCGTGGCAGTCCTTCGCGCTCAGCGACGAGCGGCTCGCGCGCCTCACCGCGATCGTCACCCGCGCGCACGAGTGGGGCATCGACGCCGGCGCCGACACGCCGATGGCGCTCCAGCAGCAGCACTCGTTCAAGCTCGTCGAGGAGCAAGGTGAGCTCGCGACCGAGCTCGCGAGCATCCACAAGCGCGTCGATTGGCTGATGAAGGCGGGCTACGACTTCCTCGCGACCGAGAACGGCACGACCGAGTTCACGCACGCGGACCCGGCGCGGATGCTCGCCTGGATGAACGAGATCGTCAGGTACATGCACGACGAGCACGACGGCCGGCACGCGAACATCAAGGTCCACTGCTCCACCGGGCAGAACGCGGACGGCTTCACCGACCCCACCACCGGCGGACCGCTCAACGTGAACTTCCTCCCGCACTACGCCGACGCGAAGATGGGCGTGCTCCCGCACTCGGTGCAGCACTACGGCATCGACGACGCGGCGCCGACGTACGGCAACCAGAACTTCGAGTACATGCGGAAGTTCCTCCAGGAGGAGGTCGGCCGGCGCGAGGTCGTGTGGCACCCCGAGACCGCGTACTGGGTCAGCTTCGACGTCGACGTCCCGCTCTTCCTCCCGATCTACGCCGAGCGGCGCGTGCACGACCTGCGCCTCCTCGCCGGCGACGCGAAGGCGGGCCGGATGGGCCGCGGCGAGCACGCGGGCAAGGACATGGACGGCCAGATGATCTTCTCGAGCGGCTGGGAGTGGTCGTACTGGCTGAACGACGTCGTCGCCGCGCGCGCGGTGTGGAACCCGCACGAGGAGGCGGCGACCGATCTCGAGGCGACGCGCGCGATCCTCGACGACGCCTTCAACGCGTTCGGCGCGGCGAAGAAGCAGGTCGTCGACGCGCTCCTCGACTGGATGCACGACGAGCGCGAGCTCCTTATATACGGCCGCGACGGGAGTCACGCGCCGTCGAAGGTCGAGCTCCGGAACGGCCAGGCGTACATGCAGGGCTGGGAGGTCTGGGACGACGTCTCGATCCTGGCGGGGAAGATCCCGGGCGTGAAGGCGCCGAAGACGCAGCCGGATCACCTCGGCCTCGTCGAGATGCGCATCCCCGGCCACGGCGGCCCCGGCTACTCGCGCGAGATCGAGCCGCTCCTCGCCGCGATGGAGCGCGTCTTCGCCCAGCGCGCGAACGAGCTCGCCGCCGCGCTCGCGCCCGCGACGCCGGTGGTGAAGGACCTCGCCGACGAGATGATCGACGCCGCGCGCATCACCGCGCTCCGCGCGAAGCAGGTGCACGGCCTCTACGACTACGTCGACAAGTACTGGGACATGATGGTGCCGTTCTCGAGCGCGGGCGCGTGGCGCAAGGAGCGCCTCAAGCAGGCGCGGCTCGCGCTCGACGAGGCGCAGCCGATCGTCACGCGGCGCGAGGCGCGTTACCGCGTGCCGGCCGCGCGCATCGCGAGCTGGGGCAACAACCCGACCGCGTACGAGTACGGCTACCTCTGGACGGTGCACTCGCTCCTCTACTGGTGGCGCGACGAGGGCAAGGCGGTCGATGCGCCGGCGACGCCCTGCTACCTGAACATCGTGAACCCGGCCGACGTCGCGCTCGGCGAAGGCGGCGTCGTCGACGCGCTCCGCGTCGTGCGCAAGGTGTTCGAAGCGAACGACATCCTGGGCGGCATCACCCCGTGCCTCGCCGAGCCCGCGACCGAGCCGACCTTCCCGCAGGACAACCTCCGCTCGCGGCCGCGGCCCTGAGATCGCTCAGCGGGTCTGCATCACGAACGCGAGCACGCCGATGACGGCGGCGGCGATGACGGCGCCGATGATGATGAGCTTGTCGCGCGCCGTTCGCTTGTGGACGATCTCGCCGCGCGCCGCGTGGATGCCGTGTTTGAGCCGCGCGCGCGCGACGGCGCTCGCGTCGACGTGGTCGGAGAGGAGGACAGCCGCCTTGCAGAACTGGCAGACGATCTGCACCGAGCCGTCGTCCGGCACCGCGTTCTTCCCTCCGCAGCGCGAGCACTCGACCCCCTCCGCGCGAAGGCGCGCCAACGCATCGTTGCCCGCGACCTGACGCCCCAGGTCGATCGCGAGCCGCTCGCCGTCCGAGACGTATTCGTTCACGCGCTGCTCACGTCCGCACGGCGCGCAGCGAAAGGTGTGGACCGTGACGTCGAGCGGCACCGCGACCGGCGCGCGACAGTGCCGGCACTCGGCCGCGCGCGTCGCGGCGCTGCGGCTGCCTTCGAAGCGCGGCGCCGCGTCCGTGCGTTCGCCGCGCATCGCGGCGCCGACGTGACCGAGGAGCGCGTCGGCGGAGACGGCGGCGGCTCCTGCGTACGCCGCGGTCACGAGCTGGGCGCGGCAGTACTGGCAAGCGAACGACGGCACGCGGAGATCGTCCGGCAGCGGCGTGCTCGCCCCGCACTGCCGGCACGTCACGCCGCGTCCCATCCCGCGAGACTACTCCGGATCGCGTACGATGCGCGGCCCATGCGTCGCGTGTTCCCGCTCGTCTTCGCGCTCGTCTCCGGCTGCGGTGGAGGCGAGGGCCCGAAGGCGCCGCCGTCCACGCCGTCGTCGTCGCCGGTCGTCGTCGCGCTGGTGATCGATCAGTTCCCCGCGTGGATCGCGGAGGAGCGCGTCGGGAAGCTGCCCAAAGATGGGTTCTTCGCGCGCATGCGGCGCGAGGGGACGTGGGCGAAGACGATGCGCTACCCCTACGCGCTCACCGACACCGCGCCCGGGCACGCCTCGCTCCACACCGGCAAGGTGCCGTCCGAGTCGCACATCCTCGTGAACTCGATCCCCGACGACAAGACGGGCGCGCGCACGTCGTTCTTTCGCGACGCGGCGACGAAGCTCGTGACTCCGGGCGGCGTGCTCGACGCCCACGGCTCGTCGGCGAAGGTGCTCGCGGTGGAGACGGTCGCGGATCGGCTGCGCGCGGAGCGGCCGGGCGCGAAGGTCCTGAGCTTCTCGCTCAAGGATCGCGCGGCGCTCTTGCCGGCCGGGAAGCGGCCGACGCACGCGCTCTGGTACGAGCCGTCGAAGGACACGTTCGCGACGTCGACCGCGATCGCGCCGGCGTTCCCGGCGTGGGCCGCGCCGATCGCGGACAAACGAGCGATCGAGCGCGCGAGGGCGGAGACGTGGACGCTCTTCGACGCGAGCTTCGTCGCAGAGAACGTCGGCGCGACGAAGGACGCGGCGCCGGGAGAAGGCGACCTCCAGGGGCTCGGGACCACGTTCCCGCATCGCGCGTCGAACGCGTGGGCGTTCCGGGCGACGCCGATGGCGGATCGCATGGTGCTCGATCTCGCGCTCGCGGGCGTGAAGGCGGAGCGCGATCCGAAGGAGCCGCTCCTCCTCCTCGTGAGCCTCTCGACGTCGGACGTCGTGGGTCACACGTTCGGTCCGTCGTCGTGGGAGGCGTGGGATCACCTGCGCCGCCTCGACGTCGCGCTCGCGCGTTTCCTCGACGCGCTCGAGGCGATGACGGGTCCCGCGAGCGTGCTCGTCTCGGCCGATCACGGGAGCGTCGTGATGCCGGAGGCGCGCCCGGGCTGCGTCGAGCGCGACGAGGGCGATCCGTACGAGCGGCCGTGCGGCGGCGGCGGTCGCCTCTCGCCGGACGGCCTCCGCCTCGAGCTGATCGCGGAGGTGGCGGCCGCGACGGGACGGAGCGACGTCGTCGCCGGCGTCTCGGACGGCTATGTGTTCCTCACCGCGGCGGGCCGCGGCCTCGACGTCGCGCAGCGCACGCTCGCCGACGCGGCCGTGCGGCGCGTGCTGCTCGAGAGGCACAAGGCCGACGTGGCGGAGGTCTACGACGTGCGCGACTTCACCGCGAGGTGCCCCGCCGCGCTCGCCGCGGGCCGCGGCGTCCCCGAGCGCGCGAAGCCGGGCGAGGACGTGCTCGTCCTCGTGTGTCGCTCGTGGGCGCCGAACGCAGGCGCGGGCGACTACTACGTGCTCCCGTCGCACGGCTCGTTCTGGGACGGCGAGATCGTCCCGGGGAAGGGGACGAGCCACGGCACGCCGTACCTCTATGACCGCACGGTGCCGCTCTTCGTGCGCGGCCCCGGCGTGCAGGCCGGGGCCGTCATCACCGATCCGGTCGACTTCACCGCGTACGCGGCGCTCGAGGCGTCGCTCCTCGGCATCGACGCGCGCGCGCCGTCCGCGATCCTGAGCGAGCTCACTGCGCGGCGATGAGGGCCTCGAGGGCGCTGTGCTGGCGCGCGGCGTCGACCTGATCGACGGGGCCGGTCCAGCTGAGGCCGTACTGATCGAGCGAGTCGTGGGCGCTCGCGAGCGACGCGGCCTGGCGCTGGAGGTACGCGCGGTAGGGGCGGCCGGGGAGGGCGCGATCGAGCTCGCCGAGGTTGCGCGCGTAAATGCCCTTGAAGGAGGGGCCGTCGCGGCCGCAGCGATCGGCGGAGCCTTCGCACGGCTCGCGGAGGACGCCGTTCGGGTGGAGCCCACGATCGTTCGTCGACGCGTCCGCGAGCTCACGCGCCTTCGCGAGGTAGCCGTCGTCGTCGTGCGCCTTCGCGAGCTCGACGAGGGCGCCGAGGATGACGCCCTGGTTGTAGCTCCACGCGACGCCGTCGTTGTTGCGGCACTGCCCGTCGAGGCCGTCGTTGATCAGCTTCTGTCCGTTGATCATCCCGCTCGCCTGGAACCAGCGCCACACCTCGTCGGCTTGCGCGAGGTACCTCGTGTCCCCCGGCGTCCGGTTGTGGATCGCGGCGGCGAGCTTGATGAACAGCTCGTTGGTGATCGCGTTCTTGTAGCTCTTCGCGTCGGACCACCACACGCCGCCCCCGCACTTGTCGTCCTTGAAGCGCCAGAGGTAGTCGGCGTCCTTCTTCGCCATGTCGAGGTAGCGCGCGTCGCGCGTGACGTCGTAGGCGCGGACCCAGGCGAGGCCCCACCACGCGGTGTCGTCCATGTAGTCGTTCGTGAAGCTCTTGCTCTTGTTCCGATCGAACGTGACGCCGATCGCGTAGTCCCAGGTCGTGTTCCCCGTCGCCGCGCGGTAGTCGACGATCGCGGTGAGCGCGTTGGCGGAGTTCCACCACCCCGTCGACGGCCACTTCCCGGAGCCCGCGTCGTACTGCGCCATGAGCGCGGTCGCGGCGGCGTCGACCGGCGTCTTCGTGTTCGTGCGCGCGCGGAGCCACGGCGTGCACGTGATCTCGCGCCGGTTCCCGGCCTTGCCGCACGCGCGCAGCGCGCCGACGAGGCGCTTCGACGGCACGTCGATCTCGTACATGAGCGTGCGCCACGCGCGCTGCCCGTTCGGGACCTTGGTCTTGCCGAGCTTCGAGCCGCCGGACCACGACTTGCCGCCGTCGAACGATCGATCGAGCCACGCTTCGTCGCCGGGCTCGCCGTCCTCGATGCTGGCCCACCCGGCGCCGTCGGCGTCGCTGAGATGGAGCGCCACGCGCCGCCCCCAGACCGACGACGACGCCGCGACGCGTCCGCCGCCGCTCGCGCCCGCGGGATCCGCGCCGTCGCCCTCGGCGCTGAGCTCGTCCGCCGAAGCAAGCACGCCCTCCGCGTCGTCGGCACACCCGACGACGAGGAGGAGGCAGGCACCAAGAAGAAGGAAGGAGCGTGACATGCGGATATCCACCCACATGCACCCCCAATGCCGCGCGCAACCCGTTGAAATCGCACGCAGCGCCGTGCGCAACCTGTCCCCGAGCGAGAGACGCCGGGTGGATCGCCCCTGTTCCGCCCGCGCTCGCGCATCGCGCAAGCCGCTGCGCGAGCGTCTCTACTTCGGGCTCAAGTCCCCGGGACCGAACGGCGCCAGCTTGTTCGTGGCCGTCACTTCGGTCACGCCGCTGCGGTAGCCGACGCCTTGGATCGAGCCGTACTGATCGCCCACGTTCGGTTGGAAGGGGGACGGGCCGACGTCGTTCGCGACGAAGCTCGTGACGGCGAGCTCCGTGCTCGCGCCGCCGATCGGGCGTACGCGGAAGTCGACCCCCTGCGTCGCCCTGACGACCTCGACGTCCTTGACCGAGAGCAAGACCGACTGAAGCTCCAGCGCGCGGCTTCCGCTGTCGGCGATGTCCGCGAGCGTCACGTTGAAGCTCTTCACGTTGGGCGTGGACGCCGTCCGCTGGACACCCTCGGGCGTCGCGTGGATCTGGTCTTGCGACCGGTACGTCGCGTACTCGCCCGTGACGGTGACGATGTCGCCCCGTACGACGGACACGGCGGCGGCGCCGAGGTAGACGTAGACGCCTCCCCACGCGACGTTCTCTTCGTGCTGAGCGAAGAACCCGTGGGTCGGGCCGGCCACCTTGACGCCCGACACCACCAAGCCCTTGACCCTCACCTTCGCACCGTACGCCGGGTGCCCGGCCGCGGTCGGGTTGCGGAGCACGTGGATGTCGAGATCCAACGGCTCGCCGGCCTTCGGGCCGCCGCCGTCGTCGGTCGGCTGCGCGGGGTCCGACGCGTCCCGTCCATCCGGCGTCGCAGCACCCGCGTCCACCGGGCTCACCACGAGGTCGTCTCCGACGCACCCGAGGAGCGTCAGTCCTGCGACGAGGAGGAGCCGCTTGGCGAACATGCGGAGCGGATCCTATCAGCCCGTCGCGTCACTTGCAGCGGCTGTTCGCGCGCCGATACTCCGCGGCGCGCACCTTCGGATCGCCTGGCTTCGCCGCCCTCGCGCGCGCGATCTCGTCCGCCGATCGTTCGCACATCAGGCGGACGGAGGCCTGCGAGGTCGCGGTGACGAGGTGGTCGAGCGCCTCGTTCGCGTAGAGGAGCGGGATGTCGAACGCGCAGAGCTCCGCCGACTCGTCGAGCTTCGCCGCGACCTCCGCGTCCGACGTCTTCGCGCGCGCCTCCTTCACCGCGTCGCAGATCGACTCCGCGTCACCTTCGCCCGCGGTCTCCTTCGAGTTCGACTTCTTGATCTTGACGAGGTGATTGAGCGCCGTGAGCTGGAGGCTCGCGCGCTTCAACGCCGCCTCGTGCGCCACCTGCGCCGGGCTCGGCCCCGCGTCGACGACGGCGGCGACGGACGCGGACGGCAGCGGCGAGAACGCCGAAAACGGCGAGGCATCGCCGTTCGCATCGCCGGCGGCGTCGCGCTTCGCGAGCTTGCACGCCGCGAGCAGGGCGAGCGCGAGAAAGATTCCAGCTCCCCGCCCGGAGAGAGGGAGGGGGGTCAACGGTTTTGCACCGGGCGAGGAGCTGTCGGGACCTACTGCGAGCGCCGTGCCGCGCGCCGACGCGGCCGCCGGATGGCCAAGCCGCGGCATTTCCTCGCGCGCATGGGGTCCACCTGGATCGTCGCGCTCGAATGTGTACCCGCCGGGTGACACCACGATCGAGCTTGCATCAAAACGCATGTGGCGTCTGCTTCAGCGGTCTTGCTGGACACTGAACGTTAGATCAGTTATCGTCGTGGGCGTGGCGCGGCACCTCCCCGTCTCGAACCCACAGAACCGCTTCGAGAGCATCCAGCTCGAATATGACGAGGGCGAGGCGCCCGACGCCGAGCTCGAGGTCTACGAAGACCAGTCGAAGAGCATCCTCGCGACGAACGACTCGCCCGATGTCGGCTTCCGCTGGAGTGTGAATCCGTACCGTGGCTGCCAACACGCGTGCAGCTATTGCTACGCGCGGCCCTCGCACGAGTACCTCTCGTTGGGCGCCGGGACGGACTTCTCGCGGAAGATCGTGGTGAAGAAGCGCGCGGCGGAGTTGCTGCGCGAAGCCTTCGACAAGCGCTCGTGGAAGGGCGAGCTCATCGTGTTCAGCGGCATCACGGATTGCTACCAGCCGCTCGAGTCGAAGCTCCGCATCACACGCGCGTGTCTCGACGTCTGCGCGGAGTACCGGAATCCCGTCGGCATCATCACCAAGTCGCCGGTCATCGAGCGCGACGTCGACGTGCTGCAGGAGCTCGCGCGCACCGCTCGCGTGCGCGTGAGCGTGAGCGTTCCCTTCTGGGACGCGGGCGTCGCGAAGGCGCTCGAGCCCACCGTCACCACGCCGGAGCGACGCATGAAGATCGTGGAGACGCTCGCGAAGGCGGGCATCCCTGTCGGCGTGAGCGTGTCGCCGATCGTGCCGGGCCTCAACGACGAGCACCTCGGCGACGTGCTCGAGCGCGCGCGGGACGCCGGCGCGCGCCACGCGTTCTACGTGCTCCTGCGTCTCCCCGGCGCGGTGAAGGACGTCTTCGAGAAGTCCCTCCACGAGCACCTGCCGCTCCGCGCCGAGAAGGTGCTGCGCCGCCTTCGCGAGGCGCATGGCGGCAAGGTCTATGACTCGTCGTTCGGGCAGCGCGGCCGCGGCAGCAGCGTGTACACCGACGCGTTCCGCGTTCTCTTCGAGCGCACCGCCAAGCGCTGCGGTCTCCATAGCGTGGAGATGGATCAGTATGAAGCGACGGCGACCGAGGGGCGCGCGACGTTTCGGCGCCCCGCTCCGAGGACCACGAAGACGGGACAGACGTCGTTCGGTTTTTGAATCACTTGCCGGGGATGTGCTCCACCAGCGTCGTCGTGCGGAGGCGCTTGCCGTAGCGCTCCGAGTAGAAGAAGACGGGGGCGCCGGGGAGCTTCTTCGCGAAGTAGAAGGTCCAGACCTCGCCCTCCTCCATCGTCACCTCGTAGACGATGCACTCGAACTTGCCGGCCGGAGTCTTCAGCTTCTCGTCGCGCGTCTGCGTCTTGTCCTTCGGGAACTCCGACTGCTTCTGGAGCGCGTTCCACGACATGCGCTTCGACTGATCGCCGCCGGAGTGGACCTCCGCGCCGCCGTCGTCGACGTTGCGGAACGTGATCGCGTACTCCTTGGTCGGCTTGCTCGGCATCTCGACCTTGTAGCGGTACGTGCGGCCGTTCTTCGTCGCGCCGCGGATCTGCTCCGCCGTGAACGGCGCCGGATAGACCGGACCCTTCGGCGCCTCCGGCTCGGAGCTCGCCCCTCCGCCTTCGCCGAAGCCGGTGTCCTTGTCGTTCTTGTCGAGCTCCGCGAACGCCTTCGAGGTGTCCTCTTCGTTCGACCTCTTCACCGGCTTCTTCGGGACGCACGCGAACGCGAACCCCGCGATGAGGAGCACGCCCGCGAGCCGAGTCATGCCGCTTTTGTATCGGTAGTCCCGGCCGGAGCGCTCGTGAATTTGAACACGAGCTTCTTTCCGGGCTTCTTTTCGCCCGTGTCCTCGTCCGTGATCTCCGCGTCCTCCGCGTCGATCGTGACCGCGCCGCCCTTTTCGAGCTTGCCGAAGAGGAGCTCCTCGCCGAGCGGCTGCTTCACGTCCTCCTGGATGACGCGCGCGAGCGGGCGGGCGCCGAAGTCGGGGTCGTAGCCCTTCTCGGAGAGGTGCGCGCGCGCGGCCTCGGTGAGGTCGAGGGTGACCTTCTTCTCCGCGAGCTGGCCCGCGAGCTCCTTCATGAACTTGTCGACGATGCTGCCCATCGTCTCCTTCGAGAGCGGATCGAACGCGATGCGCGCGTCGAGGCGGTTCCGGAACTCGGGCGAGAAGAGCAGCTTGTACTCGCGCTCCGCGTCGCCGGTCGCGCGGCGATCGCCGAAGCCCACCGCGCGGCGGCCGAGGTCGCGCGCGCCGACGTTGGACGTCATGAGCACGATGACGTGACGGAAGTCGGTCGACTTGCCGTTGTTGTCGGTCAGCTTGCCGTGGTCCATGATCTGGAGCAGCACGTTGAACACGTCGGGGTGCGCCTTCTCGATCTCGTCGAGGAGGAGCACCGCGTGCGGCGTCTTCGCGATCGCGTCGGTGAGGAGGCCGCCCTGGTCGAAGCCGACGTAGCCGGGCGGCGCGCCGATGAGGCGCGAGACCGTGTGGCGCTCCATGTACTCGCTCATGTCGAAGCGCACGAAGCTGATGCCCATGATCTTCGCGAGCTGCTTCGCCACCTCCGTCTTGCCGACTCCGGTCGGGCCGGTGAGGAGGAAGTTGCCGATCGGCTTCTCGGGCGCGCGGAGGCCGGCGCGCGCGAGCTTGATCGCGGCCGCGAGCTGCTGGATCGCGCGGTCCTGCCCGAACACCACCGTGCGGAGATCGGTCTCGAGGCTCTTCAGCTTCTCGCGATCGTTCGAGCTGACCTCGCGCGGCGGGATCTGCGCCATGCGCGCGAGCACCGACTCGACCTCGGCGACGCCGACGACGATCTTGTGCTTGTGCGCCTCCGCGGGCGGGGACTCGACCGGCTTCGGCGGCGATGCGTCGTCGGCCGAGGCGTCGAGCTTCGGCGACGACGGCGGCCCGAGCTGGAAGATCGGCGCGACGGGCTTGTCGTCCGAGTAGAGCTTCAGCTTCGCCGCCGCGCCCGCCTCGTCGAGCAGGTCGATCGCCTTGTCCGGCAGCTTGCGGTCGTGGAGGTAGCGCGCGGAGAGCGTCGCGGCCGCGTCGAGCGCGTCGTCGGTGTAGCGGACGCCGTGGAAGTCCTCGTACTTCGAGCGGAGGCCCTCGAGGATCTTCTTCGTGTCCTCGATCGAGGGTTCGAGCACCTCGACGCGCTGGAAGCGACGCGAGAGCGCGCGGTCCTTCTCGAAGTGCTGGCGGAACTCCTCGAACGTGGTGGAGCCGATGCAGCGCATGCGGCCGGAGGCGAGGGCGGGCTTGAGGAGGTTCGACGCGTCCATCGAGCCGCCGCTCGTCGCGCCGGCGCCGACGATGGTGTGGATCTCGTCGATGAAGAGGACGGCGTTGTCGATCTTCTGGAGCGCCTTCACCACCCCCTTGAGCCGCTCCTCGAACTCGCCGCGGTAGCGCGTGCCGGCGATGAGGGCGCCCATGTCGAGCGAGTACACGGTCGCCTTCTTCAGCGCGTCCGGCACCGAGCCCTGCACGATCTTGAGCGCGAGGCCCTCGACGATCGCGGTCTTGCCGACGCCGGAGTCGCCGACGAGGAGCGGGTTGTTCTTCTTCCGCCGCGCGAGGATCTGGATCATGCGGGAGATCTCGTTCGATCGCCCCACGAGCGGATCGATCCGCTTCTCCTTCGCCTCGTCGTTGAGGTTGATGCAGTACGCCTTGAGCGGGTCCTTCCGCGAGCGCGGGCCCTCCTCGTCGCCGATCGACGCGGACTCCTTCTCGCGCGCGTCGTCCGGCTCGTCCGCCTTCGAGACGCCGTGCGAGATGTACGCGACGACGTCGAGGCGCGTGACGGAGGCCTTCTCGAGGATGCTCACCGCGGGGGAGTCGCGCTCGGCGAAGATCGCGACGAGCACGTTGGCGCCGGTGATCTGCTCCTTGCCGCTCGACTGCACGTGCGCGGCGGCGCGGCGGATCGCGCGCTGGACCGCGAGCGAGGCGGCGGGGACGTCGAAGCTCTCCTCCGGCACGCTCTCGAGCTGATCGGAGAGGAACTGCTCGAGCTCCTTCTTGATCGTGGCCGGGTCGCCGCCGGCGTGGCGGATGATCTGCGACGTCGGCTCGTCGAAGAGGAGCGCGTAGAGCAGGTGCTCGAGCGTGAAGTACTCGTGCCGCCGCCGCGCGGCTTCGTTCTGCGCGAGGGTGAGCGCGATTTCGACTTCGGGACTGATACGCATTACTCGGGCTCCGTCGTCAAAAGCAGCGGCATTCCGTTCTCGCGGGCGGCGTCCATCACCTGCTCTGCTTTGGTCTCGGCGACGTCCTTCGTGTAGACGCCCGCGACCGCGGCTCCCTTGTGATGGACCGTGAGCATGATGTGTCGCGCCTCGGTCTCGTTCTTGTGGAAGAAGCGCATGAGCACGTGGATGACGAACTCCTGGGTGGTGTAGTCGTCGTTGTGGAACACGACCTTGAAGCGGCGTGGGACCGCGCTGACCGGCGCGTCCTCGAGGTCGACGTCTTCGTTTTCCCCCGGGGTTCCTGCTGGGCCAGGAGGATCCGAACCGCCTGTTGCTGCACGGAAGAGCTGCTCTCGTTCGGTGGGCAATGGAGTCCCTCTAGTCTCGCGTTCTGTCACGCCTCCTGCAAGCGCATGCACAGCGGCAGGAACGACGGGTGCATACATCGGATGCTGCGGCCGGTTTGGCGGTCGCGCAAGGTGGCGTGATAGCCTTCTTCGGGCTTGATTCAGCTTCAGGAGAATACGGTCGTCGCCGATCGGTTCCGCCTGGTCCGGATGATCGGGCGCGGCGGCATGGGCTCCGTTTGGCAGGCGGTGCACATCGGCCTCGACACGCCGTGCGCCCTGAAGTTCATCGAAGGCGAGCTCATCAACGTCGCCGAGGCGCACACGCGCTTCGAGCGCGAGGCCAAGGTCTCGGCCCAGCTCCGCTCTCCGCACGTGGTGCAGATCATCGATCACGGCGTCTGGCAGGGGCGTCCTTACATCGCGATGGAGCTCCTCGAGGGCGACGACCTCGGCAGGAAGCTCGCGCTCGCGGGCGGCCGCCTCCCGCCCGCGGCGGTCAACATGGTCGTTCAGCAGCTGTGCCGCGCGCTCACGAAGGCGCACGCGGCCGGCATCGTCCATCGCGACCTCAAGCCGGACAACATCTTCCTCGTCAACGACGACGACCGCCAGCTCGTGAAGATCCTCGACTTCGGCGTCGCGAAGCAGAACGCGGCCGCGATCGAGAACAGCAACACGAAGACGGGCGCGATGCTCGGGACGCCCTATTACATGAGCCCGGAGCAGGCGCAGGGGATCCGCTCCGTCGACGCGCGGAGCGATCTCTGGTCCGTCGCCGTCATCGCGTACCAGTGCCTCACCGGTCGCCTCCCGTTCGAGAGCGAGGCGCTCGGCGATCTCCTCGTGAAGATCATCGTGCAGCCGATCCCGGTGCCGTCGCAGGTCGCGTACGTCCCGCCCGGCTTCGATCGCTGGTTCGCGAAGGCGGCCGATCGCAACCCCGACAACCGCTTCCAGACCGCGAAGGAGCTCGCGCAGCAGCTCGAGCTCGCGCTCGGCCTCTCGCAGAGCCCCGATCGGGGCTCCGATCCGCTCATCAACACCGCGGTCATTCCGGGGAGCGGCCAGTACCCGGCCGCGCGGCCCGCGCCGAGCTACGGGACGCCCGCCACGTTCGCCGGCGTCGAGCCGCCCGCCGCGGTCCCGAAGAAGGGCGCGCCGGTCGCGCTCTTCGCCGTGCTCGGCGTGCTCCTCCTCGTCGGCCTCGCCGGCGCCGGCATCGCGGTGAAGCGCGTGTCCTTCGGCAGCGCGCCCGCGGTCCCGTCCGCGAGCGCGGGCGTCGCGAGCAGCGAGCCCGATCCGCCTCCGTCCCCGCCGCCGCCGAACGACGAGAACATCCCCGCGCCGCCGCCGACCGGCATGGGAGCCGATCCGGACCCGCCGGAGCCGCCGGCCTCGGCGTCGGTCGTCGCGAAGTCCGCGCCGCCGCCCACGGTCCAGGCGCCTGCGCCCGCGCCCGTGAAGCCGCAGCCGTCGGCGTCGGCGAAGAAGTGGGATCCGGGTTTCTGAGCGCCGCGAGCCAACGCGCCGACGCCGTCGTCCGCGCGACGCGCTCGATCCCGGAGGCCGAGCTGCGTGTATCTTACATGAAGTCGATCTTGCGCGCGGGCGACGCGCCGGAGGTCGCGCCGTGGCTCGACGTCGTGTGCGGCCGCGCCGAGCAGGCCGAGCCCGCCGCGCGGGAGGCGCTCGTCGCGATCGTCGACGCGCTGCAGGACCCCGAGCTCGCCGGTGTCGTGCAGCGCCTCCGCGAAGAGGCGGTGGGCGCGCCGCACCTCGCGCTCGAGCGGCTCGTGCGCCACCCGCTCGCGACGTCGCCGATCCGCGGCGTGCCCGCGCCGGAGGAGGACCGTCTCCCCGACTACGGTCGCGGCCGCCCGCTCACGCTCGGCGAGCGCAAGTCGCTCGCGCGCAAGCCCGACCGCGAGATGACGGAGCGCCTCTTGCGCGATCCGCACCCCGACGTCATCCGGATGCTCCTCGTGAACCCGAAGGTCACCGAGGACGACGTCCTCTCGCTCGCCGCCCGCCGTCCGTGCCGCCCCGACGTCCTGATGCAGATCGCGCGCTCGCCGCGCTGGTCGCATCGCCCGCGCATCCGCATCGCGCTGGTGCTGAACCCCGACACCCCGCTCGACGTCGCCGCCCCGCTGGTGGGGCTCCTCGTGCGGCAAGAGCTCCGCCTCGTCGCGACCTCGACCACGGTCGCTCCTGCGCTTCGTGCGCTGTGTCTCGAGCACCTAGAGCGTCGGCCGCCGACGCCGTTCGAGGACGACGGCACGCTGCAGTAACGTCGGGGGACTTGCTCAACGTCAGGGGCTTCGCCCCCGACACCCCCACCCCAGACACGGCCCTCGCGCTTGCGCTCGGGGCGCTTCGCGCCCGCTTTCGCGGCCGCTTCTGGGGCCCCTTTGCGAGCGAGCGCGGTGCTCGCGGCGGGCGGCGCATGGGAGCTGCGTATTCGCGGCCGCTTCTGGGGCCCTTCGGTTGCGGGGCTTACTTTGTTGACCAGCCCTTGATCGGGTTTGTGGTGGAGAGGTTGGGGTGCGTGGCGAGGTAGGCCTTCACGGCGGGTGGGGGAGTGCGGAGGGGTTCGAGCGGGGCGGGGAGGGGGGCGTCGAGGGAGGACGAGTCGATTACGGCGGACACCGAGTAGGCGTTGCCGCGGCCGTCGGACTCGACGTACGGGGCGGCCTTCTCGAAGCGGTAGGCGAGCGTGAGGTGCGCGTCTTCGTCGAGCTGCGGGACGATCTCTGCGAGCGTCACGTCCTCGCCGGGGAAGCCCTTGCCCTCGAGCTCGGCGCGCGCCTTCGCGGCCGCCTCTTCGGTAACCACGAAAATCACGTCGTCGCCGGTACGAAGGTCCTTGATCGACGCCGTGCGTGAGAACGAGCCGTGCGCCGCGCCGCACGCCATCCCGCCGCTCGTCTCCGCGAGGAAGAGGTAGGGGCCGACGTTCCCGGTGATCTCCGTCGCGTGCGTGAGGCTCATCACCTCGTCCTCACCCGGCGCTGGCTTCGCCGCCGTGAGCGCGAAGACCTCGGCGCCGTCGGTGCCGACGAGCGAGAGACCCAGCGTCGACCACTCGCCGTTCGTCTCCATCCACGGCGTCTTGCACGACGCCTCGCCCTCCGCGCGCTCCCACGCCGCGTGGAGCTCGCGGCCCGCCGCGAGGAACGCGTGCTTCACGACGCCGCCGAGCACGTCGCCATCGCGGCCGACCTTCACCGAGACGACGCGCTCCGCCTGCTGGATGACGATCGCCTCCGGCAGCGCGCTCTCCTCGACGTTGCTGGTCTCGGTCGCCGTCGCGTCGCCCTCCGTCGCGGCACACCCGACAAGGCTGGACGAAGCGAGGCAAACCGCAGCGACGAACGTAAAGAGCGAAGAACGCATCGAAAATCCTCCCGTGGAACCTGGGAAGGACTTCAGCAACCGCCATGCCCCTACATGCTTACACCTAAAGGCGCGTCACATTTCAGATTCGCGCCGACTCGCGCGCGATCCGCGAGGCACGCGCCCCCCGCCTCCGCGCTCCGCGCGCCCCTCCCGCTCCGCGCGCCCGCCGAGCGCGAGTCGCCGCGCTCAGCCTTCGTCTTCTTCGATTTCCCAGCGGTGCAGCGCGGTGACGCCGATGGCGGATGCGCAGCGCGGGCAGAGCTCCGGCTCTTCGTAGCGGCGCTCTTCGCCGCGGGCCCAGACGAGGAGGCCGCGGCCGCGAAGAGACGGACTGTCGTCGTCTTCGTCCGTCGGCAGGTCCTCGGAGCAGACGCTGCAACGGTCTTTCGCGGTCTCGAACAAGACGGCGTGACTGGCGCTGACGCAGTGAGGTGCGCTCATGGCTTCCGTTGTTCATAGCAAAACACGACGCCGACCATGGCGAGATTTCGCGCAACCTCGGGCACGAAAGGTCGACCACCCGGACCATGCGCGCCGCCCTTGCCCTCCTCGCCGTCCTTTGCATCACCGCCGGATGCGCCAGTATCCCACCGCTGCCGCCAAAGGCGATCGAGCTGAACCAGAACGGCGCCGCCGCCCTCGCCGCCGGCGACCTCGAGACGGCGGAGGCGCGCTTCTCCCTCGCGCTCGAGTTCAGCCCGCGCTTCACGGAGGCCTGGGTCAACCTCGGCTACGTCGAGCTCCGGCGCGGCGACCTCGCGGGCGCGCGGAAGCACTTCGTCAAAGCGCGCGAGCTGAACCCCGATCTCCCCGCGCCGCACCACGCGCTCGGGCTCCTCGCCGATCGGCGCGGCATCGGCAAGGAAGCCGAGGGTCACTACAAGCAGGCGCTCAAGGTCGACCCCGGCTTCGTGCCGTCCCGCGAGAACCTCGCGCGCCGCTACTTCGAGCGCGGCGCCTTCGAGGACGCGCGCGGCCAGTACCTCCGCCTCACCCAGGTCGCGCCGGAGGCGCGAGAGGGTTACGTCGGCCTCGCGGAGTGCCTCTTCCGCCTCGATCGCGAGGCCGAGGCGGCGGACGTGATCGCCCGCGCGCGCGGCCGCTTCGGCGACGTCCCCGAGGTCCTCCTCCTCGTCGCGCGCCTCGAGCTCCGCGGCGACGCGTTCGCGCAGGCGGAGGAGACGCTCGCGCCCCTCACGAACGACGCCGACCGCACCCGCGCCGCGACCGCGTGGGCGTGGATCGCCGTCGCGCGCAAGGCCCGCGGCGACGCGCGAGGCGCCCGCGCCGCCGCGAAGGAGAGCCTCGCGCTCGATCCGGCCAACGCCGTCGCGACGTCAGCGGAGCAGTAGGAAGGCGGTCCCGGCGAGGAGCACGACGACGCCGGCGATGATGCTGACGACCATCCAGATCGGGACGTGGGTCCCTGGGATGTCGACGCGATCGTAGTCGTGGTCGGCGTGCGCGCCCTTCTCCTGCCACGTCGCGGGCGGGTTCGACGCCGCGCGCTGCGCGCCCTCGCTCGACGCTCCACCGGGCGCGCCGGCGCTGCCCGCGGGGGCGGTCGCGCGCTCCTCCATCGACTCGTCGGGGAGGACGTACTTGCGGTACTTGAGCGGCTCGCCCTCGGCGTCGCGCTCCTTGAGGTTCGGGCCGTCGAAGTTGACGATGATGACGGTGATGTTGTCGTGACCGCCGGCCGCGTTCGCGCGCTCGGTGAGCTGCTTGCAGATGTCGAGCGGCTCCATCCCCGAACGGAGCGACTCGCGGATGTCCTCGAAGCGGACCATGCCCGAGAGCCCGTCCGAGCAGAGGAGCAGGATGTCGCCCTTGCGGATCTCGGCGAACGTGAGGTCCACCTGCACCGTGTCCGAGGTGCCGAGCGCCTGGAGGATGATGTTGTTGTGCTCGAAGGTCTCGGCCTCTTCCTCCGTGAGCTGACCGGCCTCGATGAGCTGGTTCACGAGCGACTGATCGCGCGTGAGCTGCACGAGCGTGTCGCCGCGGAGGATGTAGCCGCGCGAGTCGCCGACCTGCGCGAAGAAGAGGATCTCGTCGACGAGCGCGGCCGCGGTGACGGTCGTGCCCATGCCGCGGCGCGAGCGGTCCGCCTTCGCCTCCTGGAAGATGCGGAGGCCCGCCGACTCGATCGCGCGGACGAGGCGGCGCGCGAGCTCGTCGCGCTTCACCGGCCGATCGCCGAGCCCGTCGACGAGGCGCTCGTAGATGATGTCGACCGCGAGCTGGCTCGCGATCTCGCCCGCCGCCGCGCCGCCCATGCCGTCGCACACGGCGAAGATGGCCCCTTGCTGCCCGATCGCGGTGGCGCGGTTCGCCTCGAGGAGTCCGCGCGATCGCTTCGTGAGGTCGGCGACGAGGAAGTTGTCCTCGTTGTGCTCGCGCACCTGCCCCACGTCCGTGCGGGCGAACAGCTGGATGCGCACGCCGTCCGCGCTCGCGGCCTGCGCGACGGGCATGGAGGACTCGCTCTCGACCTGCGCCGCCTTCGCTGCGTCTTCGTTCGGGGTGGCCGGCGGCGGATCAGCGACGGACGTCAATTCTGGACCCCATCGAAGTCGACGCGGAAGAGCTGTTGGCCGACGCGGAAGTGATCTCCCGGCGCGAGCTCCACGTCGCCGCGGAGCTTGAGGAAGGTGCCGTTCGAGGAGCCGAGGTCGACGAGCGCGAAGCGAGCGCCGCCGCCTTGGACGGCGCCGTCGCGCGAGAGGACACGGACCGCAGCATGACGGCGCGAGAGGAACGGGTCCTCCGTGAACACCACATCTCCCGACTCACGTCCGAGCACGGTCTCCGTTTTCCGAAGGTAGTAGACGTCGCGCGCGATGCCTTCGACGGTACGCTGACATAGGCGAGCGTACCTTGGAGCGGCGGGAGAGCCAAACAAGAGCGTCCCATGCTCCGAGGCAGGGCCGAGGCCGCCTTCGCCCTCGCGGAGCACGTCGAAGCGGAGGACCTGCTGCCCGACGAGGATCATGTCCTGATCGGTGAGCGGCACCGCGATCTCCGCGCCTTCGCCGCGCCGCGGTGAGGTGTCGCGTGACGCAGCGAGCCGAAGGTACACGCCGTTGGTGCTCCCGAGGTCGCGGAGCGTGAGCTTCCCGCCCTGGAACACGATGCGCACGTGACGCGGCGACAGGTACGGATCCTCCGGGACGACGACGTTGCCCTCGGTCCGCCCGACGTCGAACGAGTCGCCGAACGGATAGCTCGGCCCGTCCGCGCCGCTCTTCGCGATCACGACGAGGCGCCCGCGCGACGGCGTGGTCGGCTTCGCGGCCGCGGGCGCGGGGGCGGCCGCCGGGGAGGGGGCGCCGATCGGCGCTGGCGCTGGCGCGATCGGCGCGGCGGCGGCGGCCGCGAGCGCGGCGGCCCCGCTCACCTGCGGCGGCGGCCCGTATTTCGGCGGGTTCGGCATCGCCGACGGCGCGATCGGCGTCGGCGCGATCGGGGACGGTGAGGGCACCGGCATGGCGGCGGCCGGCTTCGGCTGCGGCACGACCGAGCCGTTCGGCCGCGGCAGATCGAGGCGTTCGTGCGGGAGGAGCGAGGCGGCGGGCGTCTCGTTCGCGAGGGAGCTCGCGAGGGGGTTACCGCAGAACTTACAGAACTGCGCCCCGGGATCGACGAGGCCGCGGCATCGCGAGCAGGTCCTCTGCTCGGCGACGGTCTTCGGCGCCTCGCTCACGGGCACGACGCGCATCGGCGCGATCTCACCGGCGGGCGCGACGGGGCTCGGCGCGGGCGAGGGCGCGGGGGCGACCGGCGCGGGAGCGACCGGCGCGGGGGCCGCGGCGGCGGGCTCGAGCGTGCTCCCGCACGACGTGCAGTACCGGAGGTTCGGCCCGTTGACGGTGTCGCAGATCTTGCAGCGCCGCTCCGCACCTGCAGGCGCGGCCGGAGCGGCGGCCTTCACGTCGGTCGCCTGCGCGGTCATGCCGAGCGCGGTGCCGACGCGCGCGGGCGGCTGGCCGCCGGACTGATAGGGATCCTGCGCGCCGAGGCCGATCGGCGGGGTGGGCGGCGCGATGCGTGGCCCGAGGCGCTGTCCGCATTCCTGGCAGAACGTGAGGTGCGCTGGATTATCGCGCCCGCATGTCGTGCAGGTCATGACGCGCTCTTTCCCGCGGCCAGCATCACGTGACCCCGGATGGGACAACAGCCCAAGGCACTACGTCAAGCACGGTCCTTCCTCAGCGCGTGCGGTCGGCGGTGAGGAAGGCGTCGCGTTGTTCGAGCACCAGGTCGATCCCGAACAGCTGCGCGACGCCGCCCTCGCGCTCGAACTTGGTCGTGTCGACGAACCGGCTGAAGTACGCGAGGCGATACGACGCGGCGAGACCGACGACGGTGCGCTGCGTCACCTGGTACTCGATGCCGACCCCGAGCGATCCCGCGGGCCCGTAGGTGTCGACCTTCCACTCGTTGCCGTAGCCCACGGCGCCGAGGCTCGCGGTCACGTAGGGCTCGGCGACGCGGTACGTCTGGATGTAGTAGCGGGCCTCGGCGCGCGCCTGCTGCAGGAGCGCGATGCGATACAGCTTGCTCGGATCCTGCTTCGTGAGCTCGTAGGCACCGCCGAGATAGAGCGATCCGGCGCTCCGCCATCCGCCGCGGATGACGAGCCCGCCGCCGGCGCCGAGGACGCACGGCTGCGTGGGGTCGTCGCAAATCGGCCCGGGCGACACGACCTGCTCGGTGGTAAACGCGACCCCGTACTGGAAGTACACGACGTGGGACGGTGGCGGCGGCGCGCGCTCGATCTCCTTCGCGATCCGCGCCGCCTCTTCGTTCGGCGCGAGGGGCGCGACCGGCCCGGTCTCCTCGGGCGGGGCCGGCGGCGGGGTCGCCGATCCCGCCGGGGCCGACTGCGCCGCGGCGCCGGTCGTCCAAGCGGTCGCGAACGCGAACGCGAAGAGGTGTCCCGCGGCGCCTCGCACGGCATTCAGCATAAGGCATCGTCTCGTTCGTTGACATCCAAGGATGGCTTTGCGTATTCGTGGGCCGAGAAAGCCTCGGAGAGAGAGATGGAGATCGTTCTCGACAAACGCGCGGTACGGCAGATTCGGCTCTCGGCGCAGGACGCGATCGAGGAGGGAGACACCGAGACGCTGCGCGAGGACATCCTCGAGGCGTTCACCGAGGAGCAGGTCGAGGAGATCGAGCGACGCCTCGACAGCGGCGACTTCTACGAGTTCCTGACGGAGATGCTCGACGAGTGGTCGGGCGACGACGTGGACGAGCTCTTCGAGCTCCTCGACGCGCAGCTCGGCGACATCGGCGTCGACGTGAAGTTCGAGAAGAAGCCCGCCGCCGAGGAAGAAGAGGAAGAGGAGAGCGCAGAGGAGTTCGACGAGGACGACGAAGACCTCGACGACGAAGACGAGGACGACGACGAGGAAGAAGAGGAAGAGGACGACGACGACTGACCGGCGTCCCTCCCATCCTTCTTCTTTCTTCAGGGCCTCGCACCGCCTCCCAGCTCCCGCAGCGCCTCGGTCAGGGGCGCTTCGAGTAGCCAGCGCCCCCAACTGCCTCACCATCGTTGGAGCGGCGTGCGCGACCTCGGCACTCGCGCTCCTCAACGCTCTTGCACGTCAGCGGGTTGGCCCGTCGGGGGTGGGCTCGCGGGTCAGGTAGGGACGGCAGGTCGTTGGGGACTTGCTCGAGGGAGGGCGCTTGATCGATGGGCACTTGGCGACGGCGCAGGGGACGTAGCGGGAGTCGGGGAAGTCGCTCGTGAGGGTCGAGAGGCGGTCGCAGGCGGTGCTCTGGTCGCCGTCTTTTTGCCAGAGCTCCGCTTCGTGCCAGAGGGCGTCGTCGCGGAGCGTGGAGGTCTTGAACTCGCGGTAGAGGCGGTGGTACGCGGCGCGGGCGGCGGCGCGGTCGTTCAGCGTCTCCTCGTGGAGCTTGGCGACGCGGAGGATCGCCGGGATGTAGCGGGGGCGCTCGTAGCTGCCGATCGTGACCGACATCTCGCGGAACGATAGGAGGCGCTCGAGATGCGCGATCGCCTCGCGGGGGCGGGCGAGCTTTTCTTCGAGCTCGCTCGCGCGGAAGAGGGAGTCGTCGAAGTAGGCGCCGTGGGGGTAGGGCCAGCGGTCGGCGATCGCGAGGAAGGCGTCGCGCGCCGGGATGGTCTGGCCTGCCTCGGCGAGGCGGCGCGCGCGCTGGTAGAGCACGTCCTCCTCGAGCGCCTTGCCCGCTACCTTCGGGCCGATCGTGTCGAGGTAGGCGAGGGCGGCGGTCGGGCCGGCCTCGTCGGTGTGGCGAAGCACGCGGGCGAAGGCGACCTTCGCCATCGCGTGGTCGGGGTAGCGCAGCGCGACCGCCTCGAGCTCGCGACGGCCCGCCTCCGGATCCTTCCGCGCGGTGAGGTCGGCGGCCTTGTACGCGGCCGGCGCCGAGTACGCGTTGTTCTCGTCGGCGAGCTTCTTCAGCTCGGCGCTCGCGCGCGCCACGTCGCCGGCTCGCGCGCGGGCGAGGGCGGCCTCGTAGCGCGCGTAGACGCCGTCGCGCGGGACCTTCGCCGTGCGCGCCGCTTCGTCCCAGCGCTCCGCTGCGACGTCGTAGCGGCCGCGGCCGTACGCGGTGCGCGCCTCACCGACGGCCTTCTCGTACGCGGCGCCGCGGTTCGGCGCGCACGCCGCGGAGGTGGCGGCGCCGAAGAGGAGGAGGGTCGCGAGCGCGCGCTTCATCCGCGAGCCGAGCCCTGCTGTGCCTTCGCGATCGCCTCGGCGAGCAGATCGGCGGCGCGCTCTGCGTCCTCCGGCGTCACGTCGAGGTGCATCACCGCGCGGAGGCGACGCGGGCCCGACGCGTTGATCGCGAGGCCCAGGTCCGCCGCGGCCTTCGCGACCGCGTCGCCGGTGAGGGGCGCGTCGAGGTCGACGTTCACGATGTTCGTCTCGACGCGCGCGACGTCGACGCTCGCGCCGGGCGCGGCGGCGACCTTTTCGGCGAAGCGCTTCGCCTTGTAGTGGTCCTCGCGCAGGCGCTCGCGGTGATGCTCGAGCGCGAAGAGCGCCGCCGCCGCGAGGACGCCGGCCTGGCGCATCCCGCCGCCCCAGCGCTTGCGGAGGACACGCGCGCGCTCGATGTGCTCGCGCGTCCCGCAGAGCGCGCTGCCGACCGGCGCGCCGAGGCCCTTCGAGAAGCAGATGCTCACCGTGTCGAAGGGGGCAGAGAGCTCGGAGACGGGGAGGGCCGTCGCGACGCTCGCGTTCCAGATGCGCGCGCCGTCGAGGTGGACGGCGAGGCCGAGCTCCTGCGCGCGGTGCGCGATCGCGACCGCGTCGGCCTGCGGGAACACGCGGCCGCCGGCGCGGTTATGTGTATTTTCCACGCATACGAGGCTCGTGCGCGGCGCCCAGTAGGCCTTCGGCTGGACGCGCTCTTCCATCTGCGCGGCGTCGAAGAGGCCGCCCGTGCCCGCGATCGCGAACTGGACGCCCGAGAGGGCGGGGCCGGCGCCGCCTTCGTAGAAGACGACGTGCGCGCCCTCGCCGACGATGACCTCGTCGCCGGGGCGCGTGTGGACCGCGATCGCGAGCTGGTTGCCCATCGTGCCGGAGGTGACGAAGAGCGCGGCCTCCTTGCCCGTGACCTTGGCCGCTTCCTCTTGAAGCGCGAGGACGGTGGGGTCCTCGCCGAAGACGTCGTCTCCCACCTCGGCGCGCGAAATGGCGTCTCGCATCGCCGTGGTCGGGCGCGTGACCGTGTCACTCCTCAAGTCGATCGGCACGCGTGGACTTTACCGAGTATCCTCGCGCCGAGCGATGAAGAAGCCTCCCCGTTCCCGCGAGGCCCTCGGACCTCTGACGTCCGATCCGGCCGATACCCTCGCCGCGATCGCGCCCGTCGCGCGTTCGAGCGTCGTCGACGCGGTCGCGGATCGGCTCCGCAACGAGATCCTCGCCGGCCGCATCGCGCCGGGATCGAAGCTGCCGTCGGAGCGCGAGCTCTCCCTCGCCCTCGGCGTGAACCGCCTCACTCTGCGCGCCGCGCTGGCGCGGCTCGAGGCGATGGGGCTCGTCAGCACCCGCCACGGCTCCGGCACCGAGGTCGTTCCGTGGCGCGAGCGCGCGGGGCTCGACGCGCTGATGATGGTCATGAACTCGCTCGAGCGCGAGGAGCCGGCGTGGAACGAGCTGCTGCAGTCGCTGCTCGAGATCCGTCGCGTCCTCGTCTCGGAGGCGGTCGCGCTCGCGGCGGAGCGGCACACGGAGGAGGACCTCGTCGCGCTGCGCGAGGTCATCGCGCGGCAGCCGGAGAACCTCCACGATCCGCTCGCGTATGCGCGCGGCGACCTCGCGATCCAGCGCGTCATCTGCCGCGCGGCGCGGAACGTCGGCTTCGAGCTCCTCCTCAACACGTTCGCGCGCTTCCCGGAGGAGCAGCCGGAGCTCCTCGCGCAACTCTACGACCGTCGCGAAGACGCGCTCCCGTTCAACGAGATCCTCGTCGAGCTCGTCCGCGCCGGAAACGGCGAGCACGCGCGGCAGGCGCTCCGCACGGCGTTCAACGCGATGGATGAGGAGTGGCTGAACCGCCACGGCTACACCGGCAAGCCCGACGCGAAGCGCGCGAAGGCTCCAGCGAAGAGCGCGCCCTCGCTCGCGAGCGCGAAGAAGGAGAAGAAGCGCTGAATCCCTTGACGGACGCGGGAGAGCATCCTATTTCGCTGCGTCTCTTCGTACCGCCGCGATAGCTCAGCGGTAGAGCAGCGCTTTCGTAAAGCGCAGGTCGTCGGTTCAAGCCCGACTCGCGGCTCTCTCAGGTTTTAGGGGCTCTTCGCCCCCTAAGACCCCCTTTCGAAAAAGACTTCGCTCGGCTCCGCCTCGCTGCGCCCGTTTCTTCGAGGAGGCCGCCGCCGCCGAGACGCGCGGCACGCAGCTCGCACGACTTGGTGGCATGGGACTTCGCTGGGCGGTGCTCGTGCTCGTGGTGCTCGTGGCGTGCTCTACCGCGGCGGCGGAGTCGGGGACGGATGCGGGCGCGCCGCTCGGTGGGAGCTGGATGGAGAAGCTCGACCTCGACGGGGGCGGCGTCGCGTACGTGGCGCCGCCGCTCGGATCGACGGAGCCGCGGCCCGTCGTCGTCGCGGTGCACGGGGCGTTCGATCATCCGGGCCTCATGTGCTCGGCGTGGCGCGTGATCGTCGACACGTATGCGTTCGTCGTGTGTCCGGCGGGATCGAAGGGCGGGAAGGACACGTACGTCTGGCCGTCGAGCGACGCGATCGACAAGGCGACCGACGCGGCGCTCGCGGCGGTGCGCGCGAAGTACGGGGCGCGCGTGAAGGCGGGGCCGGCGGTGTACGCCGCGTTCTCTCAGGGCGCCAACATGGCGGCGCCGGTCCTCGGGGCGGCGAACAAAGGACGCTTCGCGCGGGCGGCGCTGACGGAGGGCGGGTATCGCGCGTTCGAGGACGGCGGGCTCGCGCGCGCCTTCGTGAAGGCCGGCGGAAAACGTGTGCTCTACACGTGCTCGCAGGGCGGGTGCACCGGATCGTTCGCCGGGTCGAAGGCGGCGCTCGTGCAGGCGGGCGCGGAGGTGAGGGTGGAGTCGCCGGGGGCGTTCGGGCACTCGATGGTGCCGGAGGTGCGCGCGTCGCTGAACCGCTCGCTGCCGTGGCTCGTCGACGGCCTCAGCGGCTGGGAGGGGTACGCGGCGGCGCCGAAGCTCGCGTCGCATTGATCGGCACAGGCGCCTACGTGCGCGCCGACGTTGAAATTGACGGGCGAGTCCCTATCCTGAACGTCGCATGAGCGGCGCCCAGCTTCCCCGTCCGGGGGACATGATCGCGGGCAAGTACGTCCTCGATCGGTTGCTCGGTCAAGGCGGGATGGGCGCCGTCTTCGCGGCGCGGCACCTCGAGCTCTCGAAGGCCGTCGCGATCAAGTTCATGCTCGCCGACGCGAGCAACGCGGAGGCGTCGCAGCGGTTCAAGAACGAGGCGCGCGCGGCGGCGAACATCCAGAGCGAGCACGTGGTCCGCGTCGACGACGTCGGCGACGAGATGGGCTACGCGTACATGGTCCTCGAGCTGCTCGAGGGGCAGGACCTCGCGCAGCTCCTCGAGAAGGATCCGGTGAAGCGGCTGCCTCCGCACGTCGCGGCCGGGTACGTGCTCCAGGGCTGCAAGGGCGTCATGCAGGCGCACGCGATCGGCATCGTCCATCGCGACCTCAAGCCGTCGAACCTCTTCCTCGCGCAGCGCAAGGACGGCACCCAGGTCGTGAAGGTGCTCGACTTCGGCATCTCGAAGGCGCAGGGATCGTCCGCCCTCGCGGCGAGCCCGAGCGCGCTCACGTCGACGAAGGCGATGCTCGGGTCGCCGCTCTACATGTCGCCCGAGCAGCTCCGCAACGCGAAGAGCGTCGACCACCGCGCCGACATCTGGGCGATGGGCGTCATCCTCTACGAGCTCATCACCGGGCACCTGCCGTTCATGGGCGAGAACCTCGGCGAGCTCTTCGCGGCGATCCTCGAGAGCGATCCGCAGCCGCTCAGCACGCGCGTCTCCGGCATCCCGATGGGGCTCGACGACGTCGTGCTCCGCTGCCTCCAGCGCAAGCCCGAGCAGCGCTACCAGTCGGTCGCCGAGCTCGCGGCCGCGCTCGCTCCGTTCGAGCATGCGATGCCGCCGATGCCGATGCCGAGCACGAACCGGGGCGGCGGCACGGCGTTCCTGCCCGGCGGCATCGGCGCGAGCCCGCAGACGATCCCGAGCGGCGCGGCGCAGAGCTCGCCCGGCGCGCAAGGGATCTCTAGCGCGGGACCGATGACGGGACCGCAGCTCCCGCAGCTCCCGTTCGGCGCCCTCACGCCGAACACACCGGCGGGCGTCGCGCTCCCCGCGGGCTTCAACCAGACGACCGGCAGCGGTTGGCAGACGGCGGGAGGGACGCCGCAAGGGGTCCCGAAGTCGAAGCTCCCGCTCATCCTCGGCGCCGTCTTCGCGGGCCTCGCCGCGGTCGGTGTCATCGGTGCGCTCGTCTACATGAAGACGCGCGACGATCACGCGAAGGCCGACGTGCCGCCGATCGCGTCGTCCGTCACCGTCGCGACCGAGCCGCCGCCTCACCCGAGCATGGAGCCGACGGCGCCTCCGCCCGAGCCCAAGCCCGAGCCCGAGCCGCCACCTCCGCCTCCGAGCGCGATCGTGTCGGCGTCGGCGCCGCCGCCTCCGAGCGCGCCGCCGACGATCGCGGTCGCTCCGAAGCCCCCTCCGCCGCCGTCGCCGTCGCCGAATGTGAAGCCACCGGCGCCGCCGCCGTCACCTGCACCAGCCCCCGCACCGCCGCGCGCACCGTCGACGCCGACTCCCGAGACCAGGCGCTGATTCACGCGCGTTCGTGACGTGCGGTTCGTGTATAACGGCGCGATGAACGTACTGCGGAGCGCTTCCGCTGCGGCCGTTTTCATGGGGCTCGTGCTGTCGGCGCCGATGGCATACGCCGACGAGAGCGCGGCGGAGACCCTCTTCGAGGAGGGCCTCGCGGCGATGAAGCGCAACGACCTCGTCGTCGCGTGCGAGGCGTTCGCCAAGAGCAACAAGGCCGACCCGTCGCCGGGGACGCAGATCAACCTCGCCATCTGCTTCGAGAAGCAGAAGAAGTGGGCGAGCGCGTGGACGTGGTACCGCTCGGCGCAGGGGCTCGCGCAGCAGCGGCACCAGCCGGACCGTGAGAAGAGCGCGGAGGAGGCCGCGAACCGCCTGAAGCCGCAGCTCCACTACGTGATCATCTCGGTGAAGGACGCGCCGAGCGATCTCGTGGTCAAGCGCGACGGCGCCGAGGTCACGGTCACCCTCGCCGGCAAGGAGGTGCCGCTCCCGATCGATCCGGGCGAGCACTCGATCGAGGCGAGCGCGCCGGGCAAGAAGGCGCAGCAGCGGACGATCGTCGTCGCCGACACGCCGGTGACGGAGCGCGTCGAGCTCGGACCGCTCGAGGACGCGCCGGCGGAGCCGGGGACTCCGGTCGTGACGCCGGGCGCGGGCGGCGCCGCGACGGGCGGCGCACCGTCGAGCGACGGGAGCGGACAGCGGACGATCGGGCTCATCGTCGGCGGCGCCGGCATCCTCACCGGCATCGCGTCCGTCGGCGTCCTGATCCTCGGGCTCAATCAAGCGAGCGAGCGCGACAAGCTGATCACCGATCTCGAAGGCCTCGATCAGAAGAAGGCGGCGGGCGGGGCGGACTTCGATCGGCAAGCCTACGTCACGGCGATCAACGACAAGAACTCCGCCGCGAAGAACGACCAGCTCATCGCGATCATCCTCGGCGCGGGCGCGGGCGCGATGGTCGGTCTCGGCGCGGTCCTCTATTTCACGGCGCCGAAGGCGAAGACTGCGCGGCTCGTTCCGCTGCCGGTGATCACGCCCACGTTCGCGGGGCTCGGGCTCGGCGGAGCGTTCTGATCGCAGCGCACGCGCGCGAAAAATTCCCGAAACCGGACCGCTCCTCGCCGCGTAGAGTAGCGGCATGACGCGTTTCGCTCCTTGGCTTGGCCTGCTCCTTCTCGCGTCGGGGTGCGACGAAAAGAAGACGTCGCCGGCGCCGGCGGTGAGCTCGCTCGCCCCGTCGCTCCCGCCGCCCGGAGGGACGAGCACGAAGTTCACGATCGATCCCGAGAGCAAGACGTCGATCGAGATGGAGGCTCCGAAGGAGAAGATCAAGGCGACGGCGACAGGCGGCGCCGGCACGCTCGACGTCGATCTCACGAACCTCACCGCATCGCGCGGCGAGGTGAAGATGGACCTCACGACGCTGACGACGAGCACCTTCCCCGAGGAAGCGAAGAACAAGTCGCAGACGACGCACGCGCGGACGTGGCTCGAGGTCGCCGACGGCGAGGAAGGCAAGGTCGACGACAAGGTCAAGGAGGCGAACCGCTACGCGGTCTACGCCATCCGCGCGATCGACAAGGTGAGCGCGAACGACGTGACGAAGCTGCCCGCGGAGAAGGACGGCTCCGACGACGTGCGCGTCGTCACGCTCGTGACGCGGGGCGATCTCCTCGTCCACGGCCACAAGGTGGAGCGGGAGGCCGAGGTCGAGCTGAAGCTCCACTATCCCTCCGGCGGCGACGCGACGAAGCCGTCGTGGATCGCGATCAAGTCGCGGAAGCCCTTCCGTGTCGTGCTCGCCGATCACGAGGTGAAGCCGCGCGACGGCCTCGGAAAGATCGCGAAGCAGTCCTTCCATCTGCTCGGCACCAAGGTCGCAGACAACGCGGACATCACCCTGGATTTGCGCGCCAAGGCGGCGCCCTGAGTGTTACCGTTTCGACGTCGAAGGTCAGAAGAGAGGGAGACGACCATGCCGAATCTGTCCGTTGAGAAGATCGCGGGAGCGCTCGCCGTTCTCGGAACGAGCGTGGCGCTCGCTGCCTGCGGCGGCGAGGAGAAGCCGGCGGCGTCGCCCGTGAACGCGACGGAGACGAGCGCCCCGAGCGGTCCCTCCGGCGAGGCGCCGAAGGGCGAGCACCAGTGCGGCGCGGGCAAGGGCGCGGCGGGCTGCGGCGCAGGCCAGGGCGCGGCGGGCTGCGGCGCGAAGCCGGACACGGCCGCTGCCGCCGGCGCCGGCGCCGCGGCGGCCCCCCCCACGCCCAACGTCGCGGCGCCCGATCCGGCGCCGGAGGCGAAGCCGGCCGCGGCGGAGCCGGCGAAGGACGCGGCGAAGAAGGACGACAAGAAGGCGACCGACGCGAAGAAGCCGGCGGCCCCGACCCCGACCAAGAAGGCCACCGGCGCCGCCAGCTGCGGCGCGGGCACCTGCGCCGCGAAGAAGTAACCCGCCACGGCGCGCGGCCGACGCGATGCACAACCGAGGTTGTGAAAATACCCAACCGTGGTTGTGCAAATGCGCAACCGTGGTTGTGCATCATGATGGCGCGTGCAACGGCGGCACCCGGCGGGAGGACACGGGCGGGGCTGGCGTGCGGCGGTGGAGGGGCGCGTGACGGGCGGGGCCGGCGCGCGACGGGTGGAGGGGCGCGTGACGGGCGGGGACGGAGCGTGAGGGGCGGGGGGCGGATCGCCGGGGTTGGGGTGGGGCTGCGGTGGGAGCTGCTCGACGAGATGCTGGAGGTGCCGCCGGCGGTGTCTTTCGTCGAGGTCTCGCCCGAGAATTACATGGGGCGGGGGGGGTACTACGACGAGGCGCTCGAGCGGGTGAAGGAGGTTTGGCCGATCGTCACGCATGGGCTGACGATGAGCGTCGGCGGGACCGATCCGCTCCGCGGCGACTACCTCGCGGGGCTGCGGGCGTTCATCGCGCGGGTGGGGAGCCCTTGGCACTCGGACCACCTCTGCTTCAGCAGCGCCGAGGGTGTCATCCTCCATGACCTCCTCCCGCTCGCGTTCAAGGCGGGCGAGGTCGAGCGGATCGCGGACCGGATCAAGCAGGCGCAGGACGCGATCGGGGTGCCGTTCGCGATCGAGAACGTGAGCTCGTACCTGCATCCCGGGACGCGGGACATGGATGAAGCCGAGTTCATCGCGCGCGTCTGCGAGCGCGCCGGTTGCGGGCTCATGCTCGACGTGAACAACGCCTACGTGAACGCGACGAACTTCGGGTTCGACGTCGACGCGTGGATGCGGACCGTGCCGCTCGACCGCGTCGTGCAGATCCACGTCGCCGGGCACGAGTGGTTCGACGAAGAAGACGGGCGCATCATCATCGACACGCACGGCGCCGACGTCGACGACGCCGTCCTCGCGCTGCTCGAGCGCACGCTCGAGAGGACCGGGCCCGTGCCGGTGCTGCTCGAGCGCGATCAGGCGATCCCGCCGCTCGCGACGCTGCTCGAAGAGGTGCGGACGCTCGAGGCGATCTACGAGCGCGCGACGAAGAAGGCGGCGGCGCGGTGAGCACGGAGAAGATCCAGCGGCTCATCGCGCGGGCGTGCTTGGGGCGCGAAGGGGCCGAGCTGTCGTTCGAGGGGATCGCGCGCGAAGACGCGGCCGCGCTCACGCCGAGCCGGCTGCGACTCTACCGGCGGCTCGTTCGCCACAACGTGACCTCCGTCATCGGGGCGATGCTCGCCAGGACCAAGGCGCGACTCGAGGTCCACGCGCCCGGCGAGCTCGGCCGCAGCGTCGACGCGTTCCTCGACGAGGTCGGGCCGCGCACGCCGCACCTCCGCGACGTCCCCAGCGAGTTCCTCGCGTTCGCCGCGCCGCGCTGGCGCGCCGATACGCGGCTGCCGCGCTGGCTCGCCGACCACGCCGAGCTCGAGCTCCTCGACTTCACGATCGGCGTCGCGCCGCGGGCGAAGGCGCCGGAGGGGCTCCTCGACGTCACCGCGGATCGCCCGCTCGTCTTCGCCGAGCCGCTCGCGCTCACGCGGCTCGCCTGGGCCGTGAACGCCCTCGCCAACGACGCCGCGGCGGAGCCCGAAGAGCGCCCCGTCCACATCCTCGTGTACCGCGACGCCGTGCACGTCGCGCGCTTCCTCGAGCTCACCCCGCTCGCGGCCGCGATCCTCGAGCGCCTCGTCGCGGGCGAGCCGCTCGGGCCCGCCGTCGCGGCGGCGGCGGGCTCTGCCCTCGACGCGGATGTGCTCGCCGGCGCGGCGCGGCTCCTCGCCGACCTCGGTGAGCGCGGCGTCCTCCTCGGCGCGCGCGATGCATGAACGATCGGGCATGACCGCCACGACCGCCACGACCGCCACGACCGCCGCGAGCGCCGCCACGACCCCCGACGACGAAGACCGTACCACCGACGGCCTCTGCTTCGACTGCGGGAGCCCCGCGCCGTTCATCATCTTCGTCGCGGGCGAGGACGAGAAGATGCACGAGGAGTACGCGTGCGAGCGCCACGCGCGCGGTCACCGCCGCGCCGCCGTCGTCACGGCGCCGTCGACGGTCGAGGTCGCGATCTACGCCTGGTGAGCGTGGAGCGTGGTAGGGGCGTGGGAGAGCGTAGGGCGTGGGAGCGTGCGGTCCCGGCCGCGCGTCACGCGAAGTCGGCGTGGCCGGTGATGAGCACCGCCGCGACGCACGGCACGCCGGGCAGGCCCACGAGCGCGTGCGAGGTGCCGTCGTCGCGCGTGATCTCCTCGCCGCGCCAGGTCTCGACCGGCGAGCCCGCCTCGACGAACCCGCCGTCGACGACGACCATCGTCTCGACCCCGCGATGTGTGTGCTCGGGGAAGGTGACCCCCGGCGCGACGCGCACCATCGTCGCGATCGCGCCCGCGCGCCTGGGACCCGCCACGACCGGGATGATGGCGGTCCCCGGCACGAGGAAGGGACCCCACGCCTCGTCGGACTCGATGCGCGCGAGCAGCGCCTCGGTCTCGGGGACAGGGAGATCGAAGAGCCGCGCGACGCGATCGACGAAGAGGCCGTAGCGTCCCTTCCGCGTGCGCGAAGCGAGCAGGCGATCGCGCAGCGACACCGTCGCCTCCGCGGGCTCGGAGGCCGCCGCAGAGACGAGCGCACGAAGCGCGGCGAGGGGCGGTTCGCTCAAGGTGACCTCAAGGTGACTCCGTGGCTCCTTGCCTCACGAGGCTACACAATTTTTTGCGCTCCCGCTCCCCTTGCTAGGCTCGTTGGCCCGTGCGTCGCCTCGTGGTTTTTGCTGCGCTCCTCGCCGCCTGCAAGAGCAAGGTCGACCGCGTCGTGCCCGCCGCGGAAGCCGCGACCGCGACCGCGACCGCGTCGGCGGCCGAGAAGGCCGCGCCGCCGCCCGCGCCCGCGTGCCCCGCGCCCGACGCCGCGAAGATCGCGCCGTTCGAGGTCGACAAGAAGGTCATCACCGCCGACGTCCCGAAGCTCGAGGACCCGAGCGGCTCCCTCGCGTCCTTCGAGGACAAGCTGCTCGCCCTCGCGCGCGGCACCTCGAAGAAGCCGGTCCGGATCGGCTTCTACGGCGACTCGAACCTCACCTCCGATTTCCTCACCGGCCACCTCCGCCGCTCGCTGCAAGGACGCTTCGGCGACGCCGGTCACGGCTTCGTCGGCCTCGCGCGGCCGTGGGCCTGGTACTCGCACGAGGACGTGCATCATCACGGCACGTGGCCGCTCTGGAAGCAGTTCGACTGCACGACCGATCCCGTCGTCGGCCACCGCTACGGCTTCGCGAACATGGCGGCCGAGAGCAGCAAGCCCGGCGCCGCGGCGTGGGCCGGCACCGCCGGCGCCGACGCGAAGGTGGGGCGGAGCGTGAGCCGCTTCGATGTGTACTTCCTGAAGCGGCCGCGCGGCGGCTCGTTCGATCTCCTCCTCGACGGAAAGTTGCAGAAGACGGTGCGCACCGCCGCCGCCGACTACGAGGCGGGGTTCGAGACGGTCGAGGCGCCGGACGGGCCGCACGAGATCAAGTGCGTCGTCAAAGGCGATCAGGCGGTGCGCCTCTACGGCACCACGCTCGAGCGCGACGATCCGAACGGCGGCGTCGTCGTCGACTCGCTCGGCGCGGGCGCGCTGAACTTCCAGCGCTGGATGCTGACCGAGCCCGTCATCCGCAAGGCGCAGCTCGAGCGGCGCGCGTACGACGTCGTCTTCGTGTGGCTCGGCATGAACTCGATGTGGCTCGAGCCGAACCGCGGGTGGGCGACGGACACGATCAAGCAGATCCGCGACGCGCTCCCCGGCGTCCCCGTCGTCCTCGTCTCGCCGCCCGACTCCGAGAAGCACGGCTCGCAGAAGACCGATCCGCGCATCATGGCCCTCGTGAAGCAGCTCCGCGAGGTCGCGGCCGAGAACGACGCCGCGTTCTGGGACTTCCGCGCCGCGATGGGCGGCGACGGGGCGTTCCTCGAGTTCATGAAGCGGGGCCTCGCCGCCTCCGATCGCGTGCACCTCTCGCGCGAAGGCAACGTCGTCATGGGACAGCGCCTCCTCGCCGCGCTGTTCGACGACGTGAAGGCGCGCCTCGACGCGCACCCGGACGCCGGCTGCGGCGGTCGCTGATCGCATCGACGGGCGTGGAATGTGCACGTACCTTGCGGGGTCGCCTACGTGCATGTTCTCCGTTTCTCGGTCGCGGACGCGGCCTACGCCGTCCGTATCGAGCGCGTCGTCGAGATCGCGCCACGTGTGGCGATCACGCCGCTGCCGGACACGCCGCCGTTCGTCGAGGGCGTGTTCTCCTTCCGCCGCGCCGTCTGCGTGGCGATCTCGCTCCGGCGCCGGCTCGGCCACGCCGCACGCCGCCCCGCGCTCGACGAGCACATCGTCGTCGTGAACGGCCGCCGCCGCGTCCTCGGCCTCGTCGTCGATCGCGTGAGCGGCGACGAGCACGTCGAGGACGCGCGCGTCGAGGCGCCGGCGGCGGAGACCCCCGTCATCGAAGGGTTGGTCGCGCTCCCGAGCGGCGTCCTCCTCATCCACGACGTCGACGCGCTGCTCACCGATCGCGAGGAAGCCTCCCTCGACGCGAGCCTCTCCGGATGAGCCGATGATCCGCACCGCCGAGGTCTGGGACGCGCGCCTCCGATCCATCTTCGGGCTCTCGATGCTCGATCATCCCGCGCGCCTGCAGGACGGCGTCCGCGCGGCGATGAAGGAGCTCGGCCTCGCCGACGAAGGCGCGCTCCTCGCCCGCGTCGATCGCGGCGACCACGAGGCGCGCGCGGCCCTCGCGCGCTCGCTCACGATCGGCGAGACGTATTTCTTCCGCGAGCCGAGCCACCTCGAGCACTTTCGCGACGTGCTGCTCCCGGCCGCGGTCGCGCGCGGGAGCTCTCCCGTCGTCGTCGTCTCCGCCGCGTGCTCCTCCGGCGAAGAGGCGTACACGCTCGCGATGCTCGCGCGCGACAAGCTCGGGCCCGACGCGGCGACGAAGGTCGAGGTCCTCGGCTTCGACCTCAACCCGGCCGCGGTCGCGACCGCGCGGCGCGGGATCTACCGCCCCTGGTCGCTCCGCGGCATGAGCCCCGACGTGCGCGCGCGCTGGTTCGACGAGGTGGAGGACGGCGCGAGCGTGAAGGCGGAGGTCCGATCGCTCGTGCGCTTCGACGAGCGGAACATGATCGATCCGAAGGACGCGCTCGCGCCCGCCAGCGCCGACGTCGTGCTCTGCCGCAACGTGCTCATCTACTTCGACGACGAGGCGGTGAAGACGACGCTCTCGCAGCTCGCGCGCGCGCTCCGTCCCGGCGGCACGCTGATCGTCGGCGCGGCGGAGGCGGCGTTCTTCGCGATCGCGGACCTCGGCACACACGCGATCGGCGAGACCTGGGTGCACGTCCGCGGGGAGCGCCCGAAGGCTCCCGTCGTCACCGCGCCGTCGCCGCCGCCGCCTCCGCGCCGTCCGGCGCCGCGGCCTCGCTCGAAGCCGGCGTCGGACCGCAAGCCGCCGCCGCGCGCCCCCGACGACGTGATCGATCTCCTCGATCGCGGATGGAAGGCGCTCGCGATCGATCCAGGCGCCGCGGGCGAAGACGCGCGGCGCGCGATCCTCCTCGATCGCGCCGCCGCGGCCGCGCACGTCCTCGCCGCGAGCGCCGCCCTCGCGCAGCGCGACCTCGGCGCCGCGCGCCGCTCGCTCCGTCACGCGCGCCGCTACCTCGCCGCCGCCCCGCCCGCCGAGCTCGTCCGCGGCGGCGGCGGCGCGACCGCGGCCGAGCTCGCCTCTTATTGCGCGCGGATCGAGCGCGCCCTCGGAGGCGCGGCGCGATGAGCGACCTCACGACCGAGGAGCAAGCGATCCTGCTCGAACGCACCGCGGCGCTCGCGCGCTCGCCGGTCGCGGTCGCGGAAGCCGAGGGGGAGCCCGCCATCTTCTTCCGCGTCGGACGCCGCCGGTGCTGCGCGCTCGCGCGCTCGGTGCGCGCCGCGGTCCGGCTCGAGGCGATGGTGCCGGTGCCGCACGCGCCCCGCGCGCTCGCGGGCGCGATCGTGCGCGGCGGCGCGGCGATCCCGGTCTTCCACCTCGCCGCGCTCGTGTCGGAGCGGCTCGGGCGCTTGCCGGAGACCGCGCACGGCCTCGTCCTCGGCGAGCAGCACGACGAGGTCGCGCTCGCGGTGGACGCGATCGACGGCTTCGGCGCGATCGATCGCGCCGCGCTCGTGGCGCCGCCGGACGAGATCCGCTCCGCGTGGGTCGTCGCCGCGACGCCCGCGGGCGAGAGCTTCGTCGACCTCGACGCGCTTCGCGCCGGCCCAGCGCTCTGGGTCGACGCCGGACAGATCAGAACGGAACCACGATGAGCCTATCCATTCGCGCCCGCCTCGTCATCGCCTTCGGCTTCGTCATCGGCGTCATCGCCCTCCTCAGCGCGCTCACGTACACGCGCGAGGCCGAGCTCGAGCGGAGCCTCACCGCGACCGCGAACAAGACGCTCGTCGCGACGCGCTCGCTCGGCGTCGTGCGCGTCTACATCGAGCGGATCCGCCAGCGCCACTTCTTCCACGCCGCGTCGAAGACGCCGGCCGAGATGGCGTTGATCGAGGCGGAGATCGCGAAGCTCGAGGCCGACATCGAGACGGAGCTCAAGGCGGCGGAGTCGACGTTCGACGACGACGAGCGGCGCCAGGTCGTCGCCTCGCTCCGCAGCGGACTGCAGGCCTACCACGACGTCCGCGAGGGCGAGTTCTACCCCGTGAGCCGGCGTGGCGACGTGGAGACCTCGGTCAACGTCGTGACGTTGCTGCTCTCGCAGCGGTACGTCCAGCTCACGAACGAGTCGGAGAAGCTCAAGCTCGCGACCGATCGCGCGGTCGACCACGCGAACGCCTCGATGCGCACCTCGATCGAGGACGGACGCAAGACGTCGCTCGCGATCAGCATCCTCGGCGTCGTCGCGGCGGCGTTCTTCGCGCTCTTCGTGACGAGGAACATCGTCGCGCGCCTCACCCACCTCGCCGCGGTCGCGGCGGCGGTGAGGGCGGGCGACACGAAGCAGCGCGCGAAGACGGGCGGCAGCGACGAGCTCGGCGTCCTCGCGACGTCCTTCGACGCGATGCTCGACGAGCTCGCGCGGAGGGTGCGCGAGACGGAGCGCCTCGCGGAGGAGCAGAAGGAGAGCCGCGAAGACCTCGCGAAGGCGGTCGCGGTGTACGGCGCCGCGGTCGAGAAGATCGCGGGCGGCGATCTCACGACGAGCGTCGGCAAGGCCGGCTCCGAGGAGATCGCCGGCCTCGGCGAGAACCTCGGCCGCATGAGCGGCGGCCTCCGCTCGATGGCGCTCCGCGTGCAAGAGGCGGTCGCGCTCCTCGGCTCGGCGGCGGCGCAGATCATGACGACGGCGGCGGAGCAGAGCTCGAGCGCGACGGAGACGGCGGCGGCGGTGACGGAGACGGTCGCCACCGTCGAGGAGGTCGCGCGCACGGCGGAGCAGTCGACCGAGCGCGCGAAGACCGCGGTCGAGGCCTCGGAGCGCAGCATCACGGTGACGGACCAAGGGCGCAGCGCGGTCGAAGAGGCGCTCTCGACGATGGACCGCGTGCGCGATCAGATGGCAGCGATCGGAGAGCGGATGCTCGCGCTCTCGGAGCAGGCGCAGGCCGCGGGCGGCATCACCGGCTCGGTCGCGGAGCTCGCGGAGCAGTCGAACCTCCTCGCCCTCAACGCGTCGATCGAGGCGGCGCGCGCGGGCGAGCACGGCCGCGGCTTCGCCGTCGTCGCGCAGGAGGTCCGCGGCCTCGCGGAGCAGTCGAAGCGCGCGGCGGGGCAGATCCGCGGCATGCTCGGCGACATCCAGAAGTCGGCGCAGGCGGCGGTGCTCGCGGTCGAAGAGGGGAGCCGCGCGGTGCAGACGGCGGGGAGCGCGGCGAAGCGATCGGGCGAGCGGATCGAGGAGCTCGCGACGACGATCGCGAGCACGGCCGACATCGTGAAGCACACGCTCTCCGCGACCCAGCCCGTCATCACGGGCATGTCGCAGATCACGCAGGCGATGCGATCGATCGAGCAGGCCGCGCTCCAGGCGTCGGAGGGGACGCGCCAGACCGAGAGCGCCGCGCGCGACCTCAACTCCCTGAGCTCCACGCTCCGCGACGTGGTCGCGCAGTACCGGACCTGAGGCCCGGTGCCGAAGGCGTCGCTCGAGACGCTCCGCGCGATCTTCCGCGAGGAGCTCGACGACATGCTGCAGCTCCTCGCGCAGCAGGTCGATCGCGCGTCCGCCGATCCGCGCGGCGCCGCGGACGAGGTGCGTCGCGCGCTCCACACCTTGAAGGGCGCCGCGCGCGCGGCGGGGTACCCCGAGCTCGAGGCGGAGTGCCACGCGCTCGAGTCGCGCGCGGAGAAGCTGCGCGGCGCGGACGCGGAGGAGATCGCGGCCGCGGCGAAGGGCGCGATCGCGGCGCTCACGCGCTTCGTGCCGATCGTGCAGGCCGGCAGCGCGATGCCGAGCGGGCCCGTCTCGATCGCGACCGCGCCGGCGGAGCCCGCGCCCGCGGTCGACACCGTGCGCGTCGACGCGGCCGCGCTCGCGCGGATCCTCGACGCGTCGGAGGAGCTCGTCCTCGACATGTCGCGCGGGCTCGCGCGGACGTCGCAGGCGGTGACGGAGAGCGCGACGGCGGAGCTCCTCCGCGAGCTCGATTTCGTGCGCGGGCTCGCGTCGGCGCTCGAGGCGCGCACGTCGTCGCAGGCGGCGGGCGAGATCCGGCGGCGGCTCGACCGCGCGCTCGGCTCCGCGCGCACGATGGCGGCGGCGGCGGAGACGCGCGGGGCGAGCGAGCGCGTCGCGTGGAAGACGTCCTCCGATCGCGCGAAGCTCGTCGCGGCCGCGGCGCGATCGCTCCGGCAAGAGCGCTTCGAGTCTCTCGCGGTGTCGGCGACGCAGGCGGCCGAGTCCGCGGCCGCGAGCACGGGCGTGAAGCTCGAGATCGTGCGCGAGGGCGACGACGTGCGCTTCGACCGCCGCCTCCGCGAGCCGCTCCGCGAGGTGCTCCTCCACCTCGTCCGCAACGCGGTCGCGCACGGCATCGAGCCTCCGCGCGAGCGGCGCGCGGCGGGCAAACGCGAGCAGGGGCTCCTCTCCGTCCGCGCGGAGGAAGGGGAGGGCGAGCTCCGCGTCATCGTGCGCGACGACGGCCGCGGGATCGACTTCGACGCGGTGGCGGCGAAGGCGAGGGCGCTCGGGATCGAGGGCGATCCCACCGAGCTGCTCTTCGCGGCGGGGCTCTCCACCCGCGCGGAGACCGACGAGCTCGCGGGGCGCGGGGTCGGCCTCGACGTCGTGCGGCAGCGCGTGAGCGATCTCCACGGCCGCGTCGCGGTGGAGTCGGAGCGCGGGAAGGGGACCACCTTCCTCGTCGTGGTCGCGCCGGACATGAGCCTCACGCGCGCCCTCGTCGCGCGCGCGGGTCCGTTCATGGTCGCGGTGCGGCTCTCGTCGGTGGAGCGGATCCTCCGCGTCGCGCGGAGCGAGATCGACGTCGCCGGCGGGCGCGCGCACGTCCTCCACGGCGGCGCGCTCCTCCCGCTCGCGAGCGTCGCGACCGAGCTCGGAGGGGCGGCGAGCGCGCTCCCCGATCGCGATCACCTCATCGCCGTGCTCACCCGCGCGGGCGAGCGGCGCGTCGCGCTCATCGTCGACGAGATCGCGGACGAGCGTGAGGTCGCGGTGCGTCCGCTCGCGGGGCGCTTCCGTCGCGTCGCGTTCGTGAGCGGCTCGACGGTGCTCGCCGACGGCACGCTCGGCTGGATGCTCGACGTGCGGGCGCTCGCGGCGGTGGCGCGCGGCGCGGCGCCGTCCGAGGAGGCCGAGCGCGCGCCGGCGAAGCGGGTCCTCGTCGTCGACGACTCCGCGACGACGCGCGAGCTCGAGCGCGCGCTGCTCCGCGCGAACGGCTTCGACGTCGAGGTCGCCGCCGACGGCGAGCAGGCGTGGCTCGCCCTCACCGCGAGCGCGGCCTCGTTCGACGTGGTCCTCTCCGACGTCGAGATGCCGCGCCTCGACGGCTTCGCGCTCCTCGGCCGCATTCGCTCCACGCCGCGGCTCGCGCGCCTCCCGGTCGTGCTCGTCACCGCGCTCGAGGACCCGGCCGACAAACAGCGCGCCCTCGACATGGGCGCGTCGGCGTATATCGTGAAGAGCGCGTTCGACGAGGAGCAGCTCCTCGACGTGATCGCGCATCTTCTCTGAAGGCAAGGGATGACGATCCGCGTCCTCGTCGTGAACGACTCCTCCACCGCGCGCGCGGCGCTGCGGGTCGCGCTCGAGGACGAGCAGGACATCGAGATCGTCGCCGAGCTGCCGTCGGGCGAGAACGCGGTCGAGACCGCGCTGCGGATCGAGCCGGACGTCGTGCTGATGGACATCGTGATGCCGAACGCCGACGGCTACGAGGTCACGCGCCAGATCCTGCGCACGCGCCGGGTCCCGGTCCTCCTCATCTCCGCGAGCGTCTCGCCGAAGGACGTCGCGGTCGCGATCGAGGCCCTCCGCGCGGGCGCGATCGCGGTGCTCGAGGCGCCGCCGTCGCCGGGCGATCCGGCGTACGACGTGAAGCGGCGCGCGGTCATCCACACGATCCGCAGCGCGGCCGCGCTCCCGCGCACGAAGCTGGGACGGACGCGCGCCTTCGAGTCGCCGGCGTTCGTGGCGGCGCCTCCACAGCGGGCCTTCGCGATCGCGGGGATGGTCGCCTCGCTCGGGGGCCCGCCCGTCGTCGCGGAGATCCTCGACGCGCTCGTGCCCGATCACCCGCCGGTCTTGCTCGTGCAGCACATCGAGCCGTCGTTCGTCGACGGCTTCGTCGTGTGGCTCCGCGGCGCGGTGAAGACGAGGGTGGTGCTCGCGGAGCACGGCGCCGATCCCGAGCGCGGCACGGTGTACGTCGCGCCTTCGGAGCATCACATCGGCGTCGCGCGCGACGGACGGCTCGCGCTCTCGACCCAGCCGCCGATCGGCGGGTTCCGCCCCTCCGGGACGCACCTCCTCTCTACCCTCGCGACGGCGTACGGGCGCCGCGCGCTCGGCGTCATCCTGACGGGGATGGGGCGCGACGGTGCGGAGGGTGCGGTGGAGATGCGGAAGACGGAGGGTTTCATCATCGCGCAGGACGAGGCCTCGTGCGCGGTGGCGGGGATGACCAACGCCGCACGGCAGCGTGGCGCGGTCGATTTGAGCCTCGTGCCGAGCGCGATCGCCGCTCACATCCGGTAGAAGGAGGGGGACATGCTCGCGCTCGTCGCCGAAGACAGCCGCACCCAGGCGTACCAGCTGAAGGCGTTCCTCGAAGCGAACGGCTTCGAGGTCGTCGTCGCGAGCGACGGCGACGAGGCGCTCGCGCGCGCGCGGGAGCGGCGCCCCGACTTCGTCATCAGCGACATCGTGATGCCGAAGCGCGACGGCTACGCGCTGTGCCGCGCGCTGAAGGACGATCCCGCGACGAAGGACGTGCCGGTCATGCTCGTGAGCTCGCTCGGCGAGCCGCTCGACGTCGTCCGCGCGCTCGCGGCCGGCGCCGACAACTTCGTGACGAAGCCGTACGAGCAGGAGCAGCTCCTCCGCCGCGTGCGCCGCACGCTCGGCCGCGGGACCGCGGCGAAGACCTCGCACGTCTCGGTCGCGGACGAGTCCTTCGACATCGCGTCGAGCCGCGAGCAGATCCTCGACGTGCTCGTGTCGGCGCTCGAGGACATGAACGTGCGGAAGGGAGAGATCGAGGCGTCGCGCGCGGAGCTCTCGGTCGCGACGACGCGGCGCGACGACGTGCTCCACGTCGTCTCGCACGAGCTCCGCGGCCCGCTCGGCGTGCTCGTGATGGCGGCGGACGTGTTCTCGGCGGACGCGAAGACGGGGGCGACGCCGGCGAAGCAGCAGGTCTTCGCCGAGCGCGTCGTGCGGCAGGCCCATCGCATGCTCAACATCGTGGACGACCTCCTCGACGTCTCGCGCATCGACGCGGGCGAGCTCCGGGTGGAGCCGACCGACGCCGATCTCGTCGTCGTCGTCCGCGACGCGATCGAGCGCATCAAGCCTTCGGTGAAGAAGCACACGATCGAGCTCTCGGCCCCGGCGGCGATCCACGTGCGCATCGACGTCGACCGCATCGAGCAGGTCATCGCGAACCTCCTCACCAACGCGATCAAGTACGCGCCGGGCGGCGGCCCCATCGTCGTCGACGTCCGCACCGACGCGGACGCGGCCGTCGTCGCGGTCACGGATCGAGGCATCGGCATCCCCGCCGACGCGATCCCGCGCGTGTTCGAGCGCTACTTCCGCGCGCCGGGCTCGGAGAAGGCGGCGAAGGGGATCGGCCTCGGCCTCTACGTGACGAAGCGCCTCGTCGAGGCGCACGGCGGCAAGGTGTGGATCGCGAGCGAGGTCGGCGAGGGCAGCACCTTCTCGTTCACGGTCCCGCTGGCGCAGCCTTGAAGGTGTGGCATCCTTCGGGGATGAGGTCGCGCCTCGCTGCGCTCGCGTTCGCCGTCGCCGCCGTCGTCTCCGTGTCTCCCGTCGACGCGAAGGACGAGACGTACAAGACGCGCGGCACCGTGCAGTCCTTCGGCAAGGACCGGCGGTACGTCAACATCGCGCACGAAGACATCCCCGGCTACATGATGGCGATGACGATGTCGTTCGACCCACGCACGCCGGCGCAGCTCGACGGGCTGGCGGCGGGCGACAAGGTCCGCGTCACGTTCACGGTGAGCGGCGACAAGCGCTGGATCGACGCGATCGCGAAGGACTAGCTCTCGGTCAGCCGAGCTTCTTCGCGCCCTTCGGGATCGGGAGGCCCGAGGTCACGGTGAGCGTGGCCTTCGGCGCGACCTCGGCGACGATCGGCGCGAGGAGGTGCGTCTTGACGAAGTGGACGCCCGGGCACCCGGAGTACGCGCCCCCGAGGTGGAGGTGGACCTCGGACGGGCTGTCGGCGACGACGTAGAGGTCGGCGTGGTCGATCGAGATGAGCGGCAGCGCGGTGTCGACGAGCACGCCTTCGAGCGTCTTGGTCATTCCGGGACGATGCTACCTCAAATGGAGGCGCGCCGCGGAGGTTGCATTCGACGGTTGGTCTCGATATGAGTCGCGCCGTGTTGGTGCTCTGTCCGGTCTCGTTCGCGAGGCGCGGCCAGGGCTGAAAAGGGAACCCGGCGAACATCCGGGGCTGCCCCGCAGCGGTAATCGAGAACGACCTCCACGAAGCGCACTGGGCCTCGGCCTGGGAAGCGGTGGACAGTAGGAACCGGCGTCAGCGCCGAGCGCTCGTAAGCCCGAAGACCTGCCAGCGCCCGCCGTGGAGAGACAGCCGCGCCGGTTCGACCTGGGAGCCTCGAGGGAGGCGGGTAGGGTCTATCGGCGGGCTTATCGGGTTCGTCGTGGACGCGCCTTCTCCTCTCGATGCTCTCGCTCCTCGCGGGAGTGGTGGCGATGGCTTGGAAGATGACCTCGACGATGATGGTGGCCGCGGCGATCGCGGCGCTGGTGGCGTGCGACGACGACGACACGGGGGCGGCGGCGCCGCCGGGCGTCGATGCGGGCACGAGCGACGCTCCGACGAAAGGCGACGACGACGACGACGACGATGACGACAGCGACGCGGGGGCCGACGCCGGCAAGAAGCCGCGCGAGGCGCCGGTGTTCCTCGCCGCGGACGAGTACGAGGACCTGATCGCGATCGATCCGGCGTTCCCGTTCGGCGTGACGCAGGTGCACCCCGCGGACTCGAACATCGTGGGCAGTCATTGGGGCTCGCACGGTGGCCCGATGGTGACGACGGGCGCGTACGGCGCGCCGAGCGACGGCCCGAAGGTGATCCGCTGGACGGTCGGCGGCGGCGCGACGGCGGACGCGCAGAAGACAGAGGTCCCGTTCGTGAAGGCGTCGGATCTCCCGTCGCCCTTCTTTTACGGCGCGGACGGGATGGTCGACACGCCGTTCGGCGGGCTCCTCTCGTACACGGGGGCGCCGCCGACCTTCGCCGGCGAGGCGCTGCTCTACGACGCCGACTACACCACCGTGACGTCGCGCGCGAAGACGAACGGCTTCTACTCCGGCGTCGGTCTTCGCGGCGCGAAGGGCGATCTCGTCGTCTACAGCGGCCTCTCGGAGCTCTCGACGGCGGCGAGCGTCGTCACCGACAACGGTCTCTACGCGGCGCCGCTGTGCAACGGCGCGCTCGCCGGCGCGGCGCCGTGCGCGGAGCCGCACAAGCTGTTCGCCTGGGCGGGGAGCTCGGGCCCGGTCGTGACCGACGCGCACGGCAACGTCTTCGTCGCGGCGTCGCTGAGCGACGGCGACACGTCCGACGAGGTCTACGCGCTCACGACGGCGCAGGCGTTCGGCGGCGCCGCGGTCGCGAAGGTCGTCGTCGCCGCGGCCGACACGCTCGGCACCGCGTCGCTCGCGGCGATCGCGCCCGAGGACGGCGCGCCCGGCTACGTGGTCGGCCTCGGCTACGCGCCGGACGCCCCGGTCCACGCGTCCCCCTACGTCGAGAGCGCTACTGCGCTCGCGAAGGGCACCGCCGCGCCGCTCGCGAACGCGATCGAGCGCGCCGACGGCGTGGACTCGCTCTACGTCTTCACCGACGACGAAGGCGACCTCTGGCTCGCCGTCACGAAGGGTACCGAGGGCACGTTCATCGAGCTGCGACGGAGGCCCTGAGCGGCGCCCGTGTTCAGAGGCGCCGCGTCGAGCACCGGCCGCATCGCGTGGCCGATCGCGACGATCGCGTCGAGCTCGCCCTTGTCGAGCCACACCCCGCCGCTCCCGCCGCAGCGATCGATCTCGACGTCGTGGCCGTCGAACGCCACGTCCTGCGCCTGCATGACGACGTCTTCGCAGCGCGGACAGCGGATCGGGCTCGCCGACTCCTTCACCGCGCCGCCCGTCTCCGGGTGATCCCACGACGACGGATCCGCCGCGATCCCCGCCGCCGCGAACAGCTTCCCCGAATCGAAGAACGCCCCCTCGCACGCGCCGCACACGTCGATCGCGGCTTCGCCCATCGTCGTCTCGCCCATCGCCCGCTTGTCGCGCGGACAACGGAGCGAGTGCCTGCGCGCCGAGCGCGCCTTCGTCCCCGACATGATCCCACACGCTAACACGGCCCCACGCCGCCGGATCCTCGGGCGGCGCGCAGCGTTCGCTAATGCATTTGCAACTTGATTGCTAAATGGTAGAAGCCATGCCCCATGGCATCGCAACGCCTCCCTGTCACCGTGCTCTCCGGATTCCTGGGCGCCGGCAAGACGACGCTCCTGAACCACGTCCTCCGGAATCGGGAGGGGATGCGCGTCGCCGTCATCGTCAACGACATGAGCGAGATCAACATCGACGCGCAGCTCCTGAAGAGCGGCGGCGGCGCGCTCCGCCGGGTCGAGGAGAAGCTCGTTGAAATGCAAAATGGATGCATTTGCTGCACCCTGCGCGAGGACCTCCTCGTCGAGGTCGCCAGGCTCGCGAAGGAGGGCCGCTTCGACTACCTCCTCATCGAGTCGACCGGCATCTCCGAGCCGCTGCCGGTGGCGGAGACCTTCACGTTCGAGGACGAGGCGTCGAAGGCCAACCTCTCGGACGTCGCGCGCCTCGACACGATGGTCACCGTCGTCGACGCGAAGTCGTTCCTCGACGACTGGCAGAGCGAAGACGATCTCCGCGCGCGGAAGGCGGCGCTGAGCGACGACGACGAGCGATCGGTCGCGGACCTCCTCGTCGAGCAGGTCGAGTTCGCGAACGTCCTCGTCATCAACAAGATCGACCTCGTGAGCAGCGACGACGTCGCGCGCCTCGAGGCGATGCTCCGCCACTTGAACCCCGAAGCGACCATCGTCGTGACGGAGCGCGGACGGATCTCGCCGCGCGCGATCCTGGACACGGGGCTCTTCGACTTCGAGAAGGCGGCGCAGGCGCCGGGCTGGATGAAGGAGGTGCGCGGCGAGCACGTCCCGGAGACGGAGGAGTACGGGATCTCGAGCTTCGTCTACCGCGCGCGCCGCCCGTTCCATCCCCAGCGCTTCTGGGACTTCCTCCACTCGGGATGGCAAGGCGTCGTCCGCTCGAAGGGGTTCTTCTGGCTCTCGACGCGCATGGACCTCGCGGGGAGCTGGTCGCAGGCAGGCGGCTCGGCCTCGGCGGAGCCCGCCGGCATGTGGTTCGCCGCGCTGCCGAAGAGCGAGTGGCCGGACGATCCCGAGAACGGGCGCGTGATCGAGGCGGCCTGGGAGGAGCCGTGGGGCGACCGGCGCCAGGAGCTCGTCTTCATCGGCGCGGACATGGATCGAGCCACGCTCCTCGAGGGCCTCTCCCAGTGCCTGCTCACCGACGAGGAGATGCGGAGAGGACCGAAGGCGTGGGCGACGTTTCCGGATCCCTTCCCGACGTGGGCTCGAGGCGCAGAGTGAGCGGCGACTTCAACGCGGCAGGCGCCACGAGGCGAGGTTCCCCGAGACGTCGGTGGTGACGACGGCCTCTCGCTCCGGGTGCCACGCGAGCGTCGCCGGGGTGTCGTCGAGGAAGGAGAAGGCGATCGGCTCGGTCGATCTGCGCGGCTCCCAGACGATGATCCCCATGTCTTGTCCCGCGGACGCGAGCAGGGCCTTGCGCGAATGAAAGGTGAGCGCGCTCACCTGGCCCTCGTGCGCGGCGAGCTGGATCGGCCGCGTTCCTTCGGGGCCCTTGCCGGAGAACTCCCAGATGCAGATCGTCGCGTCGCCGCCGGTGGCGAGCATCGACGCCCTCGCGTCCCACGCGAGCGCCTTCGGTTTGAAGGGGTAGCCCGTCATCTCCGAGTCTCGGCCGGTGTCGAGGCGCCAGAAGTGGACCGAGCAGTCCTGGCTCCCGCAGGCGATGACTCGCTCGTCGGGGCTCCAAGCGAGCGAGATGAGCGAGCCCTTGAAGGGGAGATGGCGGGGGTTCGCGCCGCTCTGGATCGACCACAGGTACGCGCCGCCGTAGCAGCTCGTCGCGAGCTCGGCGCGCTTCCGTCCCCACTGCAGGGCGGTGACGGTGCTGGCGTGGGGCTGTGTCTCGAGCAAGGGCGAGCCGTCGTCGTGCCAGATCCGGACGAACTTCCCGGACGCCGCGGCAAGGAGCTTGCCGTCGTGGCTCCACGCGATGTGCTCGACCCAACCGGAGCCGACGCCGGGGAGCTCGTGGAGGACGTCTCCAGTGGGCGAGACGATGCGCGCCGTCCCGTCCTGACCCGAGGAGGCGATCGCGCGTGGACCGAAGCTCACCGAGAGGACGCCGCCCGGATGCACGCTCCGGCGCCACGTCTCCTTGCCCGTCGCCGCGTCGAAGAGCGCGAGCTCGCCTCCGCCCGTCCCCACGAGCAGCCGATCACCCGTGGGCGAGAAGGCCACCGCCGTCGGGTAGTCGTCGAGCGCGACGCGGTACCCGAGCTCGAGCTCGCGCGGCGCCGATGTTCGACTCAGGCCAGGCATGCGCGGAAACCTCGCTCGAGCAGCTCGCGATCGAGCTTGCGTCCGATGAACACGAGCTCGTTGACGCGGGGCTTGCTCCCCCACGGCGTGTCGGCGCGGCCGTCGACGAGCATGTGGACGCCCTGGAACACGTAGCGATGGTCCTGCCCCTTCACGTTCAGGATCCCCTTCATGCGGAAGATGTCGGTGCCTCGCTCGCGAAGGAGGGCGCTGAGCCAGGTATTCAATTTGGTCTCGTCCACCGCGCCCTCGTGCCGGATACCGACGGACGAGACGGTGTCGTCGTGCGTGTGGCCGGCCGCGAAGTCCTTCGCGCTCACCGGCGCGAGCTCCCCCTTCGGGCCGCGGACGACGAGCGAGAACTCCTCCGGGAGGTGCTCGGTGAAGAGCGCGTACGTCCCCGCCTTCGGGACCCGGAGGGCGAACGTCTTCCGCCCCTTGGCCTCGAGGTCCAGCTCCCAGCGCGTGGCCCCCGGAGCGAGCTCGCCCTTCAGTGAGCACGTCGTCGCCGGCTCCGACCACACGCGCACGGCGTCGTCCAAGACCGCCTTCGGGAGCTCGGCGGCCGCCTCCGCGGCGACCGGAGACACGACGAGGGACATGCTCGGATCGGGGCCGTCGGCGAGCGCGATCTCGTAGGCGCCTTCTTCGAGGGCGAAGGTGCCGGCCCACTCGAACGGATACTCGGGCTCCAGGAACGACGGCTTCTTCTCGAGCGCGCGAGCCAGATCGAAGCCGCCGACGTCGAGCACCGTCTCGATCGGCACCGCGGCGTCGACCGCGCGATGGACCTTCGCCAGCGCGTTCATCGATTGGATGCGGCTCTGCAGGGCGTCGAGCTCGGCGGGCGTCGCGAGGTCCGTCTTGTTCAAGACGATGACGTCGCCGAACGCGATCTGCTCCTTGCACTCGTCCGAGTCTTCGATGTGGAGCGCGACGTGCTTCGCGTCGACCATCGTCACGATGCCGTCGAGCTCGAACATGTCGCGCATCTCGTCGTCGACGAAGAAGGTCTGCGCCACCGGCCCCGGGTCCGCCATCCCCGTCGTCTCCACGAGGATGTGATCGAACTTGTCTCGGCGCTTCATCAAGTTGCCGAGGATCCGGATCAGGTCGCCGCGCACGGTGCAGCAGATGCACCCGTTGTTCATCTCGAAGATCTCTTCGTCGGCGTTGATGACGAGCGCCTGATCGATCCCGATCTCGCCGAACTCGTTCTCGATGACCGCGATGCGCTTGCCGTGGTTCTCGCTGAGGATCCGGTTGAGGAGGGTGGTCTTCCCCGAGCCGAGGAAGCCGGTGAGGACGGTGACGGGGATCTTTCCTTCGGACATGGCGAGGTTCTCCGCTTCGAGCTGCGCCGCGCAACTACGGAGCCATATATCCAGGCCACCAGCGTTGTTGCAACAGCAATTTTATTGTATTAATACGCGTGCGGCGACGACGAGCCCCGCGGTCACGCCGAGCGATCCCGAGACGCGCGCGATCCACACCGGCAAGCCCTCGCTTCGTGAGCCCACCCAGCGCAGGGAGACGGCGAGGAGCGTCGTGATCACGAGCATCCCGACGATCGTGCCGACACCGAAGAGCGCGAGGTAGAGCATCGCCCCCCGCGTGTCCTGAATGGTCGCGAGCGCGACGAGCGTGAGCGCCGCCGAGCCCGCGAGGCCGTGCACGATGCCGATGAGCAGCGGCCTCAGCGGGGAGACGAGGAGGCGCTCTCCGAGCCGCGGCGCGTCGGGCGCGGACGCCAGGCGTGACGTCCGCAGGGCGACTACGCCGAGGACGACCAGCATCGTCGCCACGAGCAGATCCATCGCGTTCGTGGTGCGATCGGGGACGTGGACGCCCCCGATCAACATGAGCGATCCGACGACGAGCACGGTGATGGTGTGGCCGATGCCCCACCACGCGCCGGTCAGGATGGCGCGTCGGAGACGAGGATCGCGCGTCACGATGGTCCCCATCGCGACGACGTGATCGGGATCCGTCGCGTGGCGCAGCCCGAGCACGAGCCCGAGGACCAAGGTCGACGCTGGGCTCATCGCGCGGTGGGCGGATCGTCGTGCCGGTGCGGCTCTCCGCGGAGCATGCCCGCCGCGCCGCGCTCGACGTCGTCGTAGGTGACCGCCTCGATCGCCTTGTGGATCTTGAACTGCCGCCGGCCGCCGGCGTCGCCCATCACCGCGATGACCGTCTCGAGCGGTGGGCAGCCCGGCTCCGTACAACGGAGCTCCGTCGCCATCACCACCGCCTCTTCGGGGAGCGACAAGGCTTGCGTCGTCCACTCCTTGACGCGTCGGATCTGGGCCCCCCTCTCCGGTGACGAACGAGTACGGTCGAACATCTTCGGATCGCTATCGCGGTCGCCTGATAATTGCAACTTAATTGCTAATTGTTCGGCGGCGTCACGGGGTGAAGTTGTTCTTGATCGCGCACTCACCGACCTCGTTGAGGTGACCGCCGGACGTCGCCGTGTACGCGAGGTACCCCGCGAAGCTGTTCGGGGTCGAGAAGGTCGTGCCGTTCGGGTCGAAGGTGAGCTGCCCCGCCGCCGACGTGTAGTCGGAGACGAGGCTCCGCGCCGGGAGGACCTCGCCGTTCTTCGTCGTGAAGCCTGTCACGTCGACGGCGGCGAGATCCTCGATCGTGACGTCGCCGGCCGGCGCGTCCGGGGTGCCGTAGGTCGACGCTCGGACGGCGATCGGGTCGAAGTGCAGCTCGGTCCCCTCGACGTTGAGCTTGCTCCAGAACAGATGATCGGTGTGGAACGTGATCTGGGCGACGGTCACCTTATCGGCGGCGGCCTGGACGCCGCGCGGGTACTCACCGCTCGGGAGCTGGTTGAGGTCGGTGTTCGAGCAGTTGATGAAGGAGGCCGGGTTCTTGAAGCCGAGCTTGAACCGCACCTCCTTCGGCGTCTTCTCGAAGACGGAGCCGGCCTCCGGGGTCGGTCCCTTGTAGGTGGCGATGCCCTGGTAGAGCATCGCCCAGCCGTTCGTCTTCGCCTCTTCGTAGAGGGCGGCGCTCTCGTCGTCGAAGTTGACGGCCTTGGCCGCCGCCGTCGCGGCGACGAGGTCGTAGCTGAAGGCGTAGCGCTGCGCGGGGTCGAAGGGCGCGCCGCTCGCCTGCGCGTCGATGGTCGCGATCGCGACCGTCTTCTCGTCGGGCGCACCGCTCTTGCCGACGACCTGACCGCCCAGGGTGAGATCGACGGCGAACGGTCCGTCGACCGACGCGACGACGTCGCCCATGACGGTGGGATCCCCCTCGTCCTTGTCGGGGTCGGCGTTGAGGCGGATCTTGTCGACGGTCACGATGATGTGCTTGAAGCGGACCTCCCAGCCGTCGACGAACGACGGCGGATCTCCCTCCGCCAGCGGATCGGCCCCGAAGTCGTACCCGTTCACGCCGAGGTCTTCGCCGCTCACCGTGATCTGAAATCCCCCCTTCGTGCCCGGCGTGACGTCACCTCCGTCGCCTGCGGCGGGCGCCGCCGGAGGGGGCTCGTCGTCGGAGCACGCCCAGAGCGCGCACGACGCCGCCGCCAGCACGAACGCAGATCCCAACAGCTTCGTCTTCCACATGATGACCACTACCTTTCCTTCGGAAGCGGAACCCAACGCACGGCGTAGGTCCCGCTGGACGAGCGCAATCCCTGAAACACGTTCCGCATCACCTGATCGGTCGTGAGCTTCCCGCGCTTGCTCTGGACGAGGATCTTCGTTCCGTCCTCGTCCTCCGGGCTCGCGGCTAGGCTCGTGAAGTCCGCCCCGCGAAACAGCGCGCGGACGTCGACGCGGATCTCGAGCGCGCCGCCTTCCGTGGGGAAGAACGACGCCGGGACGCCGCGCACCTTTCGAATCTCCGTCATCGGCAGGGCGCTGCGCTCGCCTGGCTGCGCGTCGCTCGCCCACGCCTCGTCGAAGATCAGGGTCCCGCGGAACCGGACACGCTCCGCGCCACGCGCGGCTTCCCCTGCGAGATCGACGGAGGGCGCGTCGATGTTCGTCGTCTCGGCGGCGGTCCCGGGCGGCGGCCAGAACCAGATGTCGGCCGTACGGACCTGCTCCTCGGTGATGGTGCCGGTCGCCCCGAAGGGCACGAGCGCCGGCGAGAGCGCGTCGAACGACACTTGTCCGAGGACCTCGCCGACGACCCTTCCCTCGCCGAGGTGAAGATCGTCGGCGCGCGCCTCCGGCAACAGGCGAAGAAGCATCGCCGCCTGCCGGAGCGGCGCGAGGACGTTCACGTAGACGGGACCGATCGTCACGTCCGCCCGGGTGAGCGTGACCTCCCAGCCCTTCGGGTTCGTGAACGTGTAGGGTTCGGCGCTGTCGCGCTCGATCCCGCCGGCGCGTGCCTCGAAGGCGAAGCGCTTACTCCCCGTCGAACCGCATCCGACGTCCCCGATCGAGAGGCCGCTGATCGCCGCCCCGATGGCCGTCGCGAGCGCTCTCCGGCGGAGGTTCATGTGCCCCCCGCGCGGGTTGCGTCGCCGCCGAAGGTGAGCGTGAGCGTTCCGTAGATCGCCCGCGGCTCTCCCGCGACGAAGTGGCGCGACGGGACGAGCGTGGGATAAGGCTGGCTCCGGAAGTCGGACGGGTAGTTGTACTCGGCGATCCTGTAGCGGCGATCGGTGAGGTTCGTGCAGACGACGCCGACGGTGACGTTCCTCCAGCGAACGTTGACGGCGGCGTCGACGGTGAAAATCGTGTCGGACCGCTCTCCGAGTGGGAGCGGACGGGGCGCGACGAACGAGACGCCGGTCCCCGCGCTCCCGTAGAGCTTCGTCCTGGCGATCGCGAAAGGGAGATCGCCGTAGACCGCCCCGTCGCCGCGGAGGACGACCGCCGGCGCGTAGGGGATCAGGAGATGTGTGTCGTCGAACGTGGCCCGGACGAGCGTGGCGCTCGCCGCCAGATCGAACAGGTCCGACGTCGCGCGGGCGTTCCCTGCCCAGCCTGTGCGCGTCGTCCCGTCGGCGAGCGTGTTCCTGCCTTCCGTCTGGTTGAAGAAGAGGTCCTTGTCGACGTGCGTCCGGAAGAACACGGACTTGACCAGGAGATCGACGGAGCCCAGGCTTCGCGCGAACGCGGCGCCTCCCTCGCTGGCGGTCACCTCGGCGAAGGGGGTCTCGAGGTCCTGGTTGACGTACTGCGGATCGAAGCTCCGCGACCCGAGGCCGTGGCTCGCGCTGAACGTGAAGCCTCGAAAGGGGCCGAGGAGGACCGTCGCGCGGGGCTGCGCGATCGAGGCCGACGTCGACGACGTGACGTCGGTCTTTCGAGGTCCGGTGCGATCGACGGTGAAGCAGTCCGTGTCGGCGCTCACGGAGACGAGCGATTCGCGCGTTCGGAGCGCGCATCGGTCCTGCACACGGTAGGCGTAGTGGTCGACGCGCGCGCCGCCGCGGAGGGTGATCCACGAGACGCCGGGCTTGAAGCTCGCGTCCGCGTAGAGGCCGATGTTCGTCAGGCTCGAGTCGAGATCGAGGTCCGTCTTGTAGGGGACGTTGGTGCCGGTGCGATCTCGCTCCTGGATCGCCGCGACGTCGTCGTGCCGCGCGAAGTAGCCGGCCTCGATCTCTTGCGGGAGGCCGAGCCACATCCGGCGAAGCCGCGCGCTCCCTCGTCCACCGAGGCCGAGCCCGTGCGAGCGCTGATCGATGAGGTCGCCGCGCTGGGGGTGAGGCGCCTGCCACGTCTGCTGCGGGTCGGCGACGAAACCCGTGAAGTTCTGCCGCAGGCGAAAGTCGCGGAGGACGAGCCACGCCGACTGTGAGAGCCGCACGTCACCCAGCTTGTCCTCGACGATCGCGGACGCCGCGTGGCGTGACGAGTCTCCTCCCTGCGTGGTGTCGTACGTGCCGAAGAAGGACCTGCGACCCGCGGCGACGTCGTCGGCCCGAAGGACTCCCGCGCTACCGTAGTGCGTGGAGTACGAGGTGAGGAGCACGCGATAGAGGCCGCTCGCGCCGAGCGCCCCTTCGTACCCTCCGACGGCCGTCGCTCGCTCGCTCGCGCGGTTGTCTCCGTACCCGTCGGACTCGAACACCTCGACCGCTCCGAAGGTGTGCGGGCTCGAGCGCCGCGGCCTCCACATCGCGAGGAGCCGCTTCGTCGCGAACGAGCCCGCCGTGGCGCGCAACGTCAGCCCGGGCTGATCGAGCCCGAGCTCGTAGAGCGCCGATCCGGCGACGGCGAAGTTCCCCTGCTGGGGCGCGAACGGTCCCTCGATCACGCGCAGGGAGCGCACCACCTCGGGGATGATGAAGTGCGTGTCCGCGAGGCCGTTGCCGTGCGGGTTGCCGACCTCGTTGAGCGGCGCTCCGTCGACCGTAAATTCGATGTCCTGCCCCTCGCGCGCGTCGAATCCACGAACGAACACCTGATAGGGGTGACCCGTGCCCCCCTCGTTCGTGAGGAAGGTCCCGGGGGCGAGTCGCAGCAGGCTCGCGGCGTCCGACCTCGGCACCAGCGCCAGCTTGCCGACCGGCACCTCGTAGTCGCCCGCGCCGCGGCTCGGGATGTGCGTGCGGCCGAGGACGCGCACCTCTTCGGCGTGGTCTCGGGCGACCTCGCCTCGGATCTCCGGAGTCGGGATCTCGCTCGGAGCGCGAGGCTCGGGCGGGGCAAAGTGGAATGGGATGCGGACGCGCGCGGCGATGGCCTCGCCGTCGCGTCTCGCGGGGTCGAACGTCCACTGACGCATCGCCGAGACCGCGGCATCGTCGAACGCTCTCCCGCCGGGCTCCGCGGTCTCGACCTCGGTCACGTGGCCCTCCGCGTCGACGGTGACGAGGAGAATGACGTCGACGTGTCTCCCTGTTGCCAGCTCCGCCGCCGGGTAGATGGCGTCTCGTCGACGCTGTACGAGCGGCGGAACGACGCCCTGAGCCCCCGGCGGATCTGCCGACGCCGACGGCGCCCATAGGAGGAGAGCGACGGTCGCGGTGAGGCATACCACGGACGAGCGCGCGCGCTCATGAGCTCCGTGGCACACGAGTGACTCCGCCTGTTCGGCGATCGAGCGATGGGGGGAGCGACAAGGAAGCCAAGACACGAGGGGACTACATATGATGCAATAAAATTGCAATAATTATTTGATTGCAAATATTCGTTCTCGCCGTGTCGAGCCGTTCGACTACGCGGAGGGAGCGCTCGAGCGAAGGCGGCTCGCGCACCACGGATCGTCCACGAGTCGGTGGAAGGAGCGGGATTTACGCGTTTGTGCGGGTCTGCTGCGTGGCGCGCGTCTCGCATGACGTCCAGGCACAACGTTCACGGGAGAGAGCTTCATGCGCACTTGCACCATCGTCACGTCGTTCCTCGTCGCGCTCACCGCTGCTACGTCCGTAGCCTGCTCGGCGCCCATCGACGAGGAGGACGGGGCGTCGTCCGACGTCGCGGTGCAAGAGGCGAACGAAGCGGTCGCGCGCGCGGCGCTCCCCGAGGAGGTCCGCGTCGTCGTGCAGAAGGACGCGTCGTCGGAGAAGCTGTGTCTCGTGCACGAGGTGGGGCCGGACGGCGCGCCGGGGAAGCTCAAGGCTTCGCGCTGCACCGTCGGCGGTGCGTCGAAGGTCGGCTCCGAGAAGTGCCTGCTCGGTGGAGACGGCTGCTGGCGCGTCGGGCGCGTGGACGCGTGGCGCGCGGTGCGCGCAGAGGGCAACGACGCGCTCGTCGATCTCATCCACCTCGACGGTGCGCACCTCTCCGCGTTCCCGGGCGACGACGCGCGCGTCTCCGTCACGCGCGAGAAGAAGAGCATCTTCGCCTTCATGAAGGACTACGCCGACGGGACGCTGAAGGACGGGTACCTCACGACCCCGCGCTCCGGATCGAAGACGACGCACACGCCCGCTTCGGAGTGGTGCGTCACGCTCGAGGAGCACGGCGGCGACGCGGTGCTCGGCTTGAAGCAGTACCACTCCGAGGCCGTCCATGGTCCGCGCGACTTCGAGGGCTGCGCGATCATCACGCTCGAGCCTGCGCAGCAGGTCTACGCGCCGCTCCCGGCGGGGATGCGCGAGGGCGACGATTGCTCGCCCGTCGCGCTCGCAGCTCTCGCGCTGGCCGCGGCCGCGCCCGACGGCGCGACGGCGTGCCATCACGGGGGCATGATCTGCCGGGCCGGCCGGTGGGAGGCGCAGACGTGCAGCCAGCACTCGAGCTCGAGTCGCTCCTTCTGCTCGCGCAAGGGCTTCTGCGACGCGAGCTCGACGCTCCCTACCCTCGACGCGCCGTGCTCGAACCCGACGGACGTCGACGCGGTGAGCTGCGCGAAGCCGTTGGTCGGCGACGAGCTCACCTGTCAGGGCGGCTTCTGGCGCGCGCAGAGCTGCGCGTCGTACGCGAGCTCGAGCCGATCCATGTGCGGCTCGAAGGGCCACTGCGACGCGCGCTGAGCGCTCCGTCAGGAGACGCATCGACCGCTCATCGAGCACGGCGCGGGGGACGTCGCGGCGCCGGCGGAGGATGTCGCGCGCTCTCCACGCGCTCCTTGAGGACGCCGAGCATCTCGGGGTGTACGTCGGCGAGGTAACGCTCGACGCTCGGTAGATCGACGCTCGTCTCGACGACGATGCGCGCCATGTCTCCCAGGTGCCGCGGCTGGTTCGAGTAGAGATACATGAGCACGAGGTGCTCGAGGGTGGCGGTGGGCCTCGACGATCTCCATGCCTCCTCGTCGGAGCTTAGCACGTGGTCGTGCGTTCGAGGCTCGAGGCGTGCGGCGCGCGACGGGTGGCGAGGAGCATCGCGGCGGCCGTCCATGCCGCGAGCGCGAGGAGCGAGGTCGTCGCGTCGTCCTTCGGCTCACGGAAGTGAAAGCGCGGTCGCTCGTCGAGAGAGGTGAGGCTCAGGCGCTGGCCGCGAAGCGTCTTGTCGTCGAAGAAGCCCGCGAGCTCCGCCTGGAACGCGTCGACTTGCTCGCGGAAGCTGTCCGTTCGCTCGCGACTCGCGCCGGAGAGGTCGGCGAGCACGCGGTCGGCGAGCACCACCGGCGACGCGAGCGAGAACGTCCGGACGAGGGCGCGCTGGCGGGAGAGCGCCTGGAAGTAGCGCGCCTCGACGGGGGCGCGCGCCGCCGCCACCTGCTTCGCGACCGCGACCTGACGCGCGAAGAAGTCGTCCTTCCGCGGGCCGCCGTCCGGCGCGAGCTCGGGGTGGTCCTCGTAGTAGCGCGCGAGGAGCGAGCTCCCTTGCTGGGACGCGAGCCGCGTCGCCTCGCGCACCGCGGACGTGCGCTCGATGCGCGACGGCGTCGGGGCGTACCGATCCACCGTCGCCGCGAGCGCCGTCGGCGCGAAGACGACGAACGCGATCCACGTCCCGATCGTCGCGAGGCCGTTCGCCGTCGACGTCGCGAACCAGGACGACAGCGCGAGCGTCACGGCGATCCAGAACACCGCGTAGAGGACGAGCGCGGTCGCGGCGACCGCGAGCGCTCGCGCGTCCACGCCGCTCGTGATCGCGACGGAGGCCGCCAGCGTCACGAGCGCGAGGAGGACGACCGGCCCCGCGCGGCACACGCAGCGGAGCACGAAGAGGCGTCCCACGCGCCCGCCCTCGACGAGCAGGAGGCGGAGCGTGCCCGTCTCGCGCTCGCGCGCGACGACGTCGAAGCAGAGGAGCACGATCGTCAGCGGGAAGAGCACGACGAAGAGGAGCGCGAGATCGAAGCGACCGACGCTCTCGATCCGCGCGTTCACGACGTCGCGCTCCCCCGCGTCGAGCGCGCCGGCGCGCGTCGTGACGAGGACCGCGCGCGGGGCCACGTCGACGCCGCGAAGGACACCGAGCGGCCGCTCGGGCAACATCGCGTAGGTCCCGGCCCGCCCCCGACCGACGGCGCCCGGGCTCGCCGGATCGGCCCACGCCTCGCCGGCTCCTCCCGTCCTCGACGTCATCTCGGCTCGCAACGACGCGATGCGCGCGGCCTCCTCGCGCGCGAGGTCGGCCTGGAGCTCCCCGTCGCGACGGTGGCTCGCGACGCTCGTCGCGAGGGCGACCGCGCAGGCGACGGCGAAGACGGCGTAGGCGGCGATCGCGGCGCGATCGCGCCGGACGAGGAGCCACTCGCGGAGGAGCGCCTTCACGACGTCACCGCCGCGCGGCTCCTCGAGAGCGCGAACATGGCGACGACGAGCGCGAGCGCCGTCCATCCGGCGAGCACGCCGAGCGCGGACCAGCTCCTCTTCGTCGCGAACGAGACGTCGGGCGGCGTGTAGCCGAACGCCGGGACCGTCGCCCAGACCTCCTCGTTCGCGACGAGCCCGAAGCCCGCTCCCGCGCCGTGCTCGGCGACGTAGAGGTTCATTCGCTCGACGAGCTCGCGTCGATGCCCCTCCGCCGCGTCCGCGAAGTGCTCCACGTGCGCGCGGTCGGTCCCAGCGAGGGCCGTCGACCACCGCTCGAGCGCGAGCGCCGGCGCGATCGCGCTCAGGCCGTCGAGCCACGCGTCCTCCGCCGCCGCCCGCGCGCGGAGCCGGTCTCGATGACGATCGAAGATCGGATAGGCGTGCTCCTCGCCCGCCTGGAGCGCCAAGCCGGCGAAGTCGACCGGGAGCTCGCGCTCGCTCGTCACGCCGTACTTCGCGAGCGTCCGCGCGCGCAGCTCGTCGAGCCGCCGCGCGTCGCCCTCCCGATCGAGCTCTCGCGAGAGCTCGGCGCGCACGGCGGCCGCCGGAGGCATCGGCGCCGCCGCGACGGCGACCGACGTGGCGAGACGAGGAGCGAGGAGGACCTCGATCGCCCACACGAGGAAGAGCGCGACGAACGCGCCGCGCGCGGTGCGCGCCGCGAGCGATACGGAGAGCCCGATGAAAAGCGCGATGAAGCCGTAAAGCGCGTATCCGACGAACAGCCACGCCGCGCGCGCGCCGAGGGGCGCGCCGCCTCCCTCGAGCGCCGTCACGGCGGCGACGAGGAGCAGGAACGCGACGACGACGACACCGAGCGCGAGCGCCTTGCCGGCGAAGAGCGTGCGGAGCGACGCGCCCTGCGCGACGAGGAGCTTCAGCGTCCCGCGCTCCCGCTCGCCCGCGAACGCGGAGGCGGTGAGGAGGAAGACGACGAGCGGGAGGAGCGTCCGCAGGAGCGACGCCGCCGACGGCCTGCCGAGCCGCGACAGGCTCGACGCGTCTTCGCTCGGCGCGTCCCGCAGGTCGTTGGCCTTGTGCGCCTCGAGGTAGACCGACGTCCCTTCGAACGGGTGCATCCCCGGCTCGAACAGCGCGAGGCTCGAGAGCGGCCGGAAGGCGTAGACCCCGAAGTGCGCCGCGGAGTGGGGGTTCTTCGCGCCCTGCGTCAGCCATTGCCGCTGCGACTCCTCTTGCGCCGCGCTGCGCGTCCGCTCGTGCTCGCGCTGCATCGTCCGCCCCGACACGAACGCGGCGGCGAGGAGGACGAGCAAGCACCCGACCGTCGCCATGAACGTCCGATCGCGGACGACGCTCCGCCACTCGTGACGCGCGACCGTAGAGGGGCTCATCGCGCCGGCCTCATCGCATCCGCTCCAGGTAGAGCTTCTCGAGCTCGCCCGCGCCGACGTCCCGGCTCGGGAGGCGCTCGATGAGCCGCCCGTCCTTCATGATCCCGATCTCGTCCGCGAGCTCGTGCGCGCGGAACAGGTCGTGCGTGGCCATCAGGATCGCGGCGCCGCCGTCGGCGAGCTCGCGGAGGAGCGCGCAGAACTCGTTCGCCGCCTTCGGATCGAGCCCCGAGAGCGGCTCGTCGAGCAGGAGCGCCCGCGCGCCCTTGGCGAGCGCGATCGCGAGGCCGACCTTCTGGCACATGCCCTTCGAGTACGTCGCGGCGCGGCGTTGCTGGGCGTCGCCGTCGAGCCCCACGCGACGGAGCGCAGCGGCGAGCTCGGAGGCGCTGCGCTCCGTCTCCGTCCCGGCGCGATGGAAGTAGGTCAGGTTCTCGAGGCCGGTCAGGTGCGGATAGAGCGCGAGGCGGTCCGGCACGTAGGCGGAGGCGCGACGCGCGCGGACGGGATCGGCGGCGACGTCGTGGCCGGCGATCTCGGCCACGCCGGCGGTCGGCGTCAGGAGCCCGAGCAGGAGATGGACCGTCGTGGTCTTCCCGGCCCCGTTCGCGCCGAGCAACGCCAGGATGCGACCGCCGGCGACGTCGAGCGAGACGTCCTCGAGCGCGTGCACGGCGCCGTATCTCTTCGAGAGCCCGCGCGCGACGATCACCTGCATGGGCCGGCATCCCTAGCACGTGGTCTGGTAAATGCAATCAAATTGCATTTGTTGTGACGCGCGCGATCGCCGGCGCGATGTTTCGGAGCCACGGCGTGACCCGACACAGCCACAGTGCTCCTCGGCCGGGACCGCGCGCGATGCCGTAGGGCTCCGTCGTCACCGTGGCGACGCGATCGGTCCAGCTGCGCAAGAGGGCGTCGAGCTCCCCGCGGCCCACGCCCCAGGGCATCGGCGGCACCTTGTAGTGCTTGGTCTTGCCGAACCCCTTGCGCGATTTCTTCGAGAACCACCGCGGGATCGTGTCGAACATCAGCGTGACGCCGGGGAATCGCTCGACGATCGCCACGAAGAGCCGCTTCACCTCGGCCTCCTCGAAGTACATGAGGAGCCCTTGCGCGGTCACGAAGACGCCTCGCGCGCCGTCGACCTCGTCGAGCCACGAGAGGTCGAGCGCGCTCTTCGCGACGTGACGGCAGCGATCCGTCGCCGGCAGGAAGCGCTCGCGCACGGCGAGGGCCTCCGGGACGTCGACGCAGAGCCACCGCACGCGGCCGTCGTCGCAGCGTTGGAACTGCGTCTCGAGGCCGGCGGCGAGCTCGACGACGGTCCCGCCCGGGTGCGCCGCCATCCACGGGCGCACCGCGTCGTCGAAGATCCGCGAGCGCATCGGGTGCGAGCCGTCGGGCTTCCCGAAGTTGCGCTCGAAGTCGTACGTGATCGACTCGTAGACGCGCACGCAGTCCGGATCCCGCAAGAACCCGTCCGGTCGTCGCGCCTCCGAGGCGCGGTTGTGAAGCGTGAAGAGCATGGTCTCCGGGACACCGGTGAGATTGACGGTCTCCTTCGTGGTCATGACGTTTCTCCTGTGGGAAGCCTCCCGGCGCCCACGTGCCATTCCTTGACTCGCTCCTGCGCCGCCCACATCGCGCCGTAGCGGCCTCCGGCGCGGAGGAGCTCCGCGTGTCGCCCTTCCTGTACGACGCGGCCGTCCTCCAGCACGAGGATGCGATCGGCGCCGGCGATCGTGGACAGGCGGTGGGCGATGACGATGACGGTCTTGTCGCGCACCAACGCGTCGATCGCGCGCTGCACGGAGCGCTCGCCCTCGGTGTCGAGCGCAGCGGTGGGCTCGTCGAGGATCACGATCGGCGCGTTCTTCAGGAGGGTGCGCGCGACCGAGATGCGCTGTCGCTCTCCGCCCGAGAGCCGACCGCCGACGTCGCCGAGGCGCGTGTCCCAGCCCTCGGGGAGCCGCTCGATCACCTCGAGACACTGCGCCGCGCGCGCGGCGGCTTCGACGTCGGCGTCGCTCGCGTCGGGTCGCGCCATGCGGATGTTGGCGCGCACCGTGTCGTCGAAGAGGTAGACGTCCTGGAACACCACCGAGATCAGCACGTCGAGCTTCTCGGTCGGGATCGCGCGAACGTCGACGCCGCCGATCGTGACCGCTCCGCGCTGCGGGTCGGCGTGACGCAGGAGCAGGCGCGTGAGCGTGCTCTTCCCCGCGCCCGACGGTCCGACCAGCGCCGTCACGCTCCGCGCCGGCAGCGCGGCGTCGAGCGCGTGGAGCACCGGCAGGTCCGCGCCCGCGTACTGGAAGGTGACGCCCGCGAAGCGCACGTCGAAGCGCTCGGGCACCTGCGCCGGCTCGCGCACCGGCAGCGGTGGGATCGCGAGCAGCGCCTCGACGCGATCGAGCGCGACCTCGATGAGAGCGACGATCGCCGTGTAGTTGACGAAGTTGGAGAGCGGCCCCGCGAAGCGGACCACGATGACCATGACCGCGGCGAGCACCGCGACGTCCAGCGTGCCGCGCGCGACCCAGGTCACGCCGGCCGCCACGACGGCGAGGAGGCCGAGCTCGACGACGCTGGAGACGACGACCGACGGTCGCGTGCTCCTTCGATGCATCTGCGTCTGGATCTGCTGCAGGTGCGCGAAGCCTCGCTGCAGCGTCGCGGCCCTCTCCCCGTCGCACCTCGCCGCGCGGAGGACGGGCAGGCCCTGCGTGTACTCGACGACGTCTCCGTTGATGCGCTCGTGCGCGCTCGCCACCTCGCGCATGACGCGGTCGAACGCAGGACGGCGCCACTGATAGAGCGGCAGGATGGCAGGGAACGACACGAGGAGGAGCAGACCGAGCCGTACGTCGAAGGCGAGGGTCGCGAGCCCCGCGCAGAGCGGCACGCAGAGCGCGTCGAGGATCATCCCCGCGATGATCAGGACGTAGAGGATCTGCTCGTCGACGTTGCCGAGCAGCGCCGCGTTGAGCTCGCCGGAGCGCTTGTCTTGGAGCTTCTCGAGCGGCATGCGCCGGAGCTGTTCGCCGAGCCGCGTCCGCAGGTGGTGCGTCGCGAGGACACCCTCGCCGTCGTAGTCGAACCCCTCCGCGCGCCAGCGAAAGAACATCGCCGCCAGCGTGAGCGCGCTCATCACGGCGAGCCAGAGCACCGCCCTGTCGCGGTCGCGCGCCGTCGAGACCGCGGAGAAGAACGGGAGCACACACGCGAGCGCGAGACCCCGGAGCGTGGCCGCGACGAGGAGACCGAGGAGGCTCGCTCGCAACGCCGGCGCGCTCGCCCCGACGCTCCGGAGCAGGCGACGGTACGTGATCCGCCACGGCGTGATCGCGCTCGTGTCCGTCGCCGGGGCGCTCATCGCGCCTCCCGGGCGCCGCCGAGCGCCCAGCGCTGCGCCTCGAGGTAGCTCGACCACAGACGACCGTAGACGCCGTCCGCCGCGGCGAGCGCGTCGTGCCGCCCCGTCTCGACGAGGCGGCCCCGGTCGAACACGAGGATCTGATCGGCGTCTCGGATCGTCGACAGGCGATGCGCGATCATGATGACGGTCTTGCCGCGCATGAGCGCGGAGAGCGCCTCGACGAGGGCGGCCTCGTTCTCGGGATCGGCGAACGCGGTCGCCTCGTCGAGCACGAGGATCGGCCGCTCTTGCAGGATGGCGCGCGCGATGGTGATGCGCTGGCGCTGACCGCCCGAGAGGAACACGCCGCGCTCTCCGGCCTGCGTGTCGTAGCCCTTCGGGAGCGCGACGATGAAGTCGTGCGCTTGCGCGGCCTTCGCGGCGGCGATGACGGCCTCCATCGAGGCGTCGGGGGTGCCGAGTCGAACGTTGTCGGCGAGCGTCCCCGAGAAGAGGAAGGTGTCTTGAAAGACGAACGCCACCTGCTGCATGAGCGCGTCGGCCGTCAGCTCGCGCACGTCGGCGCCGCCGACGAGCACGCGTCCGGCGGAGACGTCCCAGAAGCGGGGGATGAGCCTCGCCACCGTGCTCTTGCCGGCCCCCGAAGGGCCGACGAGGGCGGTCACCGTACCGGGCGCCGCGTTGAAGCTGATCCCCGTGAGCGCCTCCGTCGCTCCTTCGTCGTAGCGGAAGGTGACGCCCTCGAAGCGGACGCTCGCGTCCACCGGCCTTCGAGCGGCGGGCGTCGACGAGAGCGCGGGCAGATCGAGGATCTGATGGATGCGCGCCACGCTCAACTTGGTCGTCTCGACCAGGTGGTTGAGCGTCATCATCGGCAGCATGGCCTCGGCCATCCCGGTGCCGACGAGCAGGATCCCGAACCACGTCGAGAAGCTCAGCGACTCGCGCCATAGCAAGACGGCCCCGAGCCAGAGCAGCACGACCAGCGTCGGCAGCGGGCTCAACACCGACATGGAGAAGCGCCCCGAGAAGCTGGAGCTCCGGTACCAGCGAACGACGACGTCGCGGTAGCTCTCGAGCGCGCGCTGGTAGCGCCCGTACGTGACAGCCCCGGTGTCGAACGTGCGCACGACGGGCATCGCTTGGACGAACTCCACCACCGCCGCGCTGACGCGCTCGCGCGCTTCGTTGTAGAGCCGCCCCATCTCCTTCGCGTCGCGCATCATCGAGCCGGCGACGCCGAAGCCGAGGACGAGGACGAACGTCGCGGTGAGCGCCATGCGCCAGTCGAGCCAGAGGAGCACGCCGAACGTGGCGAGCGGCATCGCGAAGGCACGCGCGTAGAGCGGCGTGCTGTCGGCGACGAAGACGTGCAGCGCCTTGACGTCGTCGTGCATGACCTTGGCGAGCGCGCTCGCGCCGATGCGCTGCACCTCGCCGAGCGACACCCTTCCGAGGTGCTGGCTGATCCGCGTCCGCAGGATCGTCTCGAGCTCGAAGGCGGCGTAGTGGGACTGATCGAACGACGTGATCCGCAGGACGTACGCGAGGGCGGTGCAGAGGAACGCCCCCGCCATGGGGCCGACGGGCCAGCGTGCGCCGGGACCGAGCGCCTCCACCGACCTCACCAGAAAGCCGAGCGCCCCGAGCGTCGCGAGCGAGCTGAGGATCGACAGGCCCATCGCGAAGCGGATCTGGCCCTGGACCGGACGCATGATCGCCCACGCCCCCGGGAGCTTCGCCGGCTTGGCGTGGAGCGACGACGATCCCGCCGTCTCTCCTTCGTCCAGGTCGATGCCGGCGCTGCGCACGGTTCTACTCTGGCAAATTGAAAACGATTTTCAATTACAAAAGCAATGACCTGGTCGGGTGCGGTCGAGCGGAGCCGCCTGGGAGCTCTTCGCCGGCAACGCAGGCGAGCACACCGGCGAGCGCCGGATCGGCCTGACCTTCGACAAGAGCTGAGCCCGACGGCCTACGTACAGTTGTCGCAGCGGCCCTTGAGCTGGACTTCCACCTTCTTCGTGGTGACCGACTTCGGCGCCTTCGTCGCTCCCTCGAGCCGAATGGACATCCCCGGCAAACACGACACCTCCCCGCAGTCGACGCAGACGAAGTGCGGATGCTCCTCGGTGTGCTTCACGCCGCCGACGCCGTTCCTCAGCTCGAAGCGCCACACGTGATCGCCGAGGTCGGTGCGCGAGAGGAACTTCGCCTCGGCGAGGTCCATCAGCACCCGGTAGATGGTCGCCCGATCGAAGCCGCGATCGTCGAGCGCCTCGAAGATCTCGGCGTGGCTGTTCTGACCGCCGTGCGCGTGGAAGTACTCGAGGACCGCGATGCGCGGCGTCGTGCTCCGAAGCCCCACGCCACGAAGGAGCTCCTGGAGCTCCTTCACACTCGGAGTCGCCGCCTTGCGCGAATCGTGGCTCGTACGACGCATGAGGCAAGCCTACACTAAAGCATCAACGTTGCAATAGTAGACGATCTGTGTGGCGGCGCAGCGGCCAGTCAAATGCAATATGATTGCGAATGCGTTGCGGCTCTGCTCTAGTCGTTCGCCATGGGCAGCCATCATCACGGAAGCTCGTGCTCGTGCCCTCACCATCGGCCGGCGCCGTCCGCGCGGAGCGGTTGGTGGGCGACGCTCGTGCCGATCCTCGCCTGTGCCTTGTGTCCGGGGTGCATCGCGACCTACGCCAAGGTCCTCTCGGCGCTCGGGATCGGCGTCGCTCTCTCGGAGACGCAGCACCTCTGGCTGCTCCTCGGCTGCATCGCGTTCTCGCTCGGCTTCGGCGTCCGTGAGCTCCGCGTGACGCGCCGCTACGGGCCGCTGCTCCTCACCACGAGCGGTTGCGCCGTCTTCCTGGTCGTGCACGCGTTCGGCGAAGACGTCGGGCTCGCCGGTCTGTCGTGGCTCGGCGTCGCGCTCCTCGTCGCCGGCGCGGTCTGGGGTCATCGCGTCCGGCTCGGGCACCGCCGCGATCGCGCGCGCTCGCTGCCCGCGCGATCCAGCCCGATGCGCGCCGATCCTGTCGGACCATGACGGCGCCACCGACCGTTCCGGTGACGATCCTCACGGGGTTCCTCGGGAGCGGGAAGACGACGCTGTTGAAGCACCTGCTCGCGGATCCCGCCGCGCGCGACACCGCGGTCCTGATCAACGAGCTCGGCGAGATCGCGCTCGATCACGAGCTCGTGAAGAGCGTTCGCGAAGACCTCGTCGTCCTCGCCTCCGGATGTGTCTGTTGCTCCGTCCGCAACGACCTCATGCGCGCCCTCTGCGAGCTTCACGTCAAGGCCGAGCGCGGCGAGATCCCCCGCTTCGCGCGCGTCGTCGTCGAGACGACCGGCCTCGCCGATCCGACGCCCATCGTCGGCACGATCGCGAGGAACGGCCTCCTTCGTTCCTGCTTCCACCTCGCGGCCGTCGTGACGACCGTCGACGCGACGCTGGGCGATCGAACGCTGTCGGCGCAGCCCGAGGCGGTGAAGCAGGTGGCGATGGCCGATCGCATCCTCGTCACGAAGACCGATCTCGCCGGCGCGGAGGTGTCGAGCCGGCTCGAGCAGCGCCTCGCGGCCGTCAACCCGCTGGCGCCGAGGTTCCGGGCGCGGCGCGGCGTCGTTCACGCGGAGGCGCTCCTCGCCGAGGCGCCGGCGCATCCGATCGTCGTCGATGGAGATCCCGCCGCGCACGAGCATGAGCCTCACGGCAGGGACGTCTTCTCCTTCTCCGAGCTCGTCGAAGGGCCGCTCGACTACCGCGCGCTCGCCCTCTGGCTGTCGATGATGACGCAGGTGCACGGCGAGCACCTCCTCCGCGTCAAAGGGATCCTCCACGTCGACGACGATCCACTTCCGGTCGTCGTCCAGTCCGTCCAGCACGTCGTCTACCCGGTGACGTCGCTGCCGAGGTGGCCGTTCGAGCCGCGCGCCTCGAAGATCGTCGGCATCACGCGCGGGCTCGAGCGCGCGATGGTCGACGCGATCCGCGAGAGCCTCCGCCGCCTCGTGAAGCGCGCGAGTCCGCTCACGGGTCTCACGGGTCTCGGGTGAGGGTCACCTTCTGGGGCGTGCGCGGGAGCATTCCGTGTCCCGGGCGCACGCACGCGCGCTACGGCGGCAACACGAGCTGCGTCGAGCTCGAGATCGGATCTTCGAGCGTCGTCCTCGACGCCGGGACGGGCCTCCGCGCGCTCGGCGCGTCGCTCGCTCGGCGCGGCGTCGCGCGGATCCACCTGCTCCTCTCCCACACGCACTGGGACCACACGTGCGGGCTCCCGTTCTTCGGGCCGGCGTACGATCCGTCGAGCGAGATCACGATCGTCGCCGGCCACGCGTCGGAGCGCGCGGGCGGCGTCTGTGGGATCCTGGCCTCGCAGATCGCGCCGCCGAGCTTCCCGGTGTCCCTCGCGCAGATGCCCGCGCGGCTCTCCTTTCGTGACGTCCCCGCCGGCGCGTCCTTCGAGCTCGAGGGCGGGGGCCGCGTCCGCACCGCGCGGCTCGTCCACCCCGACGGCGCGACGGGGTTCCGCGTCGAGCACGCGGGAGCGTCGGTCGCCTACGTGACCGACACGGAGCACGAGCCGGGCCGTCTGGACCCGTCGGTGCTCACGTTGATCGAGGGAGCCGACCTCGTGATCTACGACTGCACGTACACCGACGAGGAGCTCGCGTCCCATCGCGGATGGGGACACTCGACGTGGGAAGAAGGCGTCCGCCTCTGCGTCGCGGCGGGCGCCAAGCGGCTCGCCATCTTCCACCACGATCCCGACCACGACGACGCCTTCATGGATCGCGTCGCCCGCGAAGCGAAGCGGCGATGGTCGGGAGCGTTCGTCGCGCGAGAGGGGATGACGATCGCGCTCTCCCCAGGACGCCCTCGCGGCGCGAAACGCTGAGCACGGCGGCCCGAGCGCGCGGCGGTCCGAGCGCGTGGCGGTCAGTGGCAGTGGTCGCCGTGGCAGTCGCCGGAGCAGCAGTCCGCGTCGGCGCTGCAGTGTCCGCCCGGCCCGGCGCATACGGGCGCGGGCGGCGGCGCGGTGCCGTGGTCCTGCACGAAGCGGGCGGCGTTCTCCGGCTTGCAGCGTCCGGTGCCGTCGTCGAAGAGCGCGCGGAGCAAGCGCGCGGCGCCGCTGCTGCCCTGGACGTGCTCCGCGCGCGCGTGCTTGTAGGCGTTGAGGACGGGCGCCGCCTTCTCGCGCAGCGCGAGGTCGGCCGCGATCGGCTGGTGCCCCTTGGGGACCGCGTACGTGAACGCCCCCGTCGGCTTCGCGAACGTGGGGACGTGCACGAAGTCGCGCTCCACGAACTGCCCCGTCGCGTCTTCGCCCTCCGCCGCTGCGACGAAGAAGTCCACCGCGTGCTGCGGGTAGCCGAAGAGGTGCCCGTACGCCTGGAAGCGCTTCGTCGTCGGATCGCGATCGACGATGTCGACCGCGTCGATGGGCTGCATCGAGGCCCCGATGCCGAGCGCCTCGAACGGGCTCGTGTGCTCGGTGACCGTGGCCGCGAACCTCGGACCGTGGAACAAGAGCGCCTCGGCGCTCTTCATTCCGTCGAAGGTCGCCGCGAACACCTGAGTGGCGCCGCTGAGCCGCGGCGTGCACTGGAAGGTCTGCGTGATCGCCCGGAGCGTCTCGAGCGCCGGGACCGTCGTCTCGGCCGCCGGGAACCGCAGCCCGGCGAAGCCGCTGCTCATCGGCTTGATGTCGGAGAGGAGCGTGTAGAGCGCCTCCGTGTCGAGGGCGCGGAGGAGGAGGGCGTCCGCCGTCCGCCGGGTCGCCTCCGGCAGCGACTCGATCGGGAAACAGGCGTCGCACGCGACGGTGTCGTCTTCGGCGACGAGCTCGCCTTCGGGGACGGGCGCGCGAGTGGAGTCCATGGCGGTGAGGGAGGTCGACGCCTCCTCCGGCGCGGCGCACGCCACGACCGCAACACCACATCCGAGCGTCAGGAGACCAGCAGCAAGAGCTTTCATGTCGGACGCGCTACCACATTCTGACGCGTCGGCAATGCAATTGAGTTGCTTTTAAGTGTGTGCGTCGGTTTGCGAGCGGGCAGATGCACTAATTAGCAATCAGGTTGCATGTATAGATGGGGCGGCGGGTGTGGGCGCGCTTTCCTTGCGAGGGCGACAAGGTTGCTCCGCCGCGATCGACGGGCCCTTCTGCGATCGTGCGTGACGAGGGCGTTGCGGCGAACGGCGAGCTGTCAGGGGCGCGAAGATCGAGGTGTCGTTCGAGGGAACGTTCTTCATCACCGACGCGGCCGCTCCGCACGTCGATCGCGGCTACACGGTCGTGCGCAGCGCGGAACGAACGTCGGTACGTGCACGCGGCGTCGCAAGGGCGCGGAACGGCGTCGACGAGGTATCTGCCCGCGGGCGCGACGACGGGTGGAGGTCGTCGACTTGGACGTCACGCGCCTTCGTCTGCTGGCCGGCGCTTCGATGCACGATCTCCCGTCGCGCGCGACGTCGTCGACGCGACGCCGGATCGTTGGCGAGCTCTCAGCTTCGCGCGGCAGTGCTACGAGCCTCCGTCGCGCGCCCGCTTGCGTGATCGCGAGAGCAACCGTATCCGCGGAGCGTTTGGGCGATTTCGGCTCGTCGTCTCGATTCCCGATGTGCGAACGTTCTGGCACGCATCACGGAACGACGGAGCGTCGTCTCGATGGCGGAGCCTTACGAGCGCCGCGGAGCGGACGGCGTCAAGGAGCTTCCCACATCGCTTTCACGTCGGCGCGCTTGCTCGATAGAGCGAGTCGGTACGTCTTGCCGCGGGTGAGCTCGACGCCGAAACCGTGCTGGATGCCGGGGCACGCGTCGACGGTGGGGGAGGGCGTGACCGCGACGGTCGCGCCATCGGCGTCGGAGACCGCGACGTCGAGCTCGCCGTTCGCGAGGAGCAGGTACCGCTTCGTCCCCGTTCCGCTGAAGGCGAGCCGCAGGTCACCGGCGTAGGCCGTGCCTGCTCCGGGGAGCGCGATCGAATATTGTTTGTGCGTCGCGCTCGCGAGCGGGGCGGACGTGAGCGTGCTCTGGGGCGCGGCCGCGGTGACCGACTCGAACGGACCGAAGAGCGTGTGGATGCACGCGTGCTCGATGAGGCTGTCTCGCTTCGAGGTGGTGAAGCGAACGCGCGGCGTCCCGACCGGCTCGTCGGCGTCGCTGCGGAGCTCCGCGAGATCGAGCTCGTATTCGGTCTCGGCCTCGAGCGGAGACGCGTCGTCGGTGCCGAGGAGCGTGAGCTCGAAGCTCTTCGCGTCGGGAGACCACGCGCCGTCGAGCGCGCGATCTCCGGGCCGGAGCCCCACCTTCTTGCGCGACGTCTCCATCGCGCGATCGAAGGTGAAGCGCAGCACTCTACGCTCGCCGACACCTTCGTCACCGCCGCGGTCGTACACCTCGACGGGGTAGAAGTCCTTCGCGCCGACCTTCGGCGACGAGTCCACGATGCGCGCTTGCGGGACGCTCGGATCGAGCGGCGGCGGCGCGTCGTCGGGGAGGCGTGTCGTCCCGCCGCTCGCGTCATCGTCGTCGTCATCCTCGGCGGCGGCCGGAGGCGGCTGCTCGTCGGGGATGACCTGGACGATCCGCTTCGTCTGGCACGCGGTCAGCGCCAGGAGCAGCGCCACGCACGCGCGCTCAGTGCGCGCGCTCATGATTGTCGTTGTTGTCGTCGCCGTCGTGACCGTGTCCGTGGCCGCGGCCGAGGTGCTCGATCAAGAGCAACACACCGGGCTCGGACGACTCGAACGTGAGGGTGACCGGGCTCTCGTGCTCGAAGTCGGCGACGCGAAGCAGACGGAGGCCGCTGCAGAGATCCTCCGGCACCTCCGTCGTGCACTCGAACGAGACGCTCTTTCCGTGCTCGTCCGACGCCGAGAGCTCGGCGGCCGGCGAGGACGTGTAGATCGCGTACTCACCGTCCTCCTCCGGCACGAAGCTGACCGATCCAGCGTACGTCGGAGCGGACGGCGCGGCGGCATCGGCATCGGCATCGGTATCGGGGCTCGAAACCGCCGGGAGCGTCACGCGGTACGCCGTGTGCTCGTGCGAGACGTCCGGCGGCGACGCCGTCGACGCGGTCACGTTCCGGAACGGGCCGGCGAAGCTGTGGAGGCACGCGTGCTCGACCTGGTGCTCGTCGATCTCCTTGCACGAGCCGATCTGCGCAGACGTCGTCTCCACCGGTTCGGAGGGAGCCGCCGAGCAGGCAGCGAGGAAGGCGAAGCAGGCGAGCGCAGCGGCGGACGTGGCGAAGCGAATCATCTGGCAAGTTCTCCGGGTGGGATGTCTGCCCACGCTGTAGCAGGCGCCGGGGCGGCCGCAAGATTAAATGCATACAAGTTGCAAATAAATGGATTCGCTCTCGGACGAAGGCCTGCACGTGCCCCCAGGTGCTTCCCTTCGCACGTATGTGTACTTGATATTGTATTGCAACATGATTGCGATTATGAGGGCTCGGTGCGATCTGGAGGTCTCGAAATGAACGACGAACGCGAGGGCGATGCGGTGGCCCCCACGAAGCTCCCGGTGACGGTCCTCTCCGGCTTCCTCGGCGCGGGCAAGACGACGTTGCTGAATCATGTCCTCGCCAACCGCGAGGGGCGTCGCGTCGCGGTCATCGTGAACGACATGAGCGAGGTCAACATCGACGCCCAGCTCGTGAAGACCGGCGGAGCGTCCCTCGACCGGATGGAAGAGAAGCTCGTCGAGATGTCGAACGGCTGCATCTGCTGCACGCTCCGCGAGGATCTCCTCGACGAGGTCACGCGCCTGGCGAAGGAGGGACGGTTCGACGCTCTCCTCGTCGAGTCGACGGGGATCTCCGAGCCGATGCCCGTCGCGGCGACGTTCTCGTTCCGGGACGAGAAAGGCTTCAGCCTCTCCGACGTGGCGCGCCTCGACACGATGGTGACCGTGGTCGACGTTCAAGGCTTCCTGCGCGAGTACAGCTCGACGGAGGACCTGCGCGCCCGCGGCATCGCGCTCGGCCCCGCCGACGAGCGGACGATCGCCGATCTGCTGGTCGAGCAGGTCGAGTTCGCGAACGTGATCGTGCTGACGAAGGTGGACCTCGTGACCGACGAGGACGTGGAGCGCCTCGAAGGGATCGTGCACCACCTCAACCCGGACGCCCGGATCGTCCGCGCGCCCTTCGGCCGGCTCGCGCTGAAGCACGTCCTCGGCACGGGCCTGTTCGACGACGCGAAGGCCTCGACCTACGCCGGGTGGGCGAAGGAGCTCGCCGGTGTTCATACGCCCGAGACGGAGGAGTACGGGATCGCGAGCTTCGTTTACCGCGCGCGGAGGCCCTTCCATCCCGCGCGCCTGTCGGCGTTCTTTGCGAGCGAGTGGCCGGGGGTCCTCCGCTCGAAGGGGTTCTTCTGGCTCGCCACGCGCATGAACGACGTCGGTGTGTGGTCGCAGGCGGGGCCGGTGTGCCGCACGTCACGCGCCGGCTTCTGGTGGGCGGGCGTTCCTCGAGCGCATTGGCCGACGGAGGAGGAGCGCCGGCGCGAGATCCAGAGCATCTGGCAGGAGCCCTTCGGGGACCGACGGCAGGAGCTCGTGCTCATCGGGATCCGGATGGACGAGGCGTCCCTTCGAGCCGGTCTCGAGCGATGCCTGCTCACCGACGCCGAGATGAAGCTCGGGCCTTCGCAGTGGCGCGCTCTCCCCGATCCCTTCGCCTCGTGGGGCCCGAGCGTGGGCGAGCCGTCGATGGTCGCGTGACCGCCGACATCGAAGGCATCGCCCGAGGCTCGAGCTCCACGTGGTGACGGGGGAGGCACGTCGGCGCGAGGTTCGTTCGTCACCGTTCACGCTTGGCAGCACGCTCTCGCTCGAGCTGTTCCTTGTACGCGATGCTGAAGCGAGTCCACGGTCGGGCCTCGAGCCGCCTGAGCCCGATGGGCTCGCCGGTGCCTTCGCAGGCGCCGTACGAGTCACCATCGAACTTCGCGAGGGCGTGGTTGATCTCGATGAGCAGCTTGCGCTCCTTCTCCGCGAGGCGGAGCAAGTACGCTTGATCTTGATGGCGAGTCGCCAAGTCCATCTCGTCGGCGAGAGGATGGGTGTCCTCGGTGGCCTCACCGAGATGGGCGCGGAGACGGCCAACGACGCTGCGGCGCTCCTCCTCGAGCCTCTGCTTGAGGTGCTTCTTGTCATGCGCCGAGAGGTCGCGTTTCTCGTTCTCCTTCGCGCTGCGAGCACGTGCCATCATCGGGTCTCCTTCGTGGTCGCTCCTGACGGCCGATCAGTGCATTCTGTACTTCGCCACCAACGGCGACAGCAGCGACGAGAACAACGCCGACATCTACAACGCGAAGCGAGAGCCGATCATCTTCGAACCCTGAGAGTCGAGATGCCGCCCAGCGCTTCGGCGGACGCGTTCAGACTGCACTCGACGGTAGTGTGCACGCATCATTAATGCAAGTGTGATGTATTAGAAACTGTATGCTTCGTGCGCCATCCTGCTCATCGCCGAAACGTCGCTGTTCTCGAGGCGGTGTTAATTGCAACTGTAATGCATATAATGTTGCCGAGCGTTCTGCCGGTGCTACACCGTGCGACGTCGTCCCGTCCCAAGAGACTCGCCGATGACTCGCTTCGCCTCTTCCGCCCTTGTCCTCGGCTCGTGCAACGAGCTCGGCGGGCACGCGGTCGAGCACGCGTGTCTCCACAGCTCCGCCGGGCCCTTCCGCAGCGTCACCGCGTCGACGACGACGGCCCCCACTTCGCCTTCGTGCCTTCGTGCCTTCGTACCTTCGCGCCGTCGCCATGGCATCTCGCTTGCCAAAGCGTCCCGGCTGTCCGCGTCGGCAGGCGCGACTGGAGATTCGACATGATGTTTCGATCCTTCTTTGCGCTCGCGTTCTCGACGGTCGCCGCAGCGGTGGTCGCGGCGTGCTCGGCGGCGCCGGACGATTCGAACGGAGCGGCCGCGCAGGCGAACGGTGCGACGAACGCGGCGGGACAAATCGTCACGTTCAACAAGCACGTGATGCCGCTCCTCCAGCAGCATTGCCAGGCTTGTCACCACGAGGGCGGGTTCGCCTCGTTTGCCCTCGACGACTACGCGACGGTCAAGGCGTTTCGCAACATCGTCAAATCAGCCGTCGTCTCCGGTCGCATGCCGGAGGCTCGGTCGATTCGCCTCGACACAGGTTGTTCGAACGCCGACACGTTCTCGGGCGCGCGGCGTCTCACCGCGGAGGAGATCGGAGTCTTCGTAAGCTGGGCCGATAGCGGGGCGCCCGAGGGCGACCCGGCCGACCTTCCGCCTCCGATCGATTGGCGCGATCCGCAGCCGGGCGAATGGATCACGGGCACTCCTGATTGGGATCTCCAGAATACTCCGGACGGTTTCGTCATCCCGCCCCGGGTGCCGCGCGATATCTTCCGCCGTTTCCCCTACAAAACGAATTACGAGACGGACCGGTTCATTACCGCCGTCGAGGCGATTCCGGACAATGGGAGCTGGGCCGGGAAAGCGGGGTCGTTCCCGATTGTCCACCACATGGAGATCTGGATCGATCCGACCGGGAAGAGCCTCGAGCAAGAGCAGCGCTACCAGGCCGCGGCGCCGAACATCGCCGGTCCGGGGTTCGAAGGGGAATGGGACTTCCCCGAGACGCCGCTTCTCATCGGTATGTGGGTCCCGGGTGCCGACCCGCCGGCCATCCCGAAGGGCTACGGCTACCGGTTGCCGAAGGGCGCGACGATCGTCTTCGAAATTCACTACGCAGGCGACCGCGTGAACGAATTCGCGATCAACGATCGAAGCCGCTGGGGAATCCACTTCAGCGACCACGAGGTGAAGCCCTTCACGTCACTCGTAACGCGAAATGAGCGCTTCGACGTCCCCGCGAACGTCTCGAGCTCGCAGGCCGAGTGGAAGCACACGTTCGATCGTCCGGTCACCCTGCACGGCATCACCCCGCACATGCATCAGCTCGGGACCTTCTTTCACCTCGAGATTGAGCGCCCGGGCCAGCCGAAGAACGCGTGCCTCGCCGATCTGCAGTGGGATTTCGAGCATCAGAATGCCTACTTTTTGAACCAACCGATCGATCTGCCCGCGGGCTCTTCGATCAAGTGGCTCTGCGAGTACGACAACACCGATGGGAACCCGCGGCAGTTCAATCATCCGCCGCAGGACGTCCGTTCCGGCCCGACCTCACGCGACGAGATGTGCCAGCTGACGATGCACTGGACAGATCAGCCGTGACCGCTGGCCTACGATGCCCTGAGCGGCTCCGGAGCTGGCCCATCGCCATGACATCGTCCGGGAGAGCGTGACTTTCGATCCTATCGGCGAGGCTTTCGATCGTGGTCGGGGGCGTCACCACGCGAGCTGGCTGAGGATCCACGTGCTGATGACGCTCGTGAGCGCTTGCCGTCCCGCGACGTTTCCCGCCGCAGCCCAGCCGAGCTCTCGACGCACGGCGGCGAGCGTGACCAGGCAGGGCGTCAAGGTGCTCGCGAGGTAGACGGCGCCGAAGACCTGTCCACCGGAGAGCGAACGCAAGAGCGAGCCGTTCGAGGTGTTCAGGAGCAGCATCCCGTCCTTCCGAAGGACGCTGAAGACCACCGCGAGCGACGTCTCCTCGGGGAGATGAAAGAAGCCGAAGACCGCGCCGAGTATCCGGGAGAGCGGCGCCATCGCGCCGGCGCGACCGGAGAGGCCGACGTGACGAAGCCAGGGATCGAGCGCGGCCGTGATCCGATCGTGCAGCCCGGTCTCCTCCGCGAGGCTGCTCGCAATCCCGAGCAGCAAAACGACCGGGAACGCCCAGAGGAAGGAGTAGGAGCCGAGCGTCAAGAGCCCGTACGGACCTATCAAGATAGCGGCGAGCGGCGGCCATAGGCCCTCGAGCGCTTGCGTGATGGGTCCGATGACGGCGGCGTCGGCGTATGGCTGGAGCCAGGATGAAAGATGGAACGCGCACGCAACGGGAACCGCCAGGAGCGCGGTCATGGCGACGACGGCGACCAGCGGACCCAGCGTTGGGTGCTCGAAGAGTGTTCGAGCTGGCGGACGAGCGCGGAGCTGGACGAGAGGCGACGCATCGAGGTCTCTCGACGCGAGCGGTCGTGCCGTCCGGATCGCGTCGAGGATCGCGGAGCGGTGTGCGGCGGTCAGCTCCCGCGCGTCGATCGTGACGACGGGGACGCCGAGGCGGGTCTCGAGCGCATGCGTGGCTCGCCCGAGATCCGACGAGACCTTGTCCGCGAACGTGACGATGATCGCGAGCCGTCGCACCTCGAAGCGGAGCGACCTGAGCAACGTCCGAGCCTCGCTCGTCAGGTACGGCGCTCGTAGGACGAGCATCACCGTGTCCGCCTCGCGGAGCGTGGCGAGCGCGAGCGCCGTCGAGGCGCTGTCGCCCTCGACGCGGATCCCCGGCGTGTCGACGAGCTCGCGAGTTGCACTCGCTCAAGTGACAGCGACGGCACGTCACGGTCGAGCCCCGAAAGTTCGCTTCATCGCCCGCCCGGCTCCCCGTGAGGCCGCGGAAGAGCGCCGATTTGCCTACCGACTCGAGCCCTACGAGCACGACGCTCGTAGGCGCGTCAGCACGCACAGAAGACTTCCTTCTGCTTGCCGGTCAGCTCCTGACCGCGAAGGAGGCGCTCGGCGAACGTCTCCGGCACCTCGCGAGCCCTCATGGCGTGCACCGTCTTTTCGACGTCGTAGGGCACCTCGCACAGCTCGACGTCGCCCGACTGCGTGTCGACGATGGCGTAGGTCGCGGCGAGGCCGCCGTGGCGAGGTTCACCGACGCTACCGGCGTTGATGACGGTCTTCGGCGAGAGCTCCGGCGAGGTGCTTCACGTACGGCACGTGCGTGTGTCCGCACACCAGGAGGTCGCCGCCCGCGCTCGCCGCCCGCTCGAAGAGCACGAGCTCGTGCGTCGACTCCATCAGGTACTCGGACGTGCTCGCAGGGCTACCGTGAACGGCGACGAGGCGACCACAAGGGAGGTCGAAAGCCAGGCTCATCGGCAGCGTCCCGAGGTAGCTCTTGGTCTCTTCCGAGACATGAAGCGTCGTCCACAGGAACGCCATCGCGCCGAGCTGTCCTTCTTCTTGCGTGACGAAGGTGCAGCCGCAGTTCTCGTTCTCCTCCGCGATCCCTTCGTCCCAGCAGCCGAGCACCGTAGGGACGCCGAGCTCGCGGATCCTCGATGTGCTCTCGTCGGGAAACGGTCCGTAGCCGACGAGATCGCCCAGGCAAAGGAGGCTGTCGACGTCGCGTGCGCGGAGGTCGGCCAGGACGCTCTCGAGCGCCTCGAGGTTGCCGTGGATGCACGAGATGATGCCGAGCCGCCGCGCCTGCGCGGGCGGCGTCGCGAACGCGTGCGCCGTGCTCGACGTCGTCATACTCACGCTCGACGTCCTCAGCGGCGCGCGACGAGGAAGTGGCACGAAGCGTCGAAGCGGACCGGTCTGTCGGCGCCGCCGGAGAGCGCCTCGAAGCGCGAGAGCACCGCCTCCTCGACCGCAGCGAGCTCCGCTTCCGAGCAAGCCGCGAAGAGCGGGCCGGAGAGCGGGTTCTCGCGCATCATGCTCCACATCGCGCGCGGGGTCGGCGCTGTCAGGACCGCGTCGAAGACGTTCACCTCGGGATCGACGAACCCGGCCGCGGAGACCTCTTCGACCAGCCCCTCCTGCGAGGCAATGTCGAGCCAGCTCGGACGGGGGAGCGACGCTCGCACGCGCTCCGGCAGCGACGCCATCACGGGATCCATCTGAAGGCGCAAGAGGGCGTTGTCGTCCGGTCCGCGCCACACCGCGGCCGCGAGGAGCCCGCCGGGACGAAGCACGCGCGCAGCCTCACGCCATCCGGCATGTCGATCGGGAAAGAGGAAGATGCCGAACGCCGAGAAGACGGCGTCGAAGCTCGCCGTCGCGAGGCCGAGCGCCTGTCCGTCCCGAACCTCGCATCGAACGATGTCGCCGGCGCCGAGGACGCTGAGGTTCCTCCTCGCGAGCTCCACCATCTCGGAGGAGAAGTCCGTCGCGACGACCCACACGCGATCTCGAGAACGCGAGCGGCGTTCGGCAGGCGCCCCGCCACCGTGTGAAACAACGACTGCGCGATGTACCCGGTGAACGGCGCGCCGAGACGAGCGTAGGTCCGGGCGTGGCGATCCCAGGCCTTGGACAGGTCGCCGCCGCTCACGCTGCACCTCCATCCACGTGGGGAAGGGATCCGGGGACGGGAAGGCGTTGCGGTGCCATGAGCACGGCTTAACATTTAGCAATCATGTTGCAAATGAATCGCATGCACGATGGTGTTTCGACGAGCTCGCCTCGAGGTCCTCGACGGCTCGTGGTCGTGACGATCGTGGGAATCGTCACGTCGCATGTCGTCCCGCGCGCGCTCGCCGAGCTCATCGGCGGCCACCTTGAATCACGCGCCGAACGGCGACCCGAGCGCGCACATCGTGCGCTAGTCAGTGGAGCGACTCGCGCTCGACGGTCCAAGCACGGGTCAACGTTCCTCACGCGCGCGAGGATCACTGCGTCTGCCAATGCGGCGGCGTGGGTCGAGAGCTCTACATGCCGCCGTTCCAGAGAGACTGCCGCGCATTCGAGGTCGACTGCGTCGACGACAACGGCGATCGCGCGAACTTCGTCTGCCGCTGAGAGGCCGGCGTCGCCTAATCCACGTCCTCGATCACCAGCATCGCCGACGTGATCCCCTCCGCGGGGTACAGCGCGACGTGCACGTCCTCGTTCGCGGCAAGGCGGACCTGCGTGGCGTAGGGGAGGAGGTCGCACGCGCCGGTGGTGGGGCCCTCGCACGACGTCGCGAGCTGGCTCCCGCTGCCTCCGCGCACCGCGATGCGGACCTGCGGCTTCGTGTAGAACGCATACGTCTTCGCGCCCTTCGGTCGGTACGCGACCCAGGAGGGCGAGGCGCCCATCGTCACGTCGTACGCGGTGTGCGTCTTCGACACGGACGGCGCGTCGTCCTCCGCGCCCGCGGTCGCGGAGGCGAAGGGGCCGCTCCGCGCGTGCAGGCAGGCGTGCTTCTCGAGGTCGACCGTGTCGTCGCCGACGGCGCACGCCGCGGCGGGGGCGCCGAGCGCGATCGGTCCGCGGACGACCGGGGGCGGCGCCTCATCGTCGCTGCTTCCGCACGCGACCGCGAGCGCGAACGTGGCGAACACGGGTGTCCATCGCATGGTGCTTCTCCTTCGCCGTCGCAAAAATCAGAGACGAGTGATGGTGCAGAGCCCGAGGCCGTTCAGGTGCGCCTGCCCCGCGGACGCGGCGAGCATGAAGGCGCGGAGCGTCTGGTCGGCGAGGGGGACGCTCCCGGGGTTGTAGACGAGGCGCGCGCCCGCGCCGTCGCGGAGCGGCTCGCCGGCGCCGTCGCGGAGGTCGGAGAGCGCCTGCTTCGTGAGATCGTCGAAGCGAACCACGCCGTCCTCCCCCGCCGCGGCGGCGATCGCGTCGAACCGCAGCTTCGCGATCTCGGTCCCGAGCGTGTCCCAGAAGAGGTGGTCCAGGTGGAACGTGATCTCCGCCTCCGCCGTCGCGTTGTTGCGGACGACGATGCCCTCCGTCCCGTCGACGCCGTTCGAGCAGTTCGTCGCGCGGGTGGGGTTCGCGAGGCCCCACGCGAACGCCACCGCGCGGCCCTCCTTCTCGGCGACGCCTTCGAGCCAGTAGTTGAGGCCCTCTCGCTGCATCCGCGCGAGGTCGTCCGCCGCGACGGCGCCGATCGGCTTCGCCTCCGCCGGCGGCGCGATCACGCGGAACGAGAGCCGCTCCCACCTCCGCGCGTCGAGGCCCGAGGCGGTGAAGATGACCGGATCGCCCTGGTGCAGATCGACGACGAACACGTCGTTCGAGTCGAACGCGACCGCGTCGTCCGCGCCGGCGAGGCGCAGCTGGCCGACGCTCACGAGGTACTTCGAGAACCGCACCGACCAGCCGTCGACGAAGCGGATTTCGACGCCGTCCTTGACGTACGGGTACCCGCCCTTCGCCGCGCCCTCGCCGCTCACGCGGACCGACACCGAGCCGGAGCCTCCGCTCTCGCCCGAGCACGCGGCGACGAGGAACGCGACGACGAGGAGGAGCGCGCGACGACCCATGCGTGCCTCGCTTCATAGTCAACGGAGATATTTTTGCAATTCGTTTGTTAGTGAATCCGGGCCGAGAACGCGCTCGCCCGCTGCACCCCGAGGAACCAGGCCACGCGCGCCTGCGACTCGGCCGCGATCGTCGCGCGCCCCCCCGGCTCCGTCACGGTGAGGTCGTCGAAGCGCACCTCGTCGAGCCATGGCCGCGGATCGACGAGGACGGCGAGCGTGGCCCCGTCGTCGACCTCGAACGAGACCGGCACCTGGATCCGCCGCCGGTTGCCGGCCTCCTCGATGTCGAGGCCGCCCTCGAACGCGACGGTGACGCCGTCGCGCTGCGCGATCCCGACGACGTAGGCCTGGTGACCGCGAAGGCACCCCGCCGGGCCCGCCGTCTCCGGCCGCGGCGGCGAGAGGTAGAGCGAGAGCGTGCGCGCCGGGCCGGCGGGGCCGCTCAAGCGCCCGACGTGCACGGGCGCGCTCGCGAGCGCGTCGACGGCGACGGTCGCGAGCCACTCCCCGCGCGCCTCTCCGCCCGCGAAATGGTCCACGCCGGGGTGCGCGTGCGCCGAGGGGACGAGCCAGTCGTAGAGCGTGGAGCGCGCGGTCGGCTCGCCGGAGAACACGTAGATCGGGCCGAGCGAGACGCACGCCTCGCTCAGCGTCACGTCCCAACCGGCCGCGGTGTGGAACGTGCTCACCGCCGCGGACGTCGCCGCGAGGTCGTAGCGGACCTCGCGTCCGCCCGTCGCGGCGTCGCACGAGAGCGCGAGGCAGAGGCCGGCGAGGAGGATGGGCGCGCGAACGTTCATGGCTCCTGTCCTTTCTCCGCGTCGAACCAGACCGTGAGCGTCGCCATCGCGACGCGCGGCGGGCCGGCGGCGAAGTGTTGCTGCGTCACCCGCGACGGAAAGGCGTCGGGCCCCCGAAAGCTCGAGGCGTAGTTGTAGATCGCGATCTTGTTCCGGCGATCGAGGAGGTTCGTCACGTCGAGTCCCGCCTCGAACATGCCGTGCCGGAGCTTGAGCCCCGCGTCGACGGTGCCGTAGGCCGGACCGAGCTGTCCGAACGGCAGCGGACGCGGCCCGACGTAGGAGAGGCCGGCGGCGACGCCGCCGTGGAAGCGACGCCCGGCGATGACGAACGAGCGGTGGAGCGAGGCGTCGACGCGCCCGACCCAGCGCGGGATGTACGGGAGCCGCACGCCCGCGGTGAGGTCGAACGTCGAGGCGCCCGCGGGCGGCAGGTACGCCTCGGCGTAGGTGAGGCTCGACTGGAGGTCGAGGCCGAGCGGCGATCGCAGCCGCGCTGCGCCGAGCGCGCCGAAGCGGTTCGAGGCGCCGATCGACGTGTTGCGCCCCGCCACCTCGTCGAAGAGGAGGTCCCGCTCGACGCGCGTGTGGTACGCGATCGCGCGCGCGTCGAGGCTGAAGCCGCCGTGCTCGTAGGCCTTCGCGACGACGCCCGACTCGAGCGCCCGGACCCGCGCGAAGGGCGCGAACTCGCCCTGCGACAGCGCCTGCGCGTCGCTCGAGCGGGTGCCGATCCCGAAGCTCGTCACGAGGCGGACGTGACGCGTGAGCGCGAGGTCGGCGGAGAGCTTCGGCTGCACCGCGAGCCCGAACGCCTCGACGTTCTCGGAGGTGAGGCGCGCGCCGGAGCGATCCGTCGCGGGGCGGTTCTCGTCCGTCACGCCGAACGCGAACGTCTCGAGGCGGACGCCGCCGCGGAGCACGAGGCGCTCGAGCGGGGTGAAGCGGCCGGCGGCGTAGGCGCCGAGGTTCGTGATCCGGAGCGCGTTGTCCGAGTCGACGCGATACGGCACGCCGTCGGCGAAGCGGAGGCGGCGCGCCTCGGAGTCGGCGACGTCGTGCCGCGCGAAGTACCCGAGCTCGACCTCGTGCTGCCGGCCGAGCGCCGCGTGGCGACGGCGGTAGGAGCCGCGCGCCCCGATCGTCGTCGCGTGGTAGCTCTGCTCGAGGCCGTCGCCGCGCTGCGGATCGTTCGCCGGCGTCACGTCGACGGTGAAGCCGGTGAAGTTCTGGCGGATGCGGAGATCGCGCAGCGAGACGTGGAGGCTCTGCTCGAAGGAGCTCTCGGCGCTCCTCTTCGCGACGTGCAGCACCGCGCCGTGCCGGCCGACGCCGCCGCCCTGGTTGCGATCGTGGAGACAGAAGAACTGCGCCTCCTCCGCCGGCGCGCAGGCGGAGAGCCTCCGCGCCTCGTAGTCGTCCTGGCGGATGACGCCGGCCGCGTCGAAGCGCGCGACGTAGCTCGTCGCGAGGAGCGCCGCTTCGTAGCCGTGCCCGAGCGCGAGCTCGTAGCGGCCCATGAAGCGCGTCGCGGAGTGCGCGCGGTTGGGGCCGAAGCCGTCTCCTTCGACGAAGTCGACGCCGGCGAAGGTGCCGCGCGACGTCCCCGCGGGCCCCCACAGCGCGAGGAGCCGCCGCGTGTGGAACGATCCGTAGCCGGCCTTCGCCCTCACGCCGCGCGAGGCGAGGCCGAGGCGGTAGTCCATGCTGCCCGCGACGGCGAAGTCGCCCTGCCGTGGATCGAACGGGCCCTCGATCACCTGCAGCCGCTCGACCAGCTCCGGGATGATGAAGTGCGTGTCGCCGTAGCCGTGCGCGTGCGCGTTCGAGGGCTCGTTGATCGGGATCCCTTCGAGCTTGAGCTCGATGTCCTGCGCCTCGCCGGCGTCGAACCCGCGCAAGAAGATGGTCGAGGCGTGCCCCTCGCCGGACGGGTTCGACAGGAAGACGCCGGGCGCGAGGGTGAGGAGCTGCTCCGCGTTGCGCCGCGGCACGTCCGCGAGCGCGCCGACCTCGATGTCCATGTGGCTCGCCGCGCTCGGCTCCGCCCGTCGCACGCCGTTGACGGTGACGTCCGCGCGGGCGAGGCCTGCGCGCGCGAGGACGGCGAGGCAGAGCCCGAGGCTGACCGCGCACCGGATCATTTTCAACGTGGACGCTAGTCGTTGTGGATTGTTTTTGCGACCAAGATGTTATAGTTGCAACGCGATGCGATACCTCCTCGCGCTTGGTCTCGCGCTCGCCGCCTGCGGCGACGACGGGGGAGACGCCCCTCCGGCGAGCGAACATCCGTCGCGCCTCCGCGTCCGGGTCGCCGTCGCGGACGCGAACGCGCCCGAGGTCGTGGTCTACGACGTCGCGGATCGGGAGGTCGTCGGCCGCGTCGCGCTCGAGCGGCCCGCCGCGAGCCTCGTCGCGTCGTACACCGGCGAGACCGCGATCGTGGTGCAGCCGGAGGCGGTCGCGCGCGTCCTCTCCGGCGGCGTGAGCGTGATCCCGCACAAGGACCACATCCACATCTTCAAGTCCGCCGCGCAGCTCCTCGGTCCGCCGCTGGCGCCTCCGCCGGAGGCCGAGGCGACGGGCGCGGCCCCGCTCTTCGGCGACGCGAAGTGGTCCATCGTCTACCGCGGCCCGACCGGCGCGGTCGCGACGTTCGCGGAGGATCCGTGGCTCCAGGCGAAGACCGACGTCGCGCGCGCGGCGAGCGGCGCGGCCCGGAGCGTCGCCGTCGCGCACGCGGGCGCGATCCTCGCGGGCGGCGCGAGCGGCGTCGATCTCGTCGCCCCGGACGCGAGCCCGTCGTCGCTGTCGTCGTGTCCGGAGGTCGAGCTCGCGGCGAGCAACGGGAGCGCCGCGACGTTCACGTGCCGCGACGGCTTCGTGGTCGTCGGCGCCGATCGCGTCGCGGGCGCCGTCATCCCGTTCCCCGACGCGCCGGCGCGGAAGGGGCTCGCCGGCCTCCACCGCCAGGCGTTGATGCTGGCGCTCGGCGCGCCGGCCAAGCTCACGATCGTCGACACCGACGCGCGCGCGGCGTTCGCGATCGACGCCGAGCCGGACCTCTGCGACGCGACGCTCGAGATCGGATCGGGTCCGTACGCGACCGTCTTGACCGCGAGCGGCGCCGTCGTCCGCTACGACGTCGCGGCGCGCCGCCGCCTCACGTCCACGCCGGTGACGGCGCCGTTCGACTGCGACGCTCCTGTTCGTCCGTCGCTCGCGGCGACGCCGGGGCGCGCGTGGGTGAGCTCGCCGGCGACGGGCGAGCTCGTCGAGGTCGACACGATCGCGGGCCGCGAGGCGCGCCGGATCGCGCTCGGCGGCGCGCCGCGCGCGGTCGCCGTCCTCGGCCTCGACGCTCGAAACGCCGACCTCGGCACCGCGAACGACGATCTCTCGGAGTGACCTCGCGCATGGACCACCTCGACGTGGGAGGGGCGCGTCAGCCGTCCGTGCCTCGGAGCGCGAGCGGCTGGATGGTTGGCTCCGTCGCGCCGGGGGATAGGCACAACGTCCAGACGCGGCGATGGCTGCGGTCGCGGAGGAACGCGACGCCGTCGGGGAGCTCGACGAGACGATCGCGCGCGAGGCGACCTCGCCGGACGACGAGCTTGTGGACGGCGAGCTTCGTCGCCGCCACGGCGCCGGCGAGGAGGACGCCGCGACCGGGCACCGTGATCGCCACCTGCGGCACGAGCTCGTCGCGCAGTCGAAACCCGAGCCACGCGGTCTCGCGGGCGCACCACCAGACCATCGGTCGCAGGTCGCCGACGGTCATCTCGAGGAGGAGGGGAGCGCGATCGGAGCCGAACGGCGACTCGATCGCGACGAAGTCGCCGAGGCCGAGCGGGATCGCGATCGTGCGCGTGGACGATCCGTCGAAGATCGAGAGCTCGCCCGCGCGCGCGGCGACGATCGCGGGCCGGATCGCGCCGTGGAGGACGGAGCCGTTGTCGGAGCGCCGATCGGGTCGCACCGGAACGAGCCGCGTCCCGAGGCACGCCATCGCCGCGCGCTTCTCGACGATCTCGAGGAGCGGTCCCTCCCGCCAGCCGAGCGCCTCGCGTTCTTCGAGTGCGTCGCGCACGGAGAGGACGTGCGAGCGCCCGGCTGCGTCCGCGATCGTCACCTCGTTCACGCCGGGGACGATCGCGGTCGGAGCCCACGGCGCGTGCGACGAGAGACGGAGCGTGATCGCGGCGGCTCCGTCTCGGGGCCCGATCGCGTCGATCCACAGCTCGTAGTCTCTCTCGCCGAGGCGCGTGAGCGAGAGCGAGGACGGCACGGTCCGCTTCGACGTGGCGATGTCCGACTTCGCCGCGAACGCGTCGCTGGAGCTCTGGACCGCGCCGTCCGGGTTCGACTGCGCGCCGCCGACGTCGCGATCCGGATCGACCGCGACGTGCACGCGACTCGAGGTGCTGCCGCTCGTGTCGAGCACCGGGGTCGACGTGCCGGTGCGCTCCCTCGGGCTCTGCGACGACGCAGGCGTGTCGGCCGCCGCCGTCCAAGCCCTCTACTTCGAGCCGGGAAACCGCGCCGTGCCGAGCCTCAGCGCGCTCGCGACCGTCACCCTCGAGATCGCCCTCGAGCCGACTCCGCCCGGGCCGTCCGCCGACGCGGGCACGAGCGACACCGCCGACGCCGGCTGCGCGGCGCAAGGCCACGCGCCCCCGGGCTCTCTCGGCCTCCTTCTCGCCACAGCGTTCGCCGTCGCGCTCGGGCGGGCGCGACGCGGCTATAAGTAGCAATGAATTGAAATAGATATTCATATGTAAATATGCGTGGGCTGTTCCGTCGATTTGGATCGGTCGCTACCGCCGCCGTCCCGGTGCCAGCGCTCCGCAATCCGCCGCCACGAACGGCGTGCGCTCGAACTCGATGCCGCTCGGACGGGGAGGCCACGCGCGAGCTGGTTGCGGTCGCTACGGGGAAGCGCCATACGTGAGCTCGTTGCGGACGGTGGAGGGGAGGCGTGTCGGATCGGTGATCTTGTGGAAGCGGCCGTGGCCGGCCTCTGCGATCGCGCGGAGGAGCGATTCGTCCACGCCGCCGCCGAGGCCGATCGTGGTCACGGTGACACCGTCGCGGGCGATCGCTTCGGCGAGCTCGCGCGTGCCGTTGCTCGAGGCCTGGCCGTCGGTCAGCAGGATCACGAGCCGCCGCTTCGCACGCGGCGCGCCGCCGATGTCGCGTCGCGCCCACGCGAGCGTCGTCGCGAGCTCGGTCCCTCCACCCGCGGTCACCTTCGCGATGGAGGCCTCGAGCGCCGCTCGATTGGCCACCGCCGTGAGCGGCACGACGCGCTCCGGCGCGCTGTCGAACGCGACGAGCTCGAAGCAGTCGGCCGGACCGAGCACCTTCACCGCAGCGACGGCGGAGCTCTTCGCCATCTCCATCGGAAGACCGCTCATCGATCCGGACCGATCGATCAGGAGCACGAGCCCCGTCCCGGTGCACGTCCCCACTACCACCGGCGGCTCCGCCGACCCTGCGACCTCCGCCGACACCCCCGCATCGACCCCCTCCACGGCCATCGTCGAAGGCGCCATCGTCGAAGGCGCTGTCGTCGAAGGCGCTGTCGTCGACGGCATCGCGGTCGCTGCTGGCGCCTTCGATGATGGCGCCGGCGGCGTGCTCGACACACCTCGCTCCGGCGCGCCGCAAGCCACTGCGAGCACCACACCACAGACGCTCGAGCCACGAAGCAACATGAAGAGACTGACCCGCTGCCGCCATCCGCCTTGGCTCACGCGACGCCCGGCCAATTCGGATCGCGTCCCCGGCGGTCGTACGAGGTGCGTTCGGCCGTCCCGGCGCTCGTAGCGATCAGCTGCAGGCGTCGCAGACGCCCTTGAGCTGGATCGCGACCTTCTTCGCGGCGATGGCCTTTGGTGGTCGTCGGCCGGACAGCTCGACGGTGAGGTCGGGCAGACACGAGAGCTGTCCGCAGTCGACGCACACGAAATGGGGATGCTCCTCGCCGTGGTCGCCGGCTCCCTCTCGCAGGAGCTCGAAGCGCCAGACGTGGTCGCCGAGATCCGTGCGCGAGAGGATCTTCGCGTCGGCGAGGTCCATGAGGATTCGGTAGATCGTGGCCCGGTCGAAGCCACGGCCCTCGAGCGCCTGGAACATGTCGGCGTGGCTCTTGCGCCCGCCATGCTCGTAGAAATGCTCGAGCACCGCGATGCGCGACGCCGTGCTGCGCATCCCGGCACCACGGATGAGAGCTTGCAGCTCCTTCACGCTCGGGATGCTCGTCGCCCCGCGCTTGCTCGGCGCGGATCCTGCCTTGGTCTTTGCTTTCACGGACGGACGCTCCTGAGCACGCGGTATCGCTTCCTCAATTGCATGTCCCGTGAACTGTACCGCTTCTGCATCCAAGTTGCAGCCGTCGATCGTGACGCGACCCGGGCAAGGTCGGTGACGACCCTGGGCTACCCCCTTGCGCGTGGCCGGTGGCGGTCGATGAGCGCCTTCGCGTCGGTGGGGTGCTGGGCGTACTCGAGGAGGGCGGAGAGCATGAGCGGGGCGACGATCGTGGCGTCGGACTCGATCACGAACATCGGCGTCTCGGCGGTGAGCTTGTCCCACGTGATCTTCTCGTTCGGCGTCGCGCCGGAGTACGAGCCGTACGACGTGGTCGAGTCGGAGATCTGGCAGAAGTACGCCCACGGCTTCACCGGCGTCTCGAGGTCGTGCTTCAGCGAGGGGACGACGCAGATCGGGAAGTCGCCCGCGATGCCGCCGCCGATCTGGAAGAACCCGAGGCCCGGGCCGGTCGAGAGCTCGCGGTACTGGTCGTAGAACGCCGCCATGTACTCGATGCCCGACTTCGAGATGCTCGCGCTGTGCTCACCGAGCTTCACGTGCGAAGCGAAGATGTTGCCGAAGGTCGAGTCCTCGTAGCCGGGGACGACGATCGGGAGCTTCGCGTTCGCGGCGGCGAGGAGCCAGCACTCGTCGGCGCTGCCCTCGTGGAGGTCCTTCGGCAGCGTCCGGACGAGGTCGTAGAAGTACTCGTGCCAGAAGCGGCGCTCACCCTTGGCCGACGCGTCCTTCCACATCGGCACGATGAACCTCTCGACCGCGCGGAACGCCTCGTCCTCCGGGATGCTCGTGTCCGTCACGCGCCGCATCCGCTCGTCCAAGATCCGCGTGTCGTCCTGCTTCGTGAGGTAGCGGTACTCGGGGAAGTCCTTGTAGCCGTGGTGCGCGACGAGGCGGAACAGCGACTCCTCGAGGTTCGCGCCGGTGACGGAGAGCCCGTGGACGAGCCCCGCCCGGATCGCCGGCGCGAGCGTGATTCCGAGCTGCGCCGACGACATCGCGCCCGCGAGCGTCCAGAACATCTTCCCACCCGCGTCGACGTGCCGGATGTACGCGAGGAGCGCGTCACGCGTCGCACGCGCGTTGAAGTTCTTGAAGTTGCGAAGGACGAGCTCGAGCGTGGGGAGAGCGGATGCCATCGGGGTGGCGTCGTAGCACGCGCGTGAAGAAACGTGTTACTGGGGCGAAGCTGAACGGCGGCCAAACGACGAGCCGCGCGATTTCGATGGGGCCGCGGTCCGCGCGGTATCTTACGGCGGTGCGCGTGATGGTCGTGGACGACGACGCCGACGTGCTCTCCGTCGTCGGGCGCGCGCTCGCGGCCGACGGGCACGTCGTCGTGCCGGCCGACTCCGTCGCTGCGACGCGCGCGCTCCTCGCGACGCAGGAGCCTCATCTGCTCGTGCTCGACCTCGCGCTGCCGGACGGCGGGGGGCTCGAGCTGTGCCGGCAGATCCGCGCGGACGGGTATGCGTTTCCGATCCTGATCCTCACCGCGCGCTCCGACGTCGCGGCGCGCGTCCACGGCCTCGACGGCGGCGCGGACGACTACCTCGCGAAGCCGTTCGCGGTCGCCGAGCTGCGCGCGCGCGTCCGCGCCTTGGGGCGACGCGCGACGGCGGGGCTCGTCGGGACGACGCGCGCGGCGAGGGTGCTGCGCGGCGACCTCGTGCTCGACTTCGGCGCGCGGCAGGCGACGCGGAGCGACGTCGCGGTCCCGGTCACGCCGCGCGAGTGGGTCATCCTCGAGATCCTCGCGTCGCATCGCGGCGACGTCGTCCCGCGCTCGATGCTGCTCGAGCACGCGTGGGGCGAGGCGACGGAGGCGGCGGGCAAGAGCCTCGAGGTCCTCGTCGCGCGCCTGCGGAAGCGCCTCGGCGCCGGCGTCGTTCGCACGATCCGCGGCGAGGGCTACGCCTTCGGGGCGGAGACCTGAGCGTGCGCGCGACGAGCCTCGCCACGCGCGCGTCGTGGGCCGCGTTCGCCTCCGCCGGCCTCGCCGCGGCGACGGCGGCCGCGGCCTCCAGCGTCTTCGCCGACGCGCTCGTCCTCCGCGCGACCGATCGCCGCCTCGAAGCGGCCGCGGGCGAGCTCGTTCACGAGGTCGACGCCGCGCCGCCGGAGTCGCTCGCGGCGCTGGTCGCGGAGGAGCAAGAAGAGGCGAACGTCTCGGGGGTGCGCCTCGCGCTCTACGGCTCGGACGGCGTCGTCACGGGCGATCGCAACGTGCCCGCGGTGACGGCCTGCACCAGCATGGCAGGACATCGCGTCTGCTCCGTCGCCGGCCGCCGCGGTACCGCGGTCGCGTCGTTGCCGCACGCGACGCCGGTCGCGCTCCTCGTGCTCGCCGCCGCCGCCGCCGCGACGTTCGCGGGCGCGGTGGCGTGGCTCCTCGCGCGGGTGCTGAGCCGTCGCGCGGTCGCGCCGCTCCTTCGCCTCCGCGAGCGCATCGCGGGCCTGCCGCTCGTCCCCGCGGTCGATCTCGGCGCCGACGACGGCGTCCTCGAGGTCGACGAGCTCCGCGCGACGATCCGGCTCGCGCTCGCGCGGATGCAGGACTCGGTGGAGCGCTCCTCCCGCTTCGCCGCGAACGCCGCGCACGAGCTCCGCACGCCGCTGACCACGCTCCGCGCCGAGCTCGAGCTCCTCGCCGAGAAGCCCGACGCCGGCGCGGACGCCGCGATCACGACCGCGCTCCGCAAGGTGAACCAGCTCCAGACCCTCACCGAGCGGCTCCTCGTCCTCGCGACGCCGGAGGAGAACACGGAGTCGTTCGAGCTCGTGTCGCTCCGCGACGTCGTCGACGACGTGCTCGCCGACCTGCCCGAGGCCGACCGCGCCCGGGTGGAGGCGAACGGCGACGAGGACGCCTTCGTCCGCGGCGACGCGGCCGCGCTGCGCTCCGTCGTGACGAACGGGCTCTCCAACGCGCTGAAGCTCGCCTCGCGCGTCGACGTCGAGCTCTCGCGCGACGGAGACACCGCCGTCCTCGCGATCGACGACGACGGCCCCGGCGTGAGCGAGGAGCACCGCGCCCGCATGTTCGAGCCCTTCGCGAGGATCCCGGGCAACCGCGCGCCGGGCCACGGGCTCGGCCTCGCGCTCGTGGCCCACGTCGCGCGGTGGCACGCGGGCGAGGCGCGCCTTCTCGCGAGCCGGCGTCACCCGCAGGGCGCGCGGCTCGAGGTCCGCTTCCCGGTCAGTAGCTCTGGTTGAAGTTGATGAAGAGCTGAGCGTCCTCGCGCGAGAAGGCCGCGTCGGCGACGATGACGGTGGAGCGGTTCCAGCCGACGCGGAGGCCGGCGCCGGCGGCGGCGCGGATCGTGGGCTTCACGAGGAGCACCTCGTCCCCGATGCTGCCGAGATCGAGGAACGGAGCGGCGGTGAGGGTGATGTTCTGTCCGAGCCAGTCGAAATCGGCAAAACGCGTCCGAAATTCGATGTTGACGAAGCCCACCGTGCGCCCGAGGAAACGATTGGCCTTGAAGCCGCGCAGCGTCTGGGCACCGCCGAGCGCGCGGATGCTGCCCTCGGCGCTCCACTGATCCTGGTATTCGAAGAAGGGCGCGTCGCCGCTGATGATCGTGCCATATCCGACGCGCGTCGCGAGGAGGGTGCGCTTCAGCGCGCGCGGCGCGATTGGCAAATAGTGCCGGGCCTGAAATAGCATCTTGTGAAATGTGTATTCCGAGCCGGTGTAGCGGGCGGAGTGCTCGTTTCCCCACTCGAAGAAGAATCCGCGGTACGGATCGGGGTCGAAGTCGCGCGTATCGTACATGAGCGAGAGCTGGACGAGCGAGACGCGGCCGCCGGCGAGGCCGATCGCGCGGCCCGCCTCGGCGTCGGCGCGGAGGAGCGAGCGGCCGTTCGGGACGCCGTTCGTGCGGACGTTCTCGTAGGTCTCGTAGGTGAGGTGCTGGATCTCGTAGCCGGCGAGGACGCGCCAGTTGCCGTCGAGGACCACGCGCTCGCCCTTCAGGTTCAGCATCCACTCCCGCTCGAGGAAGAGGTGCCGGAGGCTGTCGGTCACGACCGGCGCCTCGCCGGGGCCGCCGGGGCGCGACCGGGCGAGGGAGGCGGCGTACGTGCTGTATTTGTGCTCCGGAAATGGCTCGAGCGTCCGCTCCGTCAATCCGAAATACAGGTTGTTCGGCGTGCTCTCGAACTTGCCGTCGATCTTCAGGCGCCACGCGGTATTGGCGATGAACGGCGCGTCGAGCTTCAGCGAGACCCCGGCCGCGTTGCCGGTGGTGTATTCGCCCTTCAGCCCGAGCCGCGCGCGGTACGACGTATATTCGAAGAACGGATCGCTCCGCGTCCCGTTGTAGTGGATATATCCGGTCGCGCCGCCGCCGACGCCGTTGAGCGGATCGGAGCTGAAGAAGGGGAGGCCGGTGACGAAGAACCCCTCGCGCTTCTTCGCCGCGTCGGTCACGCTCATTCGCTTTTGCTCCGAGACGTAGTGGGGTAACGACTCGGGCCGCGATCGAAGCTCGTCGGCGCGCGCCAGGTCCGGCGCGACGAGGGCGACGAGCGAGGCGAGCACGAAGGAGGAGCGCATCGCTGCATCCTCGCTACGAACCGGCAGGATGCAACGCCATGAAATCGCGTGTTTGGGAGCGGTTAGGGTGTTGTCGCTATGGACGACATAGCGATGAGCGACGGAGCTTTACCGCCGACGGCGCGCCGGATCCTGGTCGCGGTTGGGATGGGGCCCGAGACGGGGGCGATCCGCGCCGCGCTCGAGCTCGCGCGCTGCACCCACGCGAGCCTGGCGTTCGTTCACGTCCTCGACCTCTCACGCGTGACGCGGGCCGCGCTGAGCGGAGACCTCGAGGCGGTGAAGGTGCTCCGCGCGGAGGCGGAGGCTCGGCTGCGGGCGATCGGGCCGAGCCACGGTCATCGCCGCCCGTTCGAGGTGTTCGTCTCCGTCGGCGCCGTCGCGCCGGAGATCGTCCGCGTCGCGACGAGCTGGGACGCGGACCTCCTCGTCGTCTCGACCGGCGCGCGCCCAAGCCGAGACGGAAGATCTGCAGCGGCGGTGTGAGACCGCACCGGTGCTGGCGATGGGAGGTCACGACAGAAGGTAGGCTGCGCTCGTCGCCGCGGACGTCGTCTTGCGCCGTGTGTGCAGGTTCTCGGAATGCCTGGGGCTCGGGTCTGTTATCCTGGGGCCGAGATGAAGAAGGTCCTCGCTTGTGCCGCGCTCGCGGTGGCGGCTCTGCCTGCGTGCTCGAAGACGTACATTCCGAACACCGACGTCGAGGATACGAGCGCCAATCGGAAGGTCGTGGCGTACTGCGAGGAGTACCGGCACGCGGTCGAGGACAAGGACGTCGGACGCCTCCTCGTGATGGCGAGCCCCCGCTACTACGAAGACGGCGGCAACACGAACCCCGAGGACGACATCGACTACGACGGCCTCAAGGACTACCTCACCTCGACGTTCGTGAAGACGCAGACGATCCGGTACGAGATCCGGTATCGCAAGGTCACCGTGAGCGAGAACAAGCGCGTCTTCGTCGAGTACACGTACTCCGCGAGCTACCGCATCCCCGGCCTCAAGGGCGAGGAGTGGAAGCACACCGTCGCGGACAATCGGCTCGAGCTCATTCCTGAAGGGGAGAGCTACAAGATCCTCGCGGGAATGTGAGCCGGGAATGTGAGCTTCGTCCTCGCCCACGTCTCGGACCTCCACGTCTCCGAGTTCGGCGATACGTTCCACGACCGGCTCCGCATCGTGAAGCGGAGCGCGAACGTCGTCGCCGTCGATCCCAAGCGCTACGAGACCGTGTGGGAAGAGGCGGGCTGGCGCGTCGTCCACGAGCGCGGGAAACGCCGCGCCAAGATCGCGCTCGTCGATCCCGAGAGCTACGCCCACCCGATCCCTTCCGTGAAAGAAGGGAAAGGGCTCCTCGATCCGATCGAGCGCGCGGCGGCGAAGGCCTGTCGCCTCGAAGCGCGGAAGGCGGCGGTGCTCGCGGAGCACCTCCCGAGCCCCGGCGCGCTCCGCGTCCTCTTCGAGGGGACGCCGCGCAACTCGAACCTGCGGCTCTTGCGCGCGGCGGCGGCGATCGAGGAGGCGGGCGCCGACGCGGTGTGCATCACCGGCGACCTCACCGACGACGGCGTGGGGTACGAGCTGATCGAAGCGGCGTTCGCGCGGTGGAAGGACAAGGGGATGCTCTTCGCCATTCCCGGCAACCACGACCTTTATCTGTTTCCGATGCGCGGCAGCGGGCGGCCCAAGCCCACCCACGCCACGAAGCGCGCGGCGTGGAACGCGTTCGCCGCGCGCCTCGGCCTCGAGCTGCACGCGACAGGCGCGTGGGTCCGGCACCTCCCCCAGGCGAACACCGTCCTCGTCGGCCTCGACTCGTGCGCGCGGCCGCAGCGGCGCTTCTATCGCCACAACGGCGGGCTCGGACAGGCGCAGCTCGAGTACCTCCGCGAGCTCGGTCGCTCGCCGGAGTGGAAGGGCGCGCGCCACCGCATCGCGCTGCTCCACCATCACGTCGTGCCGCTCCCGCACGGCGTCGGGCGGCGCGCGCCGAGCGAGATCGGCATGCGCCTCGACGACGCGCGATCCGCGGCCGAGGTCTTCGACGAGGTCGGCATCACCGCGGTGATGCACGGTCACCGCCACGTGAGCGAGCAGCGGCAGCCCGCGGGCAGCAACTTCAAGATCCTCGCGTCGCCTTCGCTCACGCTCGGGTGCCGGAGCGGCGACGAGCCTTCGTTCTGGCGCGTCGAGCTCGACGGCCGAATGCACGCCGAGCGCGTCCGCGTCCCGGTCGAGGCGATGGACCAGGACGAAGACCCGACCGAGCTCGGCGCGCTGATGGAAGGCGCGCTCGAGATCACGCGGGAGATCACGATCGACGTCGAGGACGACGAAGAAGACGACGACGAGTGAGCGTGACGGGGAGCGACGCTACTGCGGGGTCGCGTCGGGATCGCCGAAGGTCGGGAGCGTGTCGGGCTCGGCGTCCGCCGCCGCGTCGGCGTCGCTCGGCGCGAGGAAGGCGCACTCGGGGTACCGCTGCGGCTCCGCGACGATGCCGCAGTCGCCGTTGATGATCGCGTTCACGCACGCGTCGACGATCTGGGGGCCCGGATCGCGCGCGAGCGCGAGGCCGTGGAGGCACTGATCGTCGTAGTAGCGAATGCACGCCGCGACGTCGGCCTCCGCCGAGTCGCCGTTGTGGACCGGACGGCGGAGCGGGATGTTGCACGCGGGCGCGCTCTCGCAGCGGACCTTCTCGATCTTCTGGCAGGACTCGACGCCGACCGGATCGGTGCCGCACGCCGGGGTGAAGGCGAGCGCGACGCCGAACGCCGCCGCGGCGAGCGCGACGAGGGCGGTCCGGCGGAGAGAGAGCATCCCCCGCATGTACTAGGTCGGCCGCGCCCTGGTCAAAAAACCGTCAGACGCGCGGACGCGGCTCGTCAGTTGGGCGGAGCTTGCGACCGGAGGAGACCCGATGAGGACGGAGACACACGCGGTGCTCGAGGCAGCGGACGGAACGAAGGTGCCCCTCGTCGGCGTGGAGGTGCGCGCCGAGGTCGTCGCCGGCTACGCGTGCGCGACGGTGCGCCAGCGGTACAAGAACGGCGAGGCGCACGCGATCGAGGCGACGTACACGTTCCCGCTGCCGAGCAAGAGCGTCGTCACCGGCTTCGCGATGACGTGCGCGGGGCGCCGTCTCGAGGGCATGGTTCAAGAGAAGGGAGACGCGTTCCGCCGGTACGACGAGGCGGTCGCGGCGGGGCACGGCGGCGCGCTCCTTGAGCAGGCGCGGCCGAACGTGTGGAGCGCGGCGATCGGGAACCTGCTCCCCGGCGAGGAGACCACGATCGAGGTGCAGTACGTCGAGCCGCTCCTCGCCGACGAGGGCGCGGTGAGGTGGTCGATCCCGACCCTCGTCGCGCCGCGCTACGTCGCGGCGAGCGTCGTCGACGCGGAGCGCGTCTCTCCGCCGATCGGCGCCGCGACGTACGGGCTCGACCTCGAGGTCACGTTCGACCTCGGCGCCGAGGTCGACGTCGAGAGCCCGTCGCACGCGATCGAGACGGTGAACGACGGCGGCAAGACGCGCGCGCGGCTCCGCCAGGCCGACGTCGCGCTCGATCGCGACGTCGTGATCTACGCGTCGGCGAAGAAGAGCGCGGACGCGGCGGCGCCGATCGCGAGCTCGGTCTGCCACCGCGAGCGCGGCGAGACGGGGACGCTCGCGGTGATGCTCGTGCCCGATCTCGGGGCCTCGAAGGAGGCGCCGCGGGCGCGTCAGCTCGTGTTCGTGATCGATCGCTCCGGCTCGATGGGCGGCGCCGCGATGGCGGAGGCGCGCACGGCGCTCAGGCTCTGCCTCCGCCAGCTGCGGGAGGGCGATCGCTTCAACGTGCTCGCGTTCGACACCGCGATCGAGCCGTTCGCGAACGAGCTCGTGCCGTACGGTCCGGCGACGCTCGCGAAGGTCGACGCGTGGATCGGAGGGATCGACGCGCGCGGAGGGACGGAGCTGCTCGCGCCGATGCTCGAGGCGGCGCGGCTCGCGCCCGACGGGGTCATCGTGCTCCTCACCGACGGAGAGGTCGCGAACGAGGCGGAGATCTCCGACGCGTTCATGGCGGCGCGCGGCAGCGCTCGCGTGTACTCGTTCGGGATCGGGAGCAACGTCTCCGACGCGCTCCTCACCGATCTCGCCGACCGCACCGCCGGCGCGGTGGAGCACATCCATCCGGGGGAGCGCATCGACGAGAAGGTCGTCGCGCAGTTCGCGCGCGCGACGGCGGCGCGCGTCACCGATCTCCGGATCAAGGCGCGCGGGATCGAGCTCGGCGAGATCGCGCCGGCGGAGGGACGTGTCCTCGTCGACGGCGAGCCGTGCGCCTTCTTCGCGCGCTACGAGCAATCGGGACGCGGCGCGATCGAGATCCGAGGGCTGCGTGACGGCGAGCCGTTCTACGTCGAGGTCCTCGTCGATCTCGAGCACGAGACGGAGCGGCCCGCGATCGAGAAGCTCTGGGCGCAGGCGCGGATCCGCGATCTCGAGCGCGCGAACGTCGGCGGCCGTCGCGCCGAGACGATGAAGGAGCGCATCGTGACGCTCGCGCAGACGTACGGCGTCTCGTCGAAGTACACGTCGTTCGTCGTCGTGGAGAAGCGGACCGGCGACCGCCGCATGAACGCGCAGCCGGAGACGCGCGTCGTCCCCGTCGCGCCGCCGGCGGGCTGGGCGACGTCGCGGAGCAGGCACACCGGCGGCGTCACGCGCGGGACGTTGATGTCGCCGCGCCCGGCCGCGGGGATGCCGAGCCCGATGAGCGCCCGCGCGCGGCGGGCCGCGCCTCCGCCGCCGCGATCGTTCGCGATGAGCGCGCCTCCGGCCGCGTCGCGGAGCATGATCATGCCGGCGCGCTCGGCGCCGGCGTACCCGCCGCCGTGCCCGGCGCCGACGTACGAGGCCGACGAGGTCGCCGCCGCTCCGCCGTCGTCGAGCGATCCGGTGCTCGGGATCCTCTCGCGGCAGGCCGCGTCGGGGCTCTGGGAGTCGCCGGGGCGCGATCCGGTCGACGTCACCGTCGAGGCGATGCTCCAGCTCGTGCGGCTCGGGCTCTCGAGCCGCCACATGATCCACGGCGCCCAGATCAAGAAGGCGATCGACGCGCTCCTCGCGCGCATCACCGCGAACCGCGCGACCGACGTGAAGCTGCGCGAGCTCGCGCTCGGAGTCGCGTGGCTCCTCGCGACGGGGAAGCGGACGCGGAGCGAGATCGAGCTCGCGGCGAAGGGCTCGGCGCTGGAGGTCACCTTCGGCAGCGAGCCCGCGGTGCGGGCGCACGTCGAACGCCTCGCCGCCGCGTAGTACGCGCGCGGCGTGGGCAGCGATCCCGTGGTGCGCGCGCAGGCGCTCGACGTCGCCGCCGCGTAGTACGCTCGCGGCGTGACGTCCGACGCGATGGAGCGAGCGAGGCGCGCGCTCGAGGAGGGCCGCGACGACGACCTGCACGCCGCGCTCGCCGCCGCGTGGCGGGAGCGGCGTGCGCCGGTCCTCGCGCGCCTCGCCGAGCTCGCGCACGCGCGCTCGCCGGCGCCGTTCCGTGCGCGCCTCGACGCGCTCGCCGCGCCGCGCGTCGCGGTGACGCTCGAGCGCTTCGCGGCGCTGGCGGACGCGGACGAGCCGCTCCTCGCGAGCTGGATCCTTCGCGCGCTCGAGTCGCCGCCGTTCACGGGCCCGTCGTCGCGTCCGCTCCTCGAGGCGCTCGTCGAGGCCGCGTCGCGGCTGCGCGATCCGCGCCTCGTCGATCGCGCCGACGCGATCGCGCGGGTGTGGGAGCTGCGCGTGACGCCGAAGCCGGCGCGCGTCGCGCTCACGAAGCGGCTCCGCGAGGTCGCGCAGGCGATCGCGGCGGAGCCGCCGCGCGCGGCGACGGAGGAGGAGGCTCGGATCGAGGCCGCGATCGCGAAGGGCCTCGGCGGCGCCGCGAAGGAGGCGCGCGCGCTCGCGGACCTCTACGCCGACGTCTACGCGAACCCGGCGGAGGACGCGCCGCGGCTCGTCCTCGCCGACGCGCTGCTGGAGCGGGGCGATCCGCGCGGCGAGCTCATCATGCTCCAGTTCGCGCGGCGCGACGGGACGCTCGGGCCGGAGGGGGCACTCCGCGAGAAGGAGCTCCTGAAGAAGCACGGGAAGGAGTGGCTCGGTCCGCTCGCGCCCGTCGTCTCGTGGGGGAAGGGCTACGCGCAGAGCACCTTCGAGCGAGGTTTCCTCGCCGACGCGGACATCATCCTCTCGGTGGGGAAGAAGCTCGCGCTCGTCCTCGAGGAGCCCTCGTGGGGCGTGGTCGAGCGCCTCCTCGGATCGTGGCGCGAGGACGTGCTCGACGGCGTGCCGACGCTCCTCTTGCACGCGCCGCTGAACGCGCTCCGCGAGGTGGAGCTCCCTGCGCGCGGCGTGAAGCGCCTCGCCGAGCGCGGTCGTGTCTTCGCGAGGGTCCGGCGGCTCGAGGTCGACACCGCGGTCGAGTCGTGGTCCGACGTCGCGCAGGTGTTCCCCGCGCTCGAGACGCTCGTCGTGATGTCGCCGCGAGGCCCGAGCGTCGAGCTGGTCGCGCGCGTCCTCGCCGGCGCGCGCGTACGTCGCGTCGTGTTCGATCGCTGGTTTTTGCATCCGAGTCAGCCATACGAGCCAGCCGCGTCGATCGACGAGCTCGTGCGCGCGGCGGCGAAGCTGAGCGCGACGGCGCCGGAGGTCGCCCTCGTGCCGGTCTGGTCGCGCATGCCGAAGCCGCCGTCGATCGAGCTCCGCGCGAAGGGCGGCCGCTACGAGATCATGGAAGCGGCACCGTCCCCCGAGGGGTGACGATCGCGCGGCTCACGGGCGCCGCGACGACGGCGCCGGGCCAGACGATCGCGTCGATCGCGTCGGCGCGCACGACCGCGCCGGCGCCGACGATCGAGCCGTCGATCGCGGCCGCGATCTCGGCGTCGGGCGCGGCCCACGAGCGGCGCGCGCCGAGCCACGCGCGGTTCGCGGCGGCGTACGCGGCGAGCGAGCCGACGTCGGTGAAGGGGCCGTGGGTGGTGAACGCGTCGAGGCGCTCGCCGCGGCGAAGGGCAGGGAGGTACACGTCGCCGACGACGCAGCCGCGCGGCGGGAGGAGCGCGCGCAGGGATCCGCTGACGACGTGGATACCGGTGAAGTCGGCGCCGGAGCTCTCCGCGCCGAACGACTCGCCGCGGAGGCGGACGACGCGGCCTTCGTCGTCGAGGCCGACGTTGCCTTCGCGCGCGGGGCGCGGCACGACCGCGAGGGTCGCGGCGTGGCGGTGCGCGGCGAAGAGCGCGGCGAGGTCCGGCGTCGCGAGGATGTCGCCGTTCCACACGAGGACGTCGCCGTCGCCGAGGAGGTCGCGCGCCTGCGCGATGCCGCCGGCGGTGCCGAGGAGCTCCGGCTCTTCCGACACCGCGACGTCTTCGCGCGCGGCCCAGGCGCGGAGGTCTTCGGGGCGATGGTGGACGTTCACGACGACGCGCGCGACCCCGGCGGCGCGGATGCGCGCCGTGACGTGCGCGACCGCGGGTCGATCCCCGATCGGCACCATCGGCTTCGCGAGCCACTCGGTCAGCGGACGAAGCCGCGTGCCGAGCCCCGCGCAGAGGATCATCGCGCGCACGCGCCCTCCGGGACGGCGAGGGAGGCGCGCGTCATTCGCGGTACATCTCGATGCCGGGGGCGTCGCCGCCGACGATCGCGAGGCCGTTCGCGGGGGCGCGGACGAGGCGCGCGCCGCGGCGCGGGTTCTTGAGCGGGACCTCGCGGAGCTCGCCGGGGGACGCGCGGTACACGTGCGTCGCGCCCGCGGCGTCGTCGCCGACGACGAGCGCGGCGTCGGGGGCGAGGTCCGCCGCGTCGGCGCGGACGAGCGGGATCGCGCCGGACCACGCCACCGGCGCGCACGCGGTCGTGCACGTGAGATCGAGCACGCGCGCGGGGCCGCCGTCGCCGCCGGCGACGAGGACGTGCGTCCCGTCGAGCGCGGTCGCGGCGCAGCGCTCGATCGGATCGGGCGGGAAGGGGAGCGGCGTCGCGAGCGTGGCGCCGGGGGCGAGGACCTCGGCGCCGCTCGCGGCCGCATCGCCGCCGTACACGACGAGGCCGCGGCCCTCGACGTACACGGCGCACGCGCCCTCGCGCGGCGCGACGAGGCTCGCGAAGGTGAGCACGCCGGCGGCGTCGACGAGGAGCACGCGCGCGGAGGGGCCGCCGTCGCCGATGCGCGTCGCGCCGACGACGATCTGCGCGCCGCCCGGCACGCCGACCCGCGCGCCGCCGGCGACCTCGGCGAAGCTCCCGTTCGCGGGGGCCGGGATCGCCTGCGTGTAGCCGCTCGTGAGGTCGAAGCTCGACGCGCCTTCTTCGTCGATGAGGAGCGCGCTCGACGCGAACGACGCGAGCGACTTCGCGGGGCGCGGGAGCGTGGGCCTCCCGCTCAGCGTGCGGAGCTGGAGCAGATCGTAGAGGAAGGTGCTCGTCCCGTTCGTCGCGAGGATGAAGCGACCCTCGACCATGACCGGCATCGCGACCGCGGCCGCGGGCGGGCCGTTCGGGACGCGCGCGAGCTCGCCGGTGCGCTGCGCGAAGACCTGGAGCGACTGCGCCTCGAGCGCGCCCCACTGGACGAGGAGCGACTCGCCCTTCACGAGCGCCTTGCCGTCGGCGCCGAGGCCCGTGATCGCGATCCCGCCGATGTCGGATCGCTTCAGGTCGCCGAGGTCGACGGTCGCGGTCGGGAGGGGCGTGCGCGAGTGCTCCTTCTTCGAGCCGTCGATCGCGACGGTCTCGGTGAGGAGCGTCACCGGCGCGGGGTCGCGCGTGAAGACGTCGGTCTCTTCGCCGGTGACGATCGAGACGGTGCCGTCGTCCTCGCCGCACGCGCCGAACGCGAGCGCGACGACGAGAAAGCCGAGCCGTGGGGTTCCGCGCATGCCGAGCACTACTTACCGTAAGTCGCGGTAAAGTTGGCCGCCTTCGCACGTGCGAGATAGCCGGGAGATAGAGCGTATGAGCCTCGTGGACCGCGTCAGGACTTCGATCGAGAGCGCCCTCGGGCGCTTCCTCTCGAGCGAGCAGCTCGCCGCAGCGGCGGGCGGCTCGTGGACGGTCGAGCGTCCGAAGCGCGCCGAGCACGGTGACTACGCCACCAACGTGGCGATGGTGCTGACGAAGAAGGTCGGCATGCCGCCGCGCGCGATCGCGGAGGGGCTCGCGAAGGCGCTCGCGGTCGACCCCGTCGTGAAGAGCGTCGAGATCGCGGGCCCCGGCTTCGTGAACCTGCGCGTGCACCCGCACGCCGTGCACGAGGAGCTCGCGACCATCCTCGCGCAGGGCTCCGCCTACGGGCGCGCCCCCGCGAAGAGCAAGGAGCGCATCGACGTCGAGTTCGTGAGCGCGAACCCGACCGGCCCGATCACGGTCGCGGCCGCGCGCAACGGCATCTACGGCGACGCGGTGGCGGAGCTCCTCGAGCTCACCGGCAACGCGGTCACGCGCGAGTACTACCTGAACGACTTCGGTAACCAGATCAAGGCGTTCGCCGAGAGCGTCCGCCTCGCGCACGAGAAGAAGGAGCGCGGCGAGGGCCACTACCAGGGCGCGTACATCGACGAGATCGCGCGCTACCTCGAGACGCGCGCCGTCGATCCGTTCGCGGCCGACGACGTCGAGCTCGCGCGCACGTGCATCACGACGATGATCCACGGCATCCCCGGCTCGAAGATGCTGCCCGGGATCCGGCGCACGCTCCACGATCTCGGGATCGACTTCGACGTCTGGTTCAGCGAGGAGTCGCTCCACCGCTGGGGCGCCGTCGACGTCGCGATCGAGCGCCTGCGCAAGGACGGCTACCTCGTCGAAAAGGACGGCGCGACCTTCTTCGTGACGAAGGAAGCTCAGACCGAAGCCGCGAGAGAGCCCGCGAACGCGGCCGCCACAGCGGTTGCGAAGCAACCCCCGTCTTCGGGGGCCGTGTCCGCGGGCGGGGGTGTCGGGGGCGAAGCCCCTGACCAAAAAAGAGACAAAGATCGCGTCGTCAAGAAGAGCGACGGGAACTGGACCTACTTCGCGAGCGACATCGCCTACCACTCGGACAAGCTCTCGCGCGGGTACGACCGCGTGATCGACGTGCTCGGCGCCGACCATCACGGGTACATCCCGCGGATGCGGAACGTGCTCGACGCGCTCGGGCTCCCGCAGTCGAAGTTCGAGATCCTCATCTACCAGCTCGTCAACATCCTCCGTAACGGCGAAACGGTTAAATCGAGCAAACGCGCTGGTAACGTCATTACCGCAGACGAGGTGATGGACGAGATCGACGAGGCGGCGGCGCGCGAGGGCGCGGGCCGCGACGCGCTCCGCTTCTTCTTCCTCTCGCGCAGCGCGAACACCACCGTCGACTTCGACCTCGAGATCGCGAAGAGCAAGTCGCTCGACAACCCGGTCTTCTACGTCCAGTACGGCCACGCGCGGCTCTCCTCGATCCTCAAGAAGGCCGAGGCGATCGGCGGCTTCACCGGCGCGCCCTCGGACGTGGCCGCGTGGGCGAAGCTCGATCACCCCGACGAGCTCGCGATCGCGATGCACCTCGCGCGCTGGCCCGAGGTCCTCGCCGAGGCCGCCGCGCTGCGCGAGCCGCACCGCGTGGTGTTCTACGTGCAGGAGCTCGCGCGCGACTTCCAGAGCTACTTCACGCGCATGAAGACCGACCCGGTGCTCCCGAAGGACTCCACGCGCGCGGAGCCCGACTGGCAGAAGACCTGGGACATGGAGAAGACGAACGCCCGCCTCGGCTGGATCCGCGCCATCCGCGCCGTCTACGCCAACGCCCTCGGCGCGATCGGCGTCTCCGCCCCCGACCGCATGGACCTCCCCACCACCACGAACCAAGACGATGAGGCGACCGCATAGGTTGCAGTAAACCCCGGGGCCCCAATGCCCGAAGAGCGGCGCCCGCGGCGCCGGTCGATGGGTTGGGGCGGGGTTTGGGGCAGAGCCCCAAGGAGCCAAGAATGAAGGAGCAGCAGGGCACCGTGAGGAACCTCGAGCAGATCCAGGAGAGCGACGGCGCTCCCTCCACCCCGCGTGGGGTCACGATCTTGCTCGTCGCGCTCGGCGCCGGCTGCATCGTCTTCGCGGCGCTCGCGCTGGGCGGCAAGCGCGGCGGTTCGTCGGCGCAGAAGGTGGATCCGCTCGGCGACCTCGTCACGCAGCAGCAGAAGGTCGGCACCACGACGACCACGTCGGCGAAGGCGACCGATCTCTCGTCGCACGACGTGACGTTCCCCGGCATCCTCAGCGACGAGAGCTCACCGACGACGGCGCTCGCGGCGGTGAAGGGTGGGTCGAGGGGAGCGGCCTCCGCCGTATCGCCGCCGATCCCGGAGCCGGGGGTGGAGGCAGCGCCGCCGCCGCCGACCGATCGCCTCTCCGTGGTGCCGCTTCCGGCGCAGAACGTGCTCGAGGCGTCGCCGGTCGTGACGCGTCCGCGCGACTCGATGACGAAGGCCGCGAACGACGCGGCGCAGATCGCGTCGGCGGCTCAGCCGTCCGCGCCGCCGGGCAAGGAGGGCGGATACCAGCTCCAGGTGAGCTCGTTCCGCACGCAGAGCGAGGCGGACTCGTTTGCGGCTCAGCTTCGCGCGCGCGGCCACAAGGCGTACGTCCTCGAGGCCCACGTGCCCAACCGTGGAACGTGGTACCGCGTGCGCATCGGCCCCTTCCCGAGCCAACACGCCGCCGCGAGCTACCGCGTCGGCTTCGAAGGCCGCGAGCACGTCGTCCCCTTCATCGTCCACCCCACCGGCAAAACCGCAACCGACCACTGATCCAGCTCAGCCCTCACGAAAGCGCGAGAGCCACAAGAGCCCACGAGCCCCCAACCAAAGCGAGCACGCGGCAGAAAACGCGTCTTCGCGTTTTCTGCATCGTGCGAGCGGGGTGCAGGGGGCGAAGCCCCCTGCGTTGAAGATGCGCATACGCGTTCGATGTGGCAGGCTAGTGGGTGAAGATGCCGCTCTGGGCTTACGCGTTGGGGATGGCGGCGGTGGCGCCGTTCGCGGCGCGTGCTCTTGCGACGACGTTCGAGAAGAGCGCGCGTGCGAAGAGTCGACGCATTGTCGAAGGTGCATCGAGACACGACAATGCTCGTCGGAGTGATTAGGGAGAACGCATGGCACGTCTGTTCGGGTTGATCGGTAATCGCGCTGACCTCGCCGGGCGTGTGCTCGCGAGCGAGTCGGACGCGCTCGCCGTGGAGTCCCGCGGGGAGCAGATCGGCTGGGGCGTCGGCTTCTACCAGGGCGGCGAGGTGCTCATGCGCCGCCGCCCGATCGACGACCGCGCCCGCATCGACATGGCGAAGGCGGCGGGGGACGTGCGCGCCGACCTCCTCGTCGCCCACGCGCGGAACGCGACCATCGGCTCGCTCCGCACCGAGAACACGCATCCGTTCCGGTACCGGCAGTGGCTCTTCGCGCAGACGGGGACGCTCCCGTCGTTCGAGGCCATCCGTGAGCGCCTCTCCGCGAGCGTCCCGCAGTTCCTCCGCTCTTCCATCCGCGGCGAGACCGACGCGGAGATCCTCTTCTACGTGTTCCTCTCCTTCCTGCACGACGCGGGCCGCCTCACCGACGCGGTGACGCCCGCCGCGCACGTGCGTGACGCGCTGCGTTCGTGCGTCGCGGTGGTGGACGGGCTCGCGGCCGAGGTCGGCGGTGAGCCCGGGCAGGTGAACCTCCTCTGCTCCGACGGCGAGTCGCTCTTCGCGCTCCATCGCGGCGCCGAGATGGCGTACCGCGTCTTCGCGGGGAAGGCGGAGGCGGAGGCGCTCATCGGCGACGACCTCGGGCTGCGCCGCAAGACCCCCGAGCTCGCGCAGATGCACTTCACGCTCCTCGCGGCGGACTTCGACGACGAGTTCTCGATCGCCGCCTCGAGCCCCACCGCACAGTCTCGGTGGAAGAGCGTCGGCGAACGTGCGATCGTGACCGTCGAACGTGGTCAGGACCCGCACGTCGAGAACCTCTAGCGTCGCCGTCGCCGTCCTCGCGTTCGTCGCGGGGTGCGGGGGCAGCTCGTGGGACACGGCGACGGAGATGCCGAAAGCTCCGCGCCGTCCCGACGGCGTCGCGGTCGAGCCGCCGCCCGCGCTGCCGAGCGCGGCGGACCACGCGCCCGCGAAGGGCGTCGTCGCGCTGCGCGAGCCGCTCGCGGACAAGGACGTCGAGGACGTCGTCCGCGCGTACATCCGCGCCTTCGAGCGCGAGGACGAGCAGTCGCTCGTGCAGCTCCTCACCGCGGACGCGGTCCCGCTCGGCCGCCCCGGCGCGACGAAGCAGCAGCTCGTCGAGATGTGGCGCACGCGGATGAAGAGCTACGAGTACCAGCGGCTCGCGGGGACGGAGGTGGCGCGCCTCTCCGAGATCGAGCGGCACACGTACGAGACGCTCGGCGGCGGCGCGATCACGCGACCGAACGAGATGCGCGCCGGCGACCTCTACATCCGCGTACCGATCGCGACGCCGCGGCTCGGCTCCGAGCAGCTCTTCGGCGACTTCCTCGTCCTCTTGCTCCGCCGCGAAGACGGCCGCCTCAAGATCGCGGGGCAGACGGACGAGAACGGGAGCTGATCCCTCAGCCGATCCGGCACCAGCTCGTGACGGTGAGGGTCCAGCCCGTCGTCGCGGAGGTGCGCGCGAGGCGGCCGACGACGCGATAGCGGCCGACCGGCCGCCGGCTGAACGGGCGGCAGTAGGGGCTGCAGTCGTCGCCGCCGCACTCGATGCCGTCGCCGCTCAAGCGAACGACCTCGTCGCCGCTCTCGTTCCGGAGCTCGTAGTGCCCGAAGCACCGGTTTTCGCAGCACTCGAAGCTGCACGCGAGCTGGTTGCACGCGAGCATCGCGCGCGGCGTGCCCTCGATCGCGACGCGCGCCGGCGGGCTCGGCATGTCGTCCTTCAGGTCCGCGAGCGAGAACGTCGTCGCCTCTTCGCACGCGCCGGTGGTCTGCTCGACGTCGTCCGGATGCGGCTCGATCGTGGGCCCGATCGAGCAGGCCACGACGAGGAGCACCGCGCTGGAGGTGCAGACGAAGCGAGCGAGCACGCGGCCACGCTAGCGGCGACCGCGCGCGGCGTCACCTCTTCGCGCGCGCCGCGACCGCGATCATGACGCCGGCGGCGATGAGGCCGGCCGCGCCGAGGGCGGAGGCGCCGAGCTGCTCTCCGCCGAGCGCGGAGCCGAGGAGCACCGCGACGAGCGGGTTCACGTACGCGTGGCTCATCGAGAGCGCGGGCGGCGCGTTGCGGAGGAGCCACGCGTACGCGGTGAACCCGACGAGCGAGCCGAGGACGACGAGGTAGAGCCACGCGAGCGCGGCGGAGGCGTCGAGCGTCGGCGGCATGTGCTCCCCGCTCGCGGCGCTGATCGCGAGCATGATCGCGCCGCCGCAGATCATCTGCGGAGCGGCGACGGCGAGGCCGCCGGCCTGCGGGCCGCGCGCGCGGACGAGGAGCGAGCCGAGCGCGAAGCCGACCGGCGCGAAGAGGAGCACGAGCCCGCGCGGACCCGCCGACCAGAGCGTCGAGCCGCCGGCGAGGACGACGACGCCGGCGAGCCCGAGCGCCATGCCGGCGATCTCCGCGCGGGAAGGGCGCTCGCCGCGCGCGGCGCGGAACGCGGAGGCGAAGAGCGGCGTCGTCGCCGCGACGACCGCCGCGACGCTCGAGGCGATCGACTGCTCCGCGACCGCGACGAGCCCGTTGCCGACGACGAAGAGGAGCGCTCCCGTCGGGAGGGCGAGGAGCCAGTCGCGGCGCGACGGGAGCACCTCGCCGCGGAGCCGCGCGACGCCGAGCGCGAGGAGCCCGGCGGAGACGAAGCGCGTCCCCGCCATCCCCCACGGCGGGAGCGACGCGACCGCGACGCGCATCACGAGGTAGGTCGAGCCCCAGATCGCGTAGACGACGGCGAGCGCCGCGAGGAGGCGCGGATCGAGCCGCGGTCGAAGGGTCGGGAGGGAGACCGCGGCGTTCATGGGCCACCAGCGTGACGCGCGCCGGCCGACCAGCACAGATGTACCGAGCGCGTTGCATGACGGGTACAGATAGGATCTGTCCTCCTCGCGCGCGGTCGCATCTGTGCTGGTCGTTGCCAACAGCGACCAGTACACTTCGAGCCATGCTCCTCTACGAGCGCATCGCCGACGAGCTCATGAGCCAGGTCGCGCGCGGCGTGCTCCGCCCCGGCGACCGCCTGCCGAGCGTGCGGCGCCTCAGCGAGGAGCGCGGGATCTCGATCGCGACGGTGCTGTCGGCGTACTCGATGCTCGAGGGGCAAGGCATCACCGAGTCGCGGCCGAAGTCGGGGCACTTCGTGCGGGCGCGCAACGTGCCCGACTGCCCCGTGCCGGCGCCCCCGCGGCGCGCGCCGTCGCCGGCGAAGGTGTCGACGCCGCCCGACGCCGACGACCTCATCCGCGCGATGAGCCGCGATCGCGGGCTCGTCCCGCTCGGGACCGCGTTCGTCGCGCCGGAGCTGCTCCCGCTGAAGAGGCTCAACGCGCTGCTCGCCGCGGTCGCGCGCGAGGGCGGCGGACCCGGCGGCGCCTACGAGGACGTGCGCGGTCAGAAGCAGCTCCGCCGCCAGCTCGCGCGGCGCGCGGTGAGCTGGGGCGGTCAGCTCGGCGAGGACGACTTCGTGACGACGCTCGGCGCGACGGAGGCGCTCTCGCTCGCGCTCGGCGCGGTCACGAAGCCCGGCGACGTGATCGCGGTCGAGTCGCCGGCGTACTTCGGCCTGCTGCGCCTCGCCGAGTACCACGGGCTCCGCGCGATCGAGATCCCGACCGATCCCGAGACCGGGCTCGACCTCGACGCGCTCGAGGACGCGATCCGCGCCGGCCCCGTCCGCGCGGTGCTGGCGACGCCGAGCTTCCAGAACCCGCTCGGCTCGCGGATGCCGGCGGAGAGCAAGGAGCGCCTCGTGAAGATGCTCGCGCGCCGCGACGTCCCCCTCGTCGAGGACGACGTCTACGGCGATCTCGCCTTCGACGGATCGCGCCCGCGCCCGGCGAAGGCCTTCGACAATCGCGGCAACGTGCTCTTGTGCGGCTCCTTCTCGAAGACGCTCGCGCCCGGCTACCGCGTCGGATGGATCGCGCCGGGGCGCTTCCAGGAGGCGATCGAGCGGCGGAAGTTCGCCCACGTCGTCGCGTCGCCGTCGCCGACGCAGATGGCGATCGCCGAGTACCTCGGCGAAGGCGGTTACGAGCGCCATCTCCGCCGGCTCCGTCGCGTCGTCGCGGCGCAGTCGGAGCGCTACCGCGCCGCGATCGCGGAGGCGTTCCCCGCCGGCACGCGCGTGTCGCGACCGCAAGGCGGCTTCGTGCTGTGGGTCGAGCTCGCGACCGGCTTCGACGCGAACGCGCTGTTCGAGCGCGCGCTCCAGCGCGGGATCGCGGTCGCGCCGGGCTCCATCTTCTCCGCGCGCCGCCGCTTCGGTCACTGCCTCCGCATCAGCACCGGCCACCCGTGGTCGCCGCGGATCGAGCGCGCGATCGCGACGCTCGGCGAGCTCGTTCAGCGGTAGGCGCCGAGGTCGATGTTGTACTTCTTCAGCCAGCGGTGGATCTGCATCCGCTCCTTGCCGAGCTCGCGCCCGACCGCGGCGACGTTGCCGCGATGACGATGCAAGAGCTCGCGGAGCTCCTGCTCCGACGGCGATCCGCGCCGCGCGCCGGGCACGAACGGCGGCGGCGGGATCGAGACCCCCATCGGCGGGGGCGGCCCCGTGGGATGCACCATCATCGGCGGCGGCAGGTTCGACGGGTGAATCGTCGGGTGGGTGGTGCCTTGCTGGCGCTCGCCGTAGCCCTTCATGTGCTCGGTGATCGCGTCGGGGAGGTGGACCGTGTCGAGGACCTGCGCGTCGGTGAGGGCGACGCCGCGCTTGATGCAGCTCTCGAGCTCGCGGACGTTGAACGGCCAGTCGTAGTGCAGGAGCGCGACGATGAACGAGAACGTGAAGCCGAGCTGCGGGCGGCCGTACTTCGCGGCGAAGCTCCGCGAGAGGAGGTAGATGTCCTCCTTCCGCTCGCGGAGCGGCGGCACGCGCACGACGTGCTCGTTGAGGCGCGCGAGCAGGTCGCCGCGGAACTTCCCCTCGCGCGCGTACTCGTAGAGGTCGCGGTGCGTCGCGCACACCACGCGGATGTCGACGCGCTCCGGCGTCGTCGCGCCGAGCGGGAAGACCTCGCGGAGCTGCAGCACGCGGAGGAGCTTCGCCTGCGCCTCGAGCGGCATGTCGCCGATCTCGTCGAGGAAGAGCGTGCCTTGATCGGCGAGCTTGATGAGGCCCGGCTTGTCGCGGTCCGCGCCGGAGAACGCGCCGCGGCGGTAGCCGAAGAGCTCGCTCTCGAGCAACGTGTGCGGGATCGCGGCGCAGTTGATCGCCTGGAACGAGCCGCGGCGGCCCGACAGGCGATGGATGCCGCGCGCGATGACCTCCTTGCCGGTGCCGGTCTCGCCGAGGATGACGGCGGAGAGCTCCTTCGGCGCGATCTTCTCGATGTCGGCCGCGATCGCGTCCATCCGCGCGCCGCCGACGAGCTCGGTGAAGAGCTGCGCGCGGCGCATGCCGGCGACGCGGCCGTCGATGCGGTAAGGGACGAAGCGCTCCGCGCCCATCTCGACGAACTTGAAGATCGCGTCGCCGGTGCGGATCTCGTGGTTCGGCTCGAGCTCGACCTCGGTGATGTACTGGCCGTCCGCCATCGTGCCGTTGCGGCTCTGGAGGTCCTGGAGGAACCAGCGCTCGCGGATGCCGGCGCGGTCCGGGCGCGAGAAGATGCGCGCGTGCTGGCGGCTCACCGCCTGCTCGGGGACGCAGATCAGGTTCGCGGCGTCGCGCCCGATCGTGAGCTCGGGCGACGAGAAGACGTAGGCGGGGGAGAGCTGCTCGAAGTTCGGCGCGTAGAGGAGGACGAGGCCGGAGCGCTCCTTCGGCTCGGGGTGCTGGTCCTTCGCGTCGTCGCCGTAGCTGGACGATACGCCGGTATGGAACCTGCTGTTCATCCGGCGCTCAGGCTATCACTCGTACCGGTCGGCATCGACGTCGAGGCGCTCGCAGAGAGACGCGAGCACCTCGTCGGTGCGGCGCTCGAGGTCGGCGAGGGAGCCCGTGTTCTCTATTACGTAATCCGCCGTCGCGATCTTCTCTGCGAGCGGCATCTGCGCGGCGATGCGGGCGCGCGCCTCTTCTTCCGTGAGGCCGTCGCGTTGCACGATGCGTGCGAGCTGCACCGCCTCGGGGGCCGCGACGACGACGAGCGGACGGAACGCGTCCGCGACGCCGTTCTCGACGATGAGCGCGGCCTCGTACGCGACGAGCGCCTCCCCTTCGTCGCGGTACGCCTTCGACGCGGCGAACGTGAGGAGCGTCACCTGCGGATGCACGATCGCGTTGAGCGCCTTCCGCTTCTCTTCGTCGCCGAACACGATCGCACCGAGCTTCTTGCGATCGAGCGATCCGTCGGGGAGGAGGACCTCGGCGCCGAAGCGCTTCACGATCGCCGCGAGCCCGTCCGTGCCGGGCGCGACCGCGTCGCGCGCCAGCTTGTCCGCGTCGATGACGGGCACGCCGCGCTCCCGTAGCCGCGCCGCGACGGCGCTCTTGCCCGAGGCGATCCCGCCCGTCAGCCCGAAGAGATGCACCGCGCCATCCTACCTGCGCCGGCGTTCCAGACGGGTGTCGCTTCGGTGCCTCCGCGATCCATGTGGCATCGAAATTCCGCGCACTTGCGATGTAGGTGGGTGTGGCACGGCCGCTGCTTCAAGGGGGCCTATGACCCTCGCGTTGCGCCTCGGGAGCCTTGCCGTCGTCGCCGTCCTCGCCGCGTGCGCGCCTGGCTCGGAGGACGACGCCGACGGTGCCGAGCAGCACGCGACCGGTAGCGAAGCGCCGAAGCTCTGCGCCGCGGTGCGCGGCAACGGCGAGTACGTCGTCACGCACTTCGCGTCGCTCGCGCGCATCGTCGAGCACTACGGCGTCATCGACGGGATCGCGGGCGGCTCGTCGGGATCGCTCTCGACGTTCGTCTACGACAGCATCCGCGCCAACGACGCGATCGGCGGCGATCCCGCGCGCGTCGCGCTCGCGCTGAAGAGCCTCCAGGGCTACGGCGAGGCGCTCGCGTCGTCGGAGGAGGCGACCGAGATCGGGCAGCTCGCCGGCACGGTCGGGCGCTTGAAGGCGGAGCTCGACAAGCGCGGGATCCGCGCGCTGATCTCCACCGACACGGCGCGGGCGGCGTCGGAGCTGAAGGCGGTCCTCTCGATCCCGGAGGTGAGGACGCTCGTGAACCCGGACGCGTTCAATCGCCTCTCCGACGTCACGAACCTCCGCTACACGGTGACGGAGATCTACACCTCGATCGCGACGCTCGGCGCGTTCTCGGTCGACGACAACCGCCTCTTCTTCCGTCCCGGCGTGCTCTCGTGGGACGGCCTCTCCGATCTCTTCGGTCGCGTGGGCGACTTCTACGCCGGCGTGAACGGCGCCGACACCGCCGCGCAGTCGAGGTGGCTCGACGCGTGCGCGACGACGACGGCGGGCAGGTCGTGGGAGGACATCTCCGCCACGTCGTGCGGCGAGGACTTCCGCACGATCGTCGCGACGTACCGCGCCCAGGTCCGGGCCGCGAACAAGCCGTCGGTGCGCCTCGCGCAGACGATCGGCGCGACGCCGCGCCTGCACAAGCTCGTCGCGACGAGCGTGCTCGAAGGCGCCGCGGTCGAGGCGTACGAGGACGCGGACAAGGTCTATCGCGCGGGCACGGTCGCGACCGGCAGCATCCCGTTCGAGCCGAGCTTCGCCGACGTCAAGTTCGGCTACTGGGGCTCCGCCGCCGACTACGCCGCGGTGTCGAAGGCGAGCGCGTACGCCGACGACCTGAAGACGACGAAGATCACGTCGCTCGGCGACAAGACGTGGAAGGAGATCCTCACCGCGTCGCCTGCGGAGCCCGGCCTCTCGCGCTTCGTGAAGCTCCCGGACGGCCGTTACTCCGCGGGCGGCTGGAGCGATCTCGCGCCGGTCCTCGTGCTCAAGCGCATGGGCTGCGACCGCGTCGTGTACGTCACGCGCGAAGGCGACGAGTCGGGCTTCGCGACGAAGATCGCGGCGCACCTCGGGATGAACGAGGGCGAGTGGTCCTCGCTCTACGATCTCTCGAACCCGAAGAGCAGCTTCACGCGTTCGCTCGACGAGGCCGACGGCGTGTGGTGCACGAACTGGAACTCGTTCACGAGCTTCCAGCAGAGGGAGCTCGCCGCCGACTCGTGGCAAGCCCCGCTCGAGACGCACGCCGGCTGGACGGGGATCGCAGAGCGCTCGAGCTACCCGAACGTGACCGCGCGCGCGAACAAGCCGGGCTGCACGCCGGGCGTGGCGGGCGCCGCAACGTATCCGCAGCTCTGATCAGGGCCCCGCGTCGGCGCACGGGTTCGTCTGGCTGTCGGGCGAGGGCGGGCCGGCGGTGGTCGGGTTGCCGACGCGCTTGGCCTCGAAGCCGAGGCCGATCGAGATGCCGTCGCACGGGCGCGCCGGATCTTGCGCGCCGTCGCGCAGGATGTCGCTCGCGTTCGCGATCGCGGTCTTGATGTTGTCGAGGAGCTCGCCGGGGCAGATCGGGGTGGGGAAGCGCGAGGCGAGGGCGTCCATGCTGTCGACGAGCGCCTTCGTCTCGACCACGCCCGAGATCGTGCCGGTGGTGATCGCTTGGCTCGCGGGGTCGTGCTTGAACGAGATCGTCGCGTGATGGACCGTGATGCGGACGGTGGAGCCCGCGAGCGAGAGGAGGAGAGGGAACTCGCCGGTGCCCTTGCCGTTCACGAGCTCGCCGCGGACGACGTACGCGTTCTCGAACTTCGGCTGCGGCTCCGCGAGGTAGGGGAAGTCGTCGCCGGTGGTGAAGCTCGGGCGGATGCCGGAGTCGACGCCGCCGAACGGCGTGGTGAAGAGCACGCCGCCGCTGAGGCCGGTGTTCGTCTGCGCGGGATCGTCGACGAAGCCGGTCACCTGCACGAGGAGCGTGAAGCGGCCGTCCACCGCCGCGGCGGTGAGCGCCTTCGACGGGCTGCCGCCGGCGAGCGAGAGGAGCGGGACGATGTTGCGGCCGAACGAGTTGTCGATGCCGTCGTCGCCGTCGAGGAGCTTCTCGCGTCCGGTCTGCGCGCCCTGGCAGGTCCGTGCGAGGTCGGTCTCCGCGTTCGTGACGAGACCGTCGACGTCGTAGCCGAGCTTGCGCCACGCCTCCGGCTCGACGTTGCCGGTGCGATCGAGATCGCCGAGCGTGAAGGACGTGAGCGCGTAGGTCCGGAGCTCGGTCGAGGTCGTGGGCGCGCCCTCGGGGCCGGGCGGCTCGCCCGCGCGCCCCGACGTGCTCGGCGCGGGCGCGGGCGCGGCGTTCTTCTCCGAGCCTCCACAAGCGAACGCGACGGCGGAGAGCGCGACGGAGACGAGCGCGAACGCTCTCGTGAGCCTCATGCTCGGTTTGTACTGCGAGGCGCCGTGGCTTTCCAGCGCGCACAAAGCTTGGTAGCTCCTATCGCCCGCGATGAGCGAGTTCGTTCACCTGCACGTCCATTCGCAGTACTCGATGCTGGACGGCGCGCTGAAGGTGAAGAACCTCTGCAAGCTCGTCCAGAAGCAGGGGATGAACGCGGTCGCGCTGACCGATCACGGCAACATGTTCGGCGCGATCTCCTTCTACAAGACGGCGAAGGACGCGGGCATCAAGTCGATCCTCGGCGCCGAGCTCGAGGTGGTCGTGAACGGCCACGGCCACCACCTGCCGCTGCTCGCGGCGACGGAGGAGGGCTACAAGAACCTCGTCGCGCTCGTGTCGCGCGGCTACGTCGAGCCCGATCCGGGCGGCCCTCCCGGCGTCCCGTGCGTGCCGCTGTCCGCGCTCGACGGCAAGACGAAGGGCCTCATCGGCCTCACCGGCTGCATGGGCGGGCTCGTCGCGCAGAGCATCCTCGAGCAAGGCCCGGAGGCGGGCGCGAAGATGCTCGGGCAGCTCAAGGAGATGTTCGAGCCGGGCTCGCTCTACGTCGAGCTGCAGGACCACGGTCTCCCCGAGCAGCCGATCCTGAAGGGCATCCTCAAGGACCTCGCGAAGCGCTGGGACCTCCCGCTCGTCGCGACGAACGACGTCCACTACGGCACGAAGGACGACGCGGACGCGAACCTCTTCTTGACGTGCATCAAGACCGGGCGCTCGTTCGAGGAGGCGAAGGAGCGGCACCACGGCTCGCACGAGATGTTCCTCAAGACGCCGGCGGAGATGAGCGCGGCGTTCCCCGACGAGCCGGAGGCGATCAAGGCGACGCTCGAGATCGCCGAGAAGTGCCAGCTGAAGCTGAAGCTCGGCAACCCGATGCTCCCCTCCTTCGGCGTCCCGGAGGGGATGGACGAGCCGACCTACTTCCGCAAGGTCGCGGCCGACGGGCTCGAGGCGCGCTTCGCCGAGTTCGAGGCGGTCGGCAAGACCGTCGACAAGGACGCGTACCGGAAGCGCCTCGCCTGGGAGGCGGACGTCATCTGCCAGATGAAGTTCCCGGGCTACTTCCTCATCGTCTGGGACTTCATCCGGTTCGGGAAAGAGAACGGGGTCCCGGTCGGCCCCGGCCGCGGCTCCGGCGCCGGCTCCATCGTCGCGTACGCGATGCGGATCACGGACCTCGATCCGATCCCGTTCAACCTCCTCTTCGAGCGCTTCCTCAACCCCGAGCGCGTCTCGATGCCCGACTTCGACGTCGACTTCTGCATGGACAAGCGCGAGCGCGTCATCCAGTACGTGCAGAAGAAATACGGCGAGACGAGCGTCGGCCAGATCGCGACCTTCGCCGAGCTGAAGGCGAAGAGCGTCATCAAGGACGTCGCGCGCGCGCTCGCGATCCCGCCGTTCGAGGCGCAGCAGGTCGCCTCGCTGATCCCGAACAAGACGCCGGCGGAGACGTACACGATCACGGAGAGCCTCGGCATCGAGCCGAAGCTGAAGGCGCGCTACGAGACCGAGCCGAAGATCAAGCAGCTCCTCGACGAGGCGATCAAGCTCGAGGGCCTCACGCGCCATGCCGGCAAGCACGCGGCCGGCATCGTCATCAGCGAGGGCCCGCTCTGGGACCACGTCCCGGTCTTCAAGGACGGCAAGAGCGAAGGCTTCATCACGCAGTACTACAAGGACGACGTCGAGCAGGCGGGCCTCGTCAAGTTCGACTTCCTCGGCCTGAAGACGCTCACCGTCATCGACATCGCGCAGGCGCGCATCCACGCGCGCCCCGACCAGCAAGGAAAAGAGGGCAAGGACAAGTTCGACATCAACACGATCGGCCTCGACGACCGCGCGAGCTACCAGCTGATGGCGTCGGGCGAGACGAAGGGCGTGTTCCAGCTCGAGTCGAGCGGCATGCAGCAGCTCTTCAAGGACCTGCAGCCGGACGCGTTCGAGGACATCGTCGCGGCGGTGGCGCTCTACCGCCCGGGCCCGCTCGGCACCGGCATGGTGAAGGACTTCGTCGACTGCAAGCACGGCCGGAAGCCCATCGCGCAGATGCACGACAAGGTCGACCACATCCTGGTCCCGACCTACGGCGTCATCGTCTACCAGGAGCAGGTCATGCAGATCGCGCAGGCGCTCGCGGGCTACTCCCTCGGCGGCGCCGACCTCCTCCGCCGCGCGATGGGCAAGAAGAAGCCCGAGGAGATGGCCAAACAAAAGGGCATCTTCGTCGAGGGCTCCCTGAACAACGGCGTCACGGAGGAGGACGCAGACAGGATTTTCGGGCTACTCGAGTATTTCGCGGGTTACGGGTTTAATAAGAGTCACAGCGCCGCGTACGCGCTGATCACGTACCAGACCGCGTTCCTGAAGGCGCATTACCCCGCGGAGCTGCTCTGCGGGATCATGACGTCGGACAAGGAGAAGATCGACAAGGTCGTCCGCACGATCGCCGACGCGCGCGCGATGGGCGTCACCGTGCTCCCGCCCGACGTGAACGAGAGCGACATCGATTTCAAGGTCGTCTACACGCATCCGAACGGGGACAAGAAGATCCCTCGCAACGCGAAGAGCAGCGTCGCGCGCGATCGGTGCGGGCCGCAGATCCGGTTCGGGCTCGGGGCGGTGCGCGGGCTCGGCGGCGCCGCGCTCGAGGCGCTGCTCGAGGCGCGGAAGGAAGGCGGGCCGTTCGTCGACCTCTTCGACTTCGCGTCGCGCGTCGACGCGAAGCGCGTGAACAAAGGCGTGTTCGAGGCGCTCGTGCAGTGCGGGGCGTTCGACTCCACCCTCGCGTCGCGCGGCATCACGCGCGCGGACGCGTTCGAGTCGATCGACATCGCGCTCGAGCGGTCGCGCGCGGCGAGCCGCGACCGCGAGCGCGGGCAGACCAACCTCTTCGGGCTCTTCGACGCCGCGCCGCCGAAGACCGCGAACGGGGGCGCCCCCGCGGCCGGCGGCTACAAACGCGCCGAGCCGTGGGACCGGCGCGAGATGCTCGTGCGCGAGCAGAAGGCCCTCGGCTTCTTCGTCTCCGGGCACCCGCTCGAGCGGTACGTGCGCGGGACGGGCGGGCTCGCGAAGCTCGACGCGGTGCCGATCAACTCGCTCTCGACGATGAAAGACTGGGCGCTCGTGAAGGTCGTCGGCACGGTGGAGGGCTACCGCGAGCGCATCTTCAAGGACGGCGGAGGCAAGGTCGCGTTCCTCGAGCTCGAGGACCTCACCGGCCGCGTCACGTGCAAGGTGCGCGGCAACCAGATCGATCAGCTCGCGCCGACGCTCACGAGCGGCGAGCCGGTGCTCCTCACCGCCAAGGTCAGCTTCCCGCGGCGCGACGACGGCGAGGACGACGGCGCGGAGGAAGGTCCGCGCGAGCCGACGCTCTTCATCAACGAGGCGACGCTCCTCTCCGAGTCCGTCAAGCGAGATACGAAGGCGGTCGCCATTCGGCTGCTCGCCGAGAAGACGACGCCGGCCCACCTCGACCGCATGGCGGCCGTCCTCGGCAAGTCGGAGGGGAATTGTCCCGTGTCGCTGGTCCTCGCGATGAAAGACGGCGCCGAGGCGCTGCTCTCGCTCGGCCGGGATTTCCGGGTCGAAGTCAGCGACGAAGTCCTCTCCGGCCTCGAGAAGATCTTCGGCGAGCAGGTCGCCGAGCTTCGTTAGCAAAAGCTACGGCGAGCACGTTCCGTGCCCGACTCCGCGCGACGATTCGCGACGACGATGCGATTTCGTGAGACGAGGAACGGGAAAGACGCTGTTATGCTCGAAGAGTGCGGCACGATCTCGCGAGGACGGCGACATGAGCTCGACTTCGCGGTCGCCCGACGACAATGCGCCGCCGCCCGTCGAAGAGTCGGGTAGCCGCGCGGCGGTCGAGCCCTCGACGTCGGGAGAGAAGAAGGCAGGTCGCCCGTCGCCCGGTCGCTACTCGCTCTCCGACAGCGACGAGGACACCGCGCAGACACGGATCGACTCGACGATGCGCATGCCCGCGGTGAAGCCCGAGCCTCCGAGCAGCAGCCCCCGCAGCTCGCGCACCGGGCTCGCCGCGCAGGTCGGTCCGCCGACGCCGCAGCCTTCGCCGAAGCCGGGCACCGCGCCCGCCGTCGCGACGAAGCCCGATCCGCCGCGCGCGACGCTGACCTCGCCGACCGGCGGCACCTTCGGTCGCCCGCTCGGCGCGTCCGCCGTCACCGGCCCGAACCTCGGCGCGCACGTCCCTCCGCGCCCGAACCTCCCGCGCCCGGGCACCCCCGCCGCCGCGTTCCCCGCGCGCCCCGCGCCCCGCTTCCCGACCCAGCGCGCGATGCCGGCGCCGCAAGCCTCCGGCGCCGCGCCGGTGGACACGGTCGACCGCATCCCCGACTCGATCGTCCCCAAGTTCGACGAGCCGGCGCCCGCCTCGGCGCGCGCGGGGCTGCCGAGGCCGTCGCGCGCCTCGCAGCAGCTCGCCGCGATCGCGCTCGGCGAGCACATCTCGACCGCGCCGCCGTCGCCGCGCCCGCCGCCGGCGCAGGCGCAGGGCGTCCTCGACGACTTCGACGACGGCTCGATCGCCTCCGCCTTCGACGCGCTCGTCTCGGAGGACGTGCAGTCGCAGCCCGGCCGCCTCGTCCTCGATCTCCAGCCCGTGCGCGAGCTCTTCTCCGAGCTCGCCGCGAACCACATGCGCCACGTGCGCGACTTCATGATCGACGTGAAGTGGGGCGAGGTCACGCGCGACTGGATCCACATCTGTCTGCCGCCCGTGCGCACGCTGCGGCGCGCGGCGGAGCGGCTCGAGCTCGCCGAGCTCGAGGTCGCCCTCGGCAAGCTCGCGATCGAGCTCGATCGATCGAACGAGGCCGGCGGACAGATGCTCGACAGCGTCGAGAAGCAGCGCCTCCTCGAGACGTACAACGCGCTCGTCGACATCCTCCCGCAGGCCTTCGCGCTCGATCGCGACAAGACGCAGCGCGAGGCCGTCATCGTGCAGGCGCTGCTCCTCCAGATCCCGGACGTGCGCAAGGTCACGATCGACAAGCTCCACGCCGCCGGCCTCACGAGCCTCACCGTGCTGTTCGAGGCGAACGCGAACGACATCTCCCATGTCGCGGGCATCCCGCTCGAGGTCGCGACGCGCATCGTCGAGCGCGTCGACGCCTACCGCAACGAGCTCAAGGCCTCGTCGCCCACCGACGCGCGCGCGGCCGAGCGCGAACGCCTCGCCGCGCTCGCGAAGGAGCTCAAGACCCATCACGACGGCTACGAAGACGCGGCCAACGGCTGGGGCTCCGACGCGAAGGCGAAGAAGCGCGAGCACTTCAAGGGCCGCGAAGAAGCCTGGCTCGAGATCAGCGTCCTCCTCGCCCGCTTCGGCGAGGTCGACCGCCTCCAGGGGATCGAAAAGGTCCCCTTCGCCCAACGCATCACCCAGCTCTCCGACTACCTGGAAGAAGCTGCCGACAAGTACCGCTCGCCCGAAGGCTGACTGCGACTTCGGTGTTGAAACTCCTAACGCGAAGCAGATAACTTCGTTCTCCTCATCGTCGAGAAAGAAAACGTCATGGCCGAGCTCACCGCGGATGCCGTCGTCAGCAAAGTCAAACGCGGCGAGAAGATCGATCGCGCGGATCTCTCCGGCATCAACCTCGCGAACGCCATCCTCGAAGGCGCGAGCTTCCGTCGTTGCGACATGGTCGGCGCCAACCTCGAAGGCGCGAAGCTCCGCAACGCGAACCTGAAGAGCGCGAACCTCTGCGAGGCGTTCCTCTCCGGCGCGGACCTGCGCGACGCGAACCTGGACAACGCGGACCTCGAAGGCGCGAACCTCCAGCGCGCGCAGCTCGCGGGCGCGAACCTGTCGCGCGCCAACCTCGAAGGCGCGAACCTCCAGGGAGCGAACCTCTCCGGCGCGCGCCTCACCCACGCCCAGCTCGATCTCGCGAACCTCGGCGGCGCCGACGTCGCCGGCGCCGTCCTCACGCACGCAGATCTCGGCGAGTGCTACCTCGGCGCCGTCAAGATGATGAAGGCGGAGCTGACGAACGCCAACCTCAACGACTCGAACCTCGAGGACGGCGACTTCACCGGCGCGACGCTCGCCGACGCGCAGATGCGCGGGATCAAGGCGCGCGGCGTGAAGCTCGTCGGCGCGGTGCTCTCGAAGGTCGACCTCGGCAAGGCGAACCTCGCCAACGCCGACCTCACCAACGCGGACCTCCGCAACGCGACGCTCACCGACGCGAAGCTCGAAGGCGCGAACCTCACCGGCGCGAAGGTCCACGGCCTCACCGCGAAGGGCGCGCAGCTCTCCGGCATCAAGGCGGACTGGCTCGACAACAGCCCGAACGCCGACGGCTCCGTCCGCGTCGCGGCGGGCCAGGTGCAGGGCGTGCTCTCCGGCGAGCTGCCGCGCACGCCGGCGGCGGCGGTGCACGAGGCGCGCGCCGCGAACCACCGCTTCTTCGGCCGCGGCGACGTGCTCCGCAACGCGTCGCTCCAGTTCGACGAGGGCGCGACGGTCGAGATCGAGAGCCTCTTCGAGTCGTGCACGATCGCGCTCGGTCGCGGCACCGAGCTCCTCATCGGCGCGGAGGGCATGCTGGCCGGGTGCCAGATCACCGGCGCGGGCAACATCACGATCAAGGGGAAGTTCTTCGACACGCTCGACGGCAAGCCGGCGGGCAAGAAGCAGAGCGGGCCGGCGATCGTCGGCGCGCACTCGCTCGTCATCTCGTCGACGGGCGCCATGGTTGGAGCGGTGCAGCAGCCGGCCGAGAACACGCGGTTCGCGTTCGAGCCCGGCTGTCAGCTCCGCATGAAGATCACGAAGTCGAATACGCCGGCCGAGAGCGGTGGCGGCAATGGTTCCGGCGGCGGTAAGGGCAAAAGGTAGGAGAGCGACATGAGCAACCTGAGTTCGGCGACCGAAAAACGTACGCTGGTCGAAGAGGGGACCACGTTCAAAGGTTCCATGTCCTCGACCTGCCCCGTCCTCGTGAAGGGCGGGATCGAAGGAGACGTGCAGGCACCGTCGCTGACGGTCGCCGGGAGCGGCACCGTCTCGGGCAAGGTGAAGGCGGGTGAGCTGAAGAGCGAGGGCTCGCTCGCGGGCGAGTTCGACGTGGAGAAGATCCAGCTGTCGGGCTCGGTGAAGGACAACACGATCATCCGCGCGAAGTCGCTCGAGGTGAAGCTGTCCTCCACCGCCGGCAAGATGCAGGTCGTCTTCGGCGAGACCGAATTAGAGGTTGGGGAGCAGCCGACCCGAGAAAAAGCGGCTGCGAAGGACGCGAAGGAAGGCGACAAGAGCGACAACGGCAAGAGCGTCCCGCCGCCTGCCGAGAGCTGAGTTTTCTTGTTCGAGAGGGGCCAGCCCCTCTCGAGCTCACCCCGCCGGGGCCTCTCCGCGCGAAGCGCGCTGCGCCGCCCCGGACCCCCGAGAGGGAGAACCGTAGCGTTCGAGCTTCGACTCGCGCATGCCTTTCCGCTCGCGTCCAAGCGTCACCCAATCGCGCTGCGACCTGATAGGTTAGGGAGGCATGGCCTCGGATCGCGACGACCTGTTGCGCATCGACGGGACCGGGACGGTTCATCCGCTCGGGCGCGTCGCGAGCCAGCAGCTGCGTCCGCGGGCGGGGGAGTGGCGCCTCATCGCGTCGCCGCGCGATCTCATCATCGCGCGGAGCATGAGCAGCGGCGACGCGGTGCTCAAGCTCGCGGGCGAGATCCGCACGCCGGGCGCGCTCTCGGACATCGTCGCGCTCGCGGCGCAGTCGCAATGGATCGGCGAGCTCATCGTCCTCGCGGAGGCGGGCACGCGCTCGTTCTACTTCGATCACGGCTCCGTCATCCACGCGTCGACGACGGTGGCGGAGGAGCGCATCGGCGAGACGCTCTATCGCTTCGGCGTCCTCACGCGCGAGCAGCTCGAGAAGGTCGTCATGACGAGCGCCGAGACGAACAAGCGCCTCGGCGAGACCGCGATCGACCTCGGGATGGTCCCCGCCGACACGCTCTACGCGATGATGGCGCGGCAGGTGGAGGAGATCTTCTACTCCGCGGTCCAGGTCAGCGAAGGCGCGTTCTACTTCTTCGATCGCTACGAAGAGAAGAACATCATCCGCCGTCACAACCTCAACGCGGGCGGCCTCCTGATGGAGGCGGCGCGGCGCATGGATGAGATGCGGTTCTTCCGCGAGAAGATCCCGAACGACAGCTTCATCCCGGTGCCGGTGCCGGGGCGCAAGCCGCCCGACGAGCTCGCCGAGGTCTTCGGCAAGATGGACGGCGTGAAGAGCATCGCCGACATCGGCCGCGCGATCGGGCAGCTCGAGTTCGAGATCACGCGCGCGTCGTTCCAGCTCGTCGCCGGCGGCTGCGCGTACGTCATCGCCCCGCGCCCGCGCGGACCGGAGGCGATCGTCGAGGCGTTCAACCCGGCGCTCGCGGCGATCCACGAGAAGTGCGACGAGGCGGGGAAGGGGCCCGAGCTCCGCGAGGGCCTCGCGCGCTTCGCGACCGGCGGCGGCGTCTACGATCCGCTCTTCATGGGCGCGGGCCCGGCCTCGGTCGACGGCACCCTGAAGCCGACCCGCATCGCGAGCAACATCGCGATGCTCGCGGGCGACGATCCCGACGCCTGGCTCGTCGGCCTCATGAACGACTACGTCGGCTTCGCGCTCTTCCAGGCCGAGTCGCTCCTCCCGCGCGACGCCCAGGCCGCGCTCACGCAGCAGGTGATGGAGCTCTTGAAGCCCCTCCGCCCGCTGCTCGAGCCCGCGCCCTTCTCCCGCGGCGCGGCGTAGCGCCGGGCGTTCCGTGCCTCGCGCTTCGCGCTACGCCCTTCGCGGCTAGCGGATCTCCTCCGGCACCGCGACGTCGACGGTGACGACGATTTCGTGGAGCGGCTGGGTCGGTCCACCGGCGGGAGCGTCGAACGTCCACGCGCCTTTGATCCGTCCGTCCTCGTACTTGAACGTGTCGCTCTTCGTCTTGGCGTTCGCGATCGACGACCGGTATTCGAGGCCGTGGCTCAGCACCGCGCGCCGTTTCTGACCGTTGTTCGTGTCGGGCAGGACGAAGGGCTTCAGCCCTTTCGTCTCTTCGAAGAGGATCTCGATCGTGCTGAACGGATCGGTCGACTCCGGGTCCCGGTCGCCTTCGAAGCTGTTGCGGAAGAACCTCAGGAGCGACGAGTTGTTGCTCAACATCGCGCCGGTCGCGCCCTTCAGCTCGATCGGCGCACCATCGAGCGTGACCTCGATCGTCCCGACCGCGCTCGCGGGGTTCGTCCCCGAAGAGGACGCCGACGACGAAGCGGACGTCGACGAGGAGGAGGACGACGACGACGAGGACGAGGACGACGACGTTGAAGACGAGGAGGGCGAGCCGCCGTCGTCAGACGAGCTGCAAGCGAGCCCCAGCAGCCCAGCACCAAGCAAGGTCAGAAAAACGCGAGTCATTCGAGCCTCCAGCGATGACGAACCCCTGACCGTACCACGCACGATCGCGACGGGCGCGTCTACTGCTTCGAGGTCGACGAGCCGTGAGCTCAGCTCGCGCGGCGGCGGCGGTGGACGAGCGCGACGCCGAGGAGGAGGAGGCCCGCTGCGGAGCCGGCGCTGCCGGTGGTCGGGAGGCCCGTCGTCATCGCGCAGCCCTGCGTCTGGTAGGCCGCGGAGCGCGCTGACTTCTTCTTCTTTTTCTTCGGCTTCGGGGTGGGCTCGTCCTCGTCGTCCTCGTCGTCGTCGCTGCTGCCGGTCGGCTCGTCGACGTCGCCCGTGGTCGTGTCGACGTCGCCCGTGTTGGTCGGCTGCGTCTCGACCGGAGACTCCTCCGTGTCGTTCGACGTCGTGCTGTCGGGCGTCGTCGGCTGCGTCGGCGGGGGCGTCGCCGGACCGAGCGCGTTGTTCGTGTTCTGGTTGATCCAATCGTAGTAGCCCGCGATCTGCGTGTAGATGCCCGGCGCGTTCGCGCGCGCGCAGCCTTCGCCGAAGCTGACGATGCCGACCTGCACCGGCGTGCCGCCGACCGGCATGAAGAGCGGGCCGCCGCTGTCGCCCTGGCACGCGTCGCGGCCGCCGTTCGGGAAGCCCGCGCAGAGCATCTTCTCACCGAGCGTCGCGCCCGCGATGTTCATGCTCGCGCACTCCGCGTTGCCGATGAGCGGGACGGTGACCTGGCGGAGGTCCGCCACCATGTTGCCGCCTTCGCGCGTCGCGCCCCAGCCGACGACGGTGAGCTGCGTGCCGGCCTTGCCGAGCGTCGCCCAGTCGGACGCGGTCATGACCTTCGCCGGCTGACGCGTCACCGGGCGCGAGAGCTTGATGAGCGCGATGTCGTTGTTCATCGTCGCGTCGCTGTACTGCTGGTGCTGGAACGCCTGCGCGACGGTGACGACCTCGCCGCCGCCGGCGTTGCTGTTCTGGCGACCGAACGCGACGCGCGTCCAACCGCCGTTCCGCTGCCCGACGTTGAAGCAGTGCGCAGCGGAGACGACCCACTCCGGCGCGATGAGGGTCGCGCCGCACTGCGGACCCTGCGCCGTCTCGAGCTGCGCCATGCCCGGCCACGCCTCGATGCTCGCCGCGGTGCCGCCGACGATGAGCGAAGCGGTGTCGCCCTTCTCGTCCGGCTCGGTGACGGCGCTCGAGCAACCGACGGCGACAGTGGCAACCACGAGAGCAAGTGCGAGGCGCATCGGAGACGAGCTACTTCAAGTTGCGGGCCGATCGCGATTCACGCGCGAATCCCGCACGTGCACGGTTTGATCATGGGTGCCTGGATCGACGCTTCCGAACGCGATTTCCAGCGCTCATGTGGGTGCATGAAGGTCACGAATTCTCGAACAACGACGCACACTTGGCGTGCGGTTCAGGAAATTTTCAGTGACGTCGTCCCCAACGAATTGCGGCAGAATGTTGCAAATGCCAGGCGGGCAGCGTTGAAGAATCAGTCGCCGAAGGTGCCGTGCCGGCCCTTGCCGCTCTTGAACGAGGTCGCGCCGGCGACCGCTTCGCCGCTCGCGAGTGACTCGAGGCCGATCGCGAACTCGTTCGCGATGGCGCGATCGAGCGGGAGGGCGAGGGACTCGTACGCGCTCCGGCGATCGCCGCGCATCGTACGCTGCGGGAACGCCGCGATCTGCGCCGCGAGCTCCTCCGCCGCCGCGCGCGCGGTGCCCTTCGGGACGACGCGGTTCGCGAGCCCGATCGCGAGGGCCTCCTCGGCGTCCACCGCGCGGCCGGTGAGGATCAGGTCGAGCGCGCGCGAGAGGCCGATGAGGCGCGGGAGGCGCACCGTCCCGCCGTCGATGAGGGGGACGCCGAAACGCCTGCAGAATACACCGAATACGGCGGTCTCGTCCGCGACGCGCAGGTCGCAGAGCAGCGACAGCTCGAGCCCGCCCGCAACGGCGTGGCCCTCCACCGCCGCGATCACCGGCTTCGAGAGGAACATCCGCGTCGGCCCGAGCGGTCCGTCGCCTTCCGGCGAGACTCGGTTCGCGTGCGAGAGCCCCTTCGCGACGCCGCTCAGATCGGCCCCCGCGCAGAACACGCCGCCCTCCCCGTAGAGGACGGCGACGTGCGAAGCGGGATCAGCGTCGAATTCGCGAAAAGCCTGCGAAAGGGCCTCCGCGGCGGCGCGGTCGACGGCGTTCTTCACCGCCGGCCGCGCGAGGACGATCGTCGTGACCGTCCCGTTTTTTTCGGTCCGGACGGAGTCCGCGCTCACTTCTTCGGCTTGGGAGCCGCGGGCGGCTTGGCGCCCCACACGCTGTACGCGACGACAAGCGCCGACGCCTTCTTCGCGGAGCCGATGCCCTCGGCCGTGCCGAGCGCCGTCTTCTTGCCCTTCGCGTCGATCTGGGACACGCCCTCGTCCGCGACGGTGAACTTCGAGCCGTCGAGGCCAGCGAGGTCGTCGCCATCGAACTTCGCGTACGCCGCGCCTTCGCCGTTCGTGATGTTGCCGTCGACGTCGGCCTTGAGGAGCCCCTTGCCGTCCTTGTCCTGGAGCTCCATGCCCGTGACCTTGTGGGTCGGCTTGCCGGCGGTGTTGACCGTGCCGTCGGACTTGATCTCGATCTCCGTCGCCTTGCCCTTCAGCTTCACCTTGAGCTTCGCCGACTCGGCCGGAAGATCGAGCTTCGGCGCGGGGGGCGGGGCGGGCTCGGCGGCGGCCGTGCCACCGTCTGCGCCGTCGGCCGTGCCCGGCATGTCAGCGCCTCCGTCTCCCTCGGACGCCGGGGGCGTCTCCGGGGCGGCGGGCGGGGGCTTGTTGTCGCCGCACGCGTAGAGCGAGGTGGCGAGGACGAGGAGGCTGAGGCCGAGACCCTTGGCTACGAAGCTCATGTTGCGCGGCAAGGTAGTTGATCTCCGCCGCGCCGTTCAAGCTGGATCTTGGCGCCGGATCAGGTCGTAGAGGGCGATTCCGGCCGCGACCGAGGCGTTCAGGGAGTCGATCGCGCCGCTCATGGGCAGGCGCGCGAGCTCGGAACAGGCGCGTTTGATCGGTTTTCGCAGGCCTTTTCCCTCCGCGCCGACGACGAGGAGGAGGGGCCCGTCGACCGGGACGTCGGCGATGACCTTGTCGGCGTTCGCGTCGAGGCCGATCGACCGCACTCCTGCCGCATGGAGCCGCTCCAGCGCCGAGCCGAGGGAGCTCACGCGGCAAAGCTTCGCGTGTTCGACCGCGCCGGCCGACGCGCGGAACGTCGCGGGAGAGAGCGGCGCCGAGTGGTGCTCGGGCCAGACGATCGCGCCCGCGCCGAGGGCGACGGAGGAGCGGATCACCGCGCCGAAGTTCTGCGGGTCCTCGATCTCGTCGAGCGCGACGATGACGCGGAGGCGCGCGAGGTCGGCGATGAGGTCCTCGAGCTCCACGAGCGCGAGATCGGGCGCGTACGCGATCGCGCCTTGATGGCGCGCGCCCTTCGACCGCGAGTCGAGCTCGCCGCGCGGGACGCGCACCACCGTCGCGCCGCGATCCGTCGCGAAGCGCGCGACCGCTTCGATCTGGGGGCCGCCGCGCTCCTCCACCAGCACGCGCTCGAGGCGCTCGCCATGGACGCGGATCGCCTCCCGGACCGGCTGAAGGCCGGTGACGAGGCGGCTCACCCGCGCCCCCGCGTTTCGCGGCGGTCGGCGACGAGGCTCATGGCGAGGCGGCTCACTCGCGCCCCCGCGTTTCGCGGCGGTCGGCGACGAGGCGGCTCATGGCGAGGCGGCTCATGATGCGCGTGCGGCGGCGGCGGCTTCGGCGATCGCGCGCGCGGCCTCCAGGCGGTTCGCCGCGTCGCGAATGGGGCGGCCGACGACGAGCCAGTCGGCGCCGTCCTTCATCGCCTGCTCGGGCGTCGCGACGCGCTTCTGATCGCCCGCGCTCGCGTCGGCGGGACGAATGCCGGGCGTCACGATCGTCGCGCCGGGCCCGAGCTTCGCGCGGAGCGACGCGACCTCGGCCGCGCTGCACACGAACCAGCGGACGCCCTCTTCGTACGCGAGCTCGGCGAGGCCGAGCGCGGCGAGGCTCGCGCGCGACGGCTCCTTCGCGGGCGCGGGGGCGGCCTCGCGGATCGCGGCGGGGTTGAACGGCGCGACGCGGCGCGTGACGTTGATGCCGACGTCGTCGAGGTCGCCGTCGTCGAGCGACGTGAGGATCGTCACCGCGCAGATCGCGAGCGTCCCGCCCTCGGTCTCCGCGCGCTTCACCGCGCGCCGCAACATCGCGCGCCCGCCGCTCGCGTGCACGGTGACGAGCCGCGCGCCGAGGTTCGAGGCCTGCGCCACCGCGCGCTCCACCGTCTCGGGGATGTCGTGGAGCTTGAGATCGAGGAAGACGGGCCGCTCGACCTCGCGCCCGATCTTCACCGCCTCGGGGCCGGCCTGCACGAACAGCTCGAGGCCGACCTTCACCATCCCGACCGCGGGCGCGACCTCCCGCGCAGCGTCGCGCGCCTCCGCGAGGCTAGGGAGGTCCAAAGCAAAAGCGACCGGTGAGGACATCACCGATCGCTTCTATCAGCTTTCCAGCAACGCGCTCGACTGCGTTGAGGCGAGCGCGTTTACTGCACGCAGCCGCAGAGCGGGTCGCCGGGCTGGCAGTTGCACTTCGTGCTGCCGCCGCCGCTGCTCGTGTTGGTGGCCGGCTTCGGGCCCTTGCCCGCGCGGACGGCGGCGATGTTCGCCTGCGTCTGCTGCTGCTGCTTCTGCGCCTCGGCGAGCTTGGCCTTGGCGATCGCGACGTCGGCGTCGCTCTTCGCGTTCGCGAGCTCGCTCTGCGCGGCGGTCATCTGCTCCTGCTGCGTCTTGAGATCGGCCATCAGCTTCTCGAGCTGCTGGTTCTTCGCGGCGATCTCCTCGTCCTTGAGGGCCTGGATGCGCGCGGCCTCCTGCTGCGACGACCAGAACGCGTAGCCGCCGCCCGCGCCGCCGAAGATGAGGACGGCGACGACGCCGACGATGACGTACGTGAGCTGCTTCTTCTTCTTGTCTTGCGAGAGGGCCGCGAGCTGACGCTCGTGGTCCTGCTGCTGCTGCATCGCGCGGTGCCGGGCCTGGTTCTCGGCGTCGACGCGGGCACGCTCGACCTCGCCTTGCCGGATGGCCTCGAGGCGCGCGGTCTCCTCGCGCTGCCGCTGGTCTTCCTGGCGCCGGCGCTCCTGCTCGGCGTTGAGGCGAGCCTCTTCGGCTTCGCGCGCGCTCCGCTCGGCGTCGAGGCGCGCTTGCACCTCGGCGTCGGCCTTGCGCTTCTTCTCCGCGTCCTCCTGCTTGATGCGGTCCTCCTCAAGGTTCATGAGCTCCTTGAGAGAGAAGAGAACCGAGGACTCTTTCTGTTCCGCCATGTCGTGGTCCTTGGAGAAAAAAGTTACCCGCGGCCGAGCGGCTTCGCAAACGTTATGTCGCGAACACGCGAGGTTCGCCGATCCTTTGCTTGCGCCTCACGAGCGCCCCGGGAGAGGATGCCCACCATGGCGAACGTGAACGCACACATCACGGGGACGGTCTGGAAGATCGAGGTGAAGGAGGGGGACACCGTGACCGAGGGCCAGACCTGCGTCATCCTCGAGTCGATGAAGATGGAGATGCCGGTCGAGGCGCCGCAGGCGGGCAAGGTCGAAAAGATCGCATGTTCCGAGGGCCAGGCGGTCAACGAGGGCGATCTTCTCCTCACGATCGTGTGATGATCGTCGGATGAGGAGCCGAGGCCGCGCGACGCTCGTGCTCGTCGGGGCGCTCCTGCCGACGGGGCTGCTCGCGGCGTGCGGCTCGTCGAAGCTCGCGGGAGCCGGAGCCGAGTGCTTCGTGGCGACCGACTGCCGCGAGGGCCTCGTCTGCATCGAGCAGCAGGACAAGACCCGCCGCTGCACCGACGATCCGAGCCGCGCGGCGGGCCGCCTCCCCCCGGAGGCGAGCACCGACGACGACGACGACGGCCGCGAGGGCGGCCGCGGCCGCGAGGGAGGTCGCCGTCGCGACGGCAGCGGCGGAGGTCAGGACCCTGGCGACGACGAGGAGCCCGCGCCCGACACCTGACCGAGCGGTCACCGTGTGACGTCGAGCCCCCGCCGTCGAGCAAGGGGCGTGGCATGCGATCTCGCGCACCTCGGCGGCGGGTCGAACGACGGCCGCGCCGTCGAGCAAGGGGTGCGCGTGGCGTGGGCGCGCGTGGGAGGTCGCTTTGGCGCGTTGGTGCCGCGAGGCGTTGCGAACGGCAGATCCTGCCAGTGCCCCATACCGACGACGTGGCGAAAGGCCGGCTTCTCGTGCGGGCCCAAATCACGGCTACGAAGAGCGCGGCACCGCACGACGTGAACGGGGAGCTGCGAGTTACGTCGCGCGTCGGCCGGTACGGCGGTTGAGGAGGCGCATCAGGTCGAGGACCGTACGCTGCGCATCGCGCGACAAGGAGGCGAACGCACGTCCGGCTTCCATCGCCGCCGGCGAGAGGTCGCGCGTGCCGAGCAGCTCGCCGGGGTCCACGCCGAGCGCGCGCCCGATCGCGCTCAGCGTCGAGAGCGACGGATCCGACTTGTCGTTCTCCACGCTGCTCAGGTAGCGCGCCGAGAGACCCGATCGATGGGCGAGCTCCTCGAGCGACCAGCTCATCGATGTTCGTCGCCGTCGGATCTCCGTCCCGATACGCACGATGAGAGGATTTCGTAGTGCGTCGGTCCATACGATGAACGATGAGTCTTGTAGACATGAACTATGGTTTATGAGAGAAGCGTGGGATGGGGTGGATCCGTGACATCGCCGTGTGCACGCTCCGCCGGCATCGAGGGGTCGTCGTGGTCGGTGCCGCGCTTGGGCTCAGCTCGTCTGTGAGCTCGAGCGCTCAGACGACGAGCCCTCCGCCGAAGCCCGCTGCAGCGACGACCGCATTCGCCGATTGTCGGGCGCAGCAGAAGGTCGGCGACGCAACCGCGTGCTGGAAGGTGTGGCTCTCCCGCTACGCGGGCGTCGGGACCGAGGCCGAGGTCGCCTACGCGGAGGAACACGCGCAACCCAACACCGCGGCGACAGCTCCACCTGCGGGCGAGAAGGGGACGGGCGAGAAGGGCGTGGTCGAGAAGGCTGGTGGTGAGAAGGCTGCGGGCGAGAAGGTGGCGGGCGAGAAGGCTGCGGGTGAGAAGGGCGTAGGCGAGAAGGGCGTGAGCGAGAAGGGCGCGGGAGAGAGAGCGGTGACGGAGGGCGAGCCGGCCGGCGCGAGACAACCGCCGAGCGGGGCCGGCGCGTCGCCGTCGTCTCCTCGAATCAAGGGCGCGGTCCTGGACTTCTGCGCGCCGCGTGCGACGAAAACGAGCGCGACGCGATACGAGAAGCAACGCCTCGTCCTCTTCGCGATTGGTGGAGCGGAGCGGCTCGAGGAAGATCCCAGCGTCGCCAAGACACGCCCCGCGCGCCTGCTGCGCGATGTGTTCGCCGCGCGCTTCCCCATGCCGCGCTTCGACAACGTCCTCGTCGACCTCGCGGCGAAGCCCGGGTGGGAGTCGGCGGAGACGCTGCCGATCGCCGACGTCGAAGCGTTCCTCGCGACGCCGATCTCCGACGCCGACGACGACGGCGACCGCCGGCGGCGCGAGGCCGCCTTCGCGCGGTACTCGATTCGCTGCACCGACTACGTGGCGTTCCCCGTCGTCACCGGCCACGCGATCAAGTGGGCGGAGCATCGCGCCAAGTCGAAGGACGGCGGTGAGCGGACGGTCAAGACGCCCGACCTCGAGGTGAACGCGTCGCTCGCCATCTTCAAGCGCGACGGCTCGCAGTTCCGCAAGGTCGCCGTCGTGTCGGCGAGTGTTCCCGGCATCGCCGACCGGGCGAGCGACGCGGCGGCCTCGACCGCCGCTGACGTCACGAACAACATCCAGGTCGGTGGCGTGGACCTCGTCGCCGCGATCGACACCGCGGCTCAGCTCCCGCAGCAGATCAGCGCCGTCCCCGACGTAGGCTGCATCGCGGAGAAGATCGCCGCCGGAAGGGGAGGCGTCCCGGCATGCTTCGCGGCGGGCGATGGGCCGGTGACGCACGCGGCCGAGACGATCGACGAACGGATGAGCGCCGCGTGCCGGAAGGCGATGCGGACCGGAGAGCCGGACGACGTCACCACGTGCGAGGTGCGCGTGCGTGCCTTTCAGCTCGCGCGGAGCCTGCAGAAGGAGGCGCGCAGCGTCGAAGGGTGGAAGCTCTTCGGTGTCCTCTCGTTCCGCAAGGAGGGGCTCGCGGTGAACCTCGGCGAAGCGGAAGGCGTCCGCGTCGGCTACGGCTTCGAGATCCGCGACGCCGGCGGCGATCGTATCGGATACCTCAAGGTCATCGACCTCGGGCCTGGCGGCGACGCGGCCGACGAGAAGCCGTCGTACCTCGACGTTCGCGCCGGTGAGATCACCGACGGCGCGCGGCTGAGCGAATATCCTCAGATCGGCCTCTCGCTGACGCCCTTCGTCAGCGCGGGCGCCGTCACCGCGAGCAGCTCGTCGGTCGCGTTCACGGAGGAGAGGTCGCAGCGGTTCCTTCCACCGACCGCGTTCTTCGGCGGTGGCGCGTCCGTCGGCTACGACCTGTCGTCGCTCCTCGGCTGGTCGGAGGTGGCGCTGCGCGTCAGCGGCGCATACCTGGCCGGCTACGGCGGGGAGAACATCATCGCGTCGATGATCCCGATCGAGCTTTCCTTCGAGAAGGGGCTCTATCTCGCGCGGCGGCTCACGCTCGTCTTCTCTCCCGGCTTCCTCATTCAGCACAACAGCGTGCAATTCAAGATCGCTCCGAGCATTCGTCCGGAGGGCGCGCTCGACGTCACGGGGACGACGATCGGTCCGTCGGTACGAGTCGGGCTCGACGTGATGCTCCATCCGGACTGGAGCCTCCGCCTCGAAGGGGCGACACGCATGCCGCTGACGACCGTGTCGTACGAGGGGCCCGCGATCCCGGCGTGGCTCGCGGCGCGGAGCGATCACTTCATGACCGTCGGCCTGAACCTCGGGCTCGCGAAGACGTTCTGACTCGGGTTTCGCCCTATCGGGCAAACCCGAGTCGGTCATGCGGCCC